>JANMQO010000186.1:0-4503 GCA_031370565.1 Chloroflexota bacterium
GTCGGGCGAGAGCAGCTTCTCGATCAGCGTGCCCAGTGCGTCGGCCTTGGACAGGCGCGGGATCTGGTTGCGGAACTCAAACTTTTCGAGGATGTCCTGCACGTTGGCTGAGAAGCCGTCGAGATACGCCTCGAAGTCCGCCTTGAGCTGCTGCTGGCTGGCCCGGGCGCGGAGGTCTCGCAGGGTGAACCGGGAGGTGTTGTAGAAGGCCTGCCCTGAGGCCTGGCGGAGCGCCTGGTCCTGATTGACGATGCCAGCCTTGTCCAGCGTGGCCTTCATGTCGAGCACGGCAGGCTTGGTCGACTCGAGGAGCGAGTCCAGGCGACGCAGCACCGTCATGGGCAGGATCACATCGCGGTACTTGCCGCGAACATACAGGTCGCGGAGCACGTCGTCCGCGATACCCCAGATGTAGTTGGCGATCCAGTTGAGCTGCGGCTGATCCAATCGCCCCCTCCATCGCTCGCTGGCCGAAGAGCTACGCACTGGAAGACTAACGCCAGCTGGGCCGGTGGCGTGCATCGAAACCGCGGATCATGCGATGTTTGACCGAACCATCGCCGCCGGGGACGGGACTGGGGCCGAGGTTGATGTTGGGCGAGACGAGCGTCTTGACACGCAAGAGGTCGCCCATCATGCCAATCAGAGGCCAAGATTGTCATGATTGGCGGATATTGGTGCTCCTACGACGACCTTGTCACGTGCCGCAGGCGCGCCGGACCGCCTATGCGCGCTCCGTCGACACCTCGGCGGCAAACCGGGCAATCCGGGCGCTGAAGGCGGACGGCCGATCGAGGTTGGCCAGGTGGGTCGCACCGCGCAGGACGGTGACCTGCACGTCAGGCAGCGCCCGGCAGAAGCGGCGTTGGCCCAGCCGGAAGATCGGATCGAACTGGGCGTTCAGGACGAGCACCGGACCCGGGTAGCCGGCCAGCGCCGAGCCGAACCGTCGGCGGCGCAGCTCGCGCAGCGCGTCGACGCCACCCTCGAAGGCGAACCCGCCGGCCAGGATCGCGCGCGCGGTTGCCGCTGGGTAGCGCCAGCGGAACCATGCGCGGTTGAGGCGATCCAGAGTCCGGACAGGCACCCGGCCCAGGATCGCCGCGAAGGCGCGGATCGGCAGCCCCAGCGGGCCGGCCGGTTCCGCGGACGCCCCGGAGATGACCAATCCCGCGACCCGTTCCGGATGGCGGGCGACGACGTCCATCGCGACATACCCGCCGAGCGACAGGCCGACGAGGATCGCCCGGCCGCCGGCTGCCTCATCGATCACCCGGGCAACCTCCTCGACGGCCTCGTCCCAGCGGAACGGCCGGTCGCGCAGCGCACCATGGCCCGGCAGATCCAGCGCGACGACCCGGAACTGGCCAGCCAGTGCCGCCAGCTGCGGTTGCCACATGCCCCGCGACAGCCGCGTGCCGTGGATGAACACGATCGCCGGGGCAGCCGCCGAACCGAGCGCCGTGTACGAGTTGCGCATTGACCCAGCGTACGCCGCCGTGGTCGTCGCGAGAGAACTCGCGGCCGAGGTCACAAGCGACGCTCCGCCGCGCCCGACCGAACCGCAGCTCCGTATGCCACGTCGGCCCTGACCGTGCGCTCGCCACGCCCGGCATGGAGTCCTTGTAGGCCATGATCGAATCGAACTCCACTCGGTAGTCGCCGTAGCGCACCCGCTCCCATTGCGTCTGCAAGAGCCCGGATGGCGGATGGGCCGAGGTCGTCGAGCAGCCTGATGAGATCCGACACAGAGGCGCGCGCACGAAGCATTCGAGCCAGCATCTGGTGTGACCGGATGGCCACCGTTCGCAGAACCGCCATCAGGGCACGCACGCTCGAGATGAACTGCCAACACCGATCTGATGGCGCAGGTGGAAGACAGTGGCGGTGAGGTGTTTGCAGAACAGGTCCGTGCGTCGGGTGCAGCTGCATCGCCAGCTGAGGTCTCGGCCGTCTCGGGAGACGGTCACTGTCCTGGCCTGACCCACTGTCACCTTCGCGACCAGTGCGAACTCGTCCTGCTTGGTGACGACGACACCGTCGTGGTGGCTTGCGATCCGTTCTCCAAGGCGGATGCTGGAGGGGATTGCCAACTCGTCGAGGGGCAACGCTCCGAAAAGGACGGCGACGGGTTCACGTTCGTCGCAGGGCGTGGCCGGTTCGGTCATGAGATGGACCCCAGGATGGCTCGGGTGAGGTCCGCCGGGCGCGACCACATGGGCCAGTGCCCGGTGGGCAGATCGACGTAGGTCACGTCGTCGTATTTCGTGATCTCGGCGAACATCGGATGGCCGCTCCCGGCGAACTGGCGCACCTGGGCCGAGGGGAACGACGAGCAGATCAGTGTGGCCGGAACCGCGTATCGGTCCGGGTTGGTAAGGGTGAGCACGTCGCGGGCGGGTCCGGCCGGGTGAGGCACCGCGTTGCGCCGGAATCGTTCGAGCATGGTGGTGTCGAGCCCGTCGAGGCTCGCTCCTGATTGGCGCAACTGCTCCCAGCTCGGCAACGGTATCTCAACCGTGCCCGGCTCGAGATCCGGTCGGGCACTGGTGCCGTCAGATGAGGGACCGCTGTCGACGTAGAGCACCCGCGACACTCGTTCCGGCATGGTGTCGACGACGCCGCTGACGACCGTGCCGGCGCCGCTGTGGGCGACGAGAACGCATGGCCGCCCGGCGTGCTTCACGATGTTCGCCACCGCCATGATGTGGTCGCTCAGACCGATACCACGGCGCTCGGTCTCGGCCGATTCGAGACCGGGCAGCGTCACCGCTGCCACTTCGAGCCCCGCGGTGGAGAGTACGCCGGTGACAGCCTCCCACGCCCAGCCCCCCAACCAGTAGCCGGGTATGAGCACGACAGCATCCGCAGTTCTCTTGTTCATGGGACCAGTATCCGGCGGCGTCGGTGACACCGTTCTGTCACTATTCCGCGGTGAATCGAACCGACCGACTCTATGCGCTCGGCGAGGAACTGCGCCGAGCCGGTCGGCGAGGGCGGACGGCGGGACAGCTCGCCCAGCGATTCGAAGTGAGCACGCGCACCATCAAACGCGACGTATCCGCCCTGCAGCAGTCGGGATTCCCACTTTGGGCGCAACCCGGACCCGGCGGCGGCTACGTCGTCGACGACCGCGCCAGCCTGCCGGCGGTGAACCTTACCCCGACCCAAGCGATTGCCATCGCCGTCGCTCTCGCCACCAACCCCTCGGGACCACTCCACCGGGACGGCCGCGCCGCCCTGGACAAGCTGTTCGATCTGCTCGGACCGTCCGCCAAGGCCACCGTCGCCGAGTTGGGCCAGCGGGTGTGGGTCAGCCACGATAGCCAACCAGCGATGAACGACCGCGCCGTGCACGCTATCGAACAAGCCCTGATCGAGTGCCGCGTCGTCACCATCAACTATCGAGATTCGACCGGCAACACGTCCACCCGTTCTGTTGAGCCTCAGCTGTTGGCGCGGACGAACGACCACTGGTTCCTCGCGGCCTGGTGTCGACTCCGCCAGGCTCCCCGGTGGTTCCGCTACGACCGTATTGTCGCGGCCCGCCTCACCAAACAGACCGCACCGCGCCGGGACCTCGCCATCTTCGGGACGCCACCGCCCGATGCGGAGCCCGTCAACGCGTAGCGACGGGACCTCGCCATCTTCACAACTCCGCCATCCTGTGACGAGCAGGTCGAGGGATCCCGCTACAGCGGGCACCGAGAGTGCCGCGATCCCCAGCTCCGAGACGTCGAAGAGGGCGTCGCGCACGGCGAAGACCAGATCCTCCCGGACGCTCACTCATGCGCTGCCGCCCCTGCCACCGGCGCCCAATGGACAGAAGGTACCCTGTGGGGCATGCAGATCCTGCTCGACATCCTCGACGAGAGCGCCGCCCGCTTCGGCGACCGCCCGGCGCTCTCCCTCCGGCACGATGACGGCACGAGCGAGACGTGGTCGTACCGCAACCTGGAGCGGCGCAGCCGGGCGGCGGCCTGGCGACTGCGGGCAGCCGGCCTCCAGCCAGGCGATCGGCTGCTCGTCTGGTCACCGGCCACCCCGGCGGTGCCGGCGGTCTACTTCGGGGCGATCCGGGCGGGCGTCGTGCTCGTCCCGCTCGACCTGCGGATGGCCCCGGACGCGGTCGAACGGATCGCCGCGGCGTCGGAGGCGAGCCGGCTCGCCCTGGGCACCGGCCGGGACGCGCCGGACCCGCGCGAGGCCGGACTGGAGCGGTTCCCGATGTCGACCGTCGACGAGCTGGCTGCCGAACCGGACGCGGACTGGCCGGCCGACTGGCAAGCGCAGCTGGCCGCCTGGCCGCGCCCCCGGCCGGACGACCTGTTCGAGATCATCTTCACCAGCGGCACGACCGGGACGCCCAAGGGCGTCATGCTCAGCCACGCCAACGTGGTGGCGACCGTCGAGACGGCCCACAACGCGATCCCGCCCCAGGAGCACCGACTCGTCTCGCTCCTGCCCCTGTCGCACCTCATGGAGCAGGCGATCGCCCTGTTC
>JANMQO010000225.1:0-4085 GCA_031370565.1 Chloroflexota bacterium
TCGCGATCGAGGCGGCCAATCAGTCCCAGGTCGATTTCGCCGACGGCGCGATCTTCGTGCCGCTTGCGGTTACGCGCGATCCCGGCCTGGTGCCTTCGCTGATCGCGCGTGAGCTGCGGTTGACGGCAGTCAGAAAGCCAATAGCCGAGGCGCTTCGAGACCACCTCCGTGAGCGCGAAGCGCTCGTGGTGCTTGACACGTTCGAGCACCTTCTGCCCGCGGCAGCGTTCGTGGCCGAGCTTGCGGTTGCCTGCCCTCGCGTGACCTTCCTCGTCACCAGCCGAGCGCCCCTTCGAGTTCGGGGCGAACACGAGCTCCGATTGGCGCCTCTCGCGGTCCCCGACAGGAGCGTGCGCGGCCTGGACCTCGACGCATACCCGGCCACGGCCCTGTTCCTCGAGCGCGCCCACTCCGTGAAACGCGATCTGGTGCTCGATGACGAGACGGCGGACGCCATAGCGGAGATCTGTCGCCGGCTCGACGGACTCCCGCTCGCGCTCGAGCTCGCGGCTGTGCGCCTCCGGCACCTGCCGCTGGCAACACTGCAGGAGCAGCTCGACCACCGCCTCGACCTTCTCGTCGGTGGTCCGCGAGACCTGCCGGCTCGGCATCAGGCGATGCGCGACACGGTCGCCTGGAGCTATGACCTGCTCCAGCCGGGCGAGCAGCGTCTGTTTCGACAGCTATCGGTGTTTGCGGCGGGATGGACGCTCACGACTGCCGGGTCGATCTGCACTGCGGACGGTGGTGACGGCGAGCTTCGGCCGGACATGAGCGTGCTTGTCGACAACAACCTGATTACGGTCCACGAGAGAGCCGGGGACGGCCCGCGGTGGGGGATGCTCGACGTCATCCGCGAGTTTGCGAGCGAGCAGGCGCAGGCGCACGGCGAGGCGAACGAGCTCGGCCGGCGGCACACCACTGTCTTTGCCGAGCTGGCCGAGGCCGCCGAGCCGGAGCTCGGTCGATCGAAGCAGGAGTGGTGGTATCGGCGCCTGCAGGCCGAGCAGGACAATCTCCGAGCCGCGATGGCCTGGTCGATCGAGCACGAGGAGGTCGTTCTCGCTCAACGTCTCGCAGGCGCGCTGTGGCTGTTCTGGCGTCGTCACGGCGATTACCCGGAAGCGCGGCTGTGGCTGGACCGCGCCCTCGGGGCCGACCCGGGGCGGGTGCGTGCGTCACCCGGCAGCATTGGTTCGCGCGGCACCTCCGCACCCGCCGGCGATTCTCCTGTTCGCCGAAAGGTACTTTGGGGCGATGCCTGGATCAGCTACTACCAGGGCGACTACGCGCACGCGCGCCGGCTCGGGGACGAGCTTCTCCAGGTAGCGCAGTCAGACCACGACCAGCTCGGCATCCGCAATGGGCTGACCGTGCGGGGCATCGTGGCTCTGGCCGAGGGACGGCTCCCCGATGCGCTGGGTCCACTCGAAGAGGCCGTCCGAATCTGTCGTGAGGTCTGTTCCCCCTGGCTCGTGGCGACGTCGCTCCTGGTTCTTGGAATGGCCGTTATGCACGGCCCCGATCTGACTCGATCCCGGAGGTTGCTCGAAGAGGCGTTGCGGGGCTATCGAGACGTCGGGGACAACCTGTTCGTCGCCCGGACAACCGGATACCTCGGATACATCGCACTCTTGCGAGGCGACCTACATGCCGCCAGGCGTCTGTTCCTGGCGAGCCTGCGCGGCTTCCGGCAGCTTGGCGAGCGATTCGGGATCGCCGAAGAGCTGCAGGCCATATCGGTCCTGAGCGCCGCCGAGGGGCAGGACGAGCGGGCTGCGGAGCTGGCCGGAGCTGCGCACGCGTTGTGGGACTCCATGTCGGCGCAGCCGCTGGCCTCCGACCGGGCGATCGATAGTGGATACCTGGACGCCGCGCGACGCCGGACCGAGACGTCGAAGTGGCGATCGGCCTGGCAGCGTGGGCAGGCGATGGGCGTCCAGCAGGCCGTTGCACACGCGCTCGGAGAGCCTGGACCGCGGCCGGATGAGTCCGAATGATCAACCCTTTGAGCGCGAGGTGCTCGAGCTGGTCGGGGCCGGCCTGTCGAATGCCGAGATTGGCGGCCGACTGGGCCTCGCCGAGAAGACGGTGAAGCATTACATGACCGCGATCCTCGGTAAGCTCCAGGTCGGCAGCCGGGTCGAGGCGGCCCTCATCGCCTACAAGGCCGGGCTCGGTGCGGGTGGGAGCGGGAGCGGGCCGACCGACGGCTGAGCCGGGAACAGGCAAGGTCGGTCAGCGGATCCATCGCCGTCCGCTTGTCGGGGTCATGAGCTGCGGAGCCGATCCCTTCAATCGCTCGAAGATTCCCCGGCGGTGACCCGATCGGGCCGCCGGCTCGTTCTATCGAGACGTGAGCACCACCCCGAGCCGACTACGATGAACGCGTTGGACCGGACAAGGTCCACGTCCGCGGCGGCCGCCGAATTGCTCGATCGTGATCTCGTCGACTTCGTGCGCCAGCACCAGCCGCGGCTGATCCGACTGGCGGCCCTCGTCTGCCACAACGTGGCTGATGCCGATGACGCGGTTCAGGCCGGGCTCGAGCAGGCGTGGCGCCGCCGGCGGACCCTCCGTGAGCCCGACAAGCTGTCCGCCTGGCTCGACCGGATCATCGTCCGGGAGGCGATCCGGTTGGATCGCCGTGGGGCTTCGCACCTGCCACGGGTGTTCGGTGGTCCGCGCGAGATCGTCGTCGAGTCGGCGGACCTGACCGATCGGGTCGGAGCCTCGGTGACGGGTCGAGACGCGATCCGGATCGCCTTCGAGGCCCTCCCGGCTGCCCAGCGGGCCGTCGTCGCCCTCCACCTGTATGCCGGCTATTCGATGCCCGAGACGGCGCAGATTGTCGGGGCCTCGCTGGAGACCGTCCGATCGCGGCTGCGCCTGGCACGCACGCGCCTTCGATTGCAACTCGGAGAGGACCGGTCATGAGCCGCCCCTTCAGCGACGAGACGCTCGACGCCCAGCTGCTCGTGTACCTCCGGGACCGCGCCGAGGACGGGGCTGCCCGGGCACGCACGCCGGAGCAGGTCGCGGCCGGGATGTCCAGCTCGAGCCGCGCCACGACCTGGAGCGCGAGACTTGCCCTGCGTCCCGTTCGCATGGCCTGGCTCGTTGTCCTCGGCCTGCTGGTTCTTGGCCTGCTGGCGTCGCTGGTTGCCGGCGGCCGGTTGTCGGTCCCGTTCCCGCCCCAGATTCTGAGGATCGCGCTCGAGCTGCCCCTCGGGGCTGGCGATCGGAGCGCGGAATCCGTCGCCAACGGCGTCCGGCTCGGCGTGGACGATGCGCGGGGACAGGCCGGCCGTTTCCGGATCGAGATCCCGTCAACGGCGGTCCTCAGTGACATCGTCGGTGGCAACCCCGACGATCTCCAGGGCGCCGCGAACATGCGCCAGATCACTGCCGATGCGGACGTCGTCGCAGTGATCGGTCCGTTCAACTCGTCTGTCGCGCGGGGGCAGATCCCGATCAGCAACGGCGCAGGGCTGCTCCAGTGCAGCCCGGCGACCACCGATCCCCTCTTGACCCAGCCCGAAAACGGTGGCGTCCCGCCCACGGGAGGGTCGCCGTCGAGTCCAGCCAACTACATCCGGGTCATCGGTACCGATGACCTTGCCGCCGCGGGCGCCGCACGGTTCGTTTTCGAGCGGCTCGGCAAGTCGTCCGTCCTGATCGTCGACGACAGCCCGGGCAACGGTGCGGCGATGGCCGACTGGTTCGAGGCAGAGTTCGGACGTCTTGGCGGCAGCGTCGCCTACCGAGCAGGTCTGCCAAACTCGGCCGCCTCGATCGCGTCGATGCTCGCGACCGCTCGTCCGACAAATCCGCAGGCGATATATTTCAGCGGCGCGGGAGATCGGGGCGCGACGCTTCTGCGGGCCGCGACGGAGGCCGGTCTGGGAGCGATCCCGTTCATCGGGACCGATGCCCTCAACAACGGGACAGCCATGACCCAGGGGTCATTCCTGAATCTCGCCGCGGACGGTGCGCAGCACGCGTTCAGCGTCTTTCCGGGGTCGACAAACGGAGCCGGCGTGGCCGCGTTCGAGGCGAGATATCGCGCATCGTACGGTTCCGAT
>JANMQO010000244.1:0-8761 GCA_031370565.1 Chloroflexota bacterium
GGCCCTCGTGGTCGGCGCCAACGACGTGACCAACCCGGCGGCCCGGCGGCCGGGCAGCCCCGTGTCAGGCATGCCCATCCTCGATGTCGACCACGCCAAGTCCATCGTGGTCATCAAGCGCTCGATGGGCCGGGGCTACGCAGGCATCGACAACGAGCTCTACGCGAACCCCAAGACAGGGATGCTCTTCGCCGACGCGAAGGCCGGCCTGCAGGCCCTGGTGGCCGCGGTCAAGGCGGTCTGAGCCGGGCCCGGCACGGTCCAAACGGCTGGAGACGCGGCCGGCACGACCTGTCGGCCGGCCACTCCGCGACCTGCGCCTGACCTACTCTGCGGCGGGGGACGATTCGATGAGCTCCACGTCGGGGAAGGCGGTCACGATCGCCACGAGGGCTTCGGGGCGGACCCCGATCGGCAGACGCAGGTCCAGCTCGACCTCATAGCGGCCCTTGCCCACGCGCTGGCTCTGCACGGCGGCGATCTCCACCCGGTGCGCGGTCAGCTCGCGTGAGATCGCACCGAGGGCTTCGAGCTTGGCCAGCATGAGCCGCACCCGGACGGTCCGCTCCTTGCCGATCCGCAGCCGGTCGACTACCAGGTTGAGCGGCCAGAGCGAGAAGATGATGATCGCGGTGCCGGCCAGGGCCAGCACGAACAGGCCCGAACCAGTGGCGAAGCCGACCGCTGCTGTCGCCCACAGGCTGGCAGCCGTGGTCAGCCCGCGGATGGACGTGCCGTACTTGATGATCGCGCCACCGCCGAGGAAGCCGATCCCGGACACGATCTGGGCGGCCACCCGGGACGGGTCCAGAGTCACGTCCGGCCGGCCGACGACATCGGCGAAGCCGTACATCGAGAGCTGTGCGAACAGGCCCGCGCCCACGGCGAGGAGGACGTGCGTGCGCATCCCGGCGGGGTGCTCGTGGACCTCGCGTTCCAGGCCGATCAGTGCCCCCAACACGGCCGCGAAAAGCAGCCGGAGCGCGAGCCCCAGCTGGAGGCCGAAGTCGACGGTCACGGGCGGTCCCTCGCTAGCGGGTGAGGGCGGAGTCTACGCGACTTCGATCCGGATCCGCTTGTTGATTCGGCCCTTCGACTCATAGCCGGTGACCCGGATGGTGCCCACCTCGGCGGTGTTGGCGACGTGCGTGCCGCCGTCTGCCTGGAGATCGAGACCCACGATCTCGATCGTCCGGATCTCCTCGATGCCGGGGGGCAGGAGGTTCACCTTGGTCCGGATGAGGTCCGGGATCGCGAAGGCCTCGTCGCGCGGCAGGACGTTGACCCGGACGTCGCGGCCGGCGGCCAACTCGACGTTGACCTTTGCCTCGATCTCGTTCACGAGTTCGCCGCCCATCCGCTCGAACTCGAAGTCCATCCGGCCTGAGCCGGGCTCCATGTTGCCACCCGTGACGAGCGCGCCGTAGTCCCGCCAGACGACGCCGCACAGCGCGTGCAAGGCCGTGTGCGTGCGCATGAGCAGATGGCGGCGCGCCCAGTCGAGGTCGATCTGGAGGCGATCACCGACGGCCGGCGGGTCGCCCTCGCCGGGCTCGAGTTCGTGGACGATCTCGGCGCCTTGTTTGCGGGCGGCCCGAACGGTCCAGCTGCGCCCGTCCGATGCCCGGAGCAGGAGTCCTCGATCGGCCGGTTGGCCGCCACCGCCCGGGTAGAAGACCGTCCTGTCCAGGACGACCAGCGCGGCCTCGCCGAGCTCGACCGCCCGGACGACCGCGGTCGTCGAGCGAGCGTATGCGTCGCGGTAGCAAACGGCTTCGGTCATCGGGTGCTACTTGACCGTGAGCGTGCCGGTCATGTTCGAGTGGACCGTGCAGTTGAACGTGTAGGCGCCGGTTTTGAGAGCCGGGATGCTGTACGTCTGCTTGGCCGGCCCGTTGAAGATGGTGCCCTTGAACACGTCTGCGCCAGTGGCGTCCTTGATCTCCACATTGTGGGCCACGCCGGCGTCCTGGTTGTCGAAGGCGATCGAGAAGGGCTGGTCGGCCGGGGCGTCCAGCGCCGCGGTCGTGAACTGGATGCCGCTCGCGGCGAGCTGCAGCACGGTTCCCGTGGCGGCCGAGGGAGCGGACGGTGCGGCCGATGCGCCCGGGGCAGTCGAGGAGGCGCCGCTCGAGGCCGGCCCGGACGGGCCCGATGACGGGGCACCGCTCGGGGCCGCTGCGGATGGGGCCGGGGCGGGCGTGGCTGGCGGGGGCGGGGCGTACGTCCAGCCAGGTTGCGCGGCACTGGAGCAGCCAGCCGCAATGGCTCCGATGAGGACGGTGGCCGCAAGGCGGCGAAGCACAGGCATGTGTGGCGAGGACCTCGTGTCCAGTGGTCGAAGGCCCGACTGGCCGCCGGTCGTGGCCGGTCGGTGCGCCGGGGGCAGCATCCGCTGCGTTCGCGGCCGAGTCTACCGTCCCAGCTCCGTTTGCGCCCGAAGGTCGTCTCGGGGCCCGACATGGTACGGATGGCCCAGTCTGGCAGGACCCACCCGGTACTATCGTCCTGTAGTCGACTGGCACGAACGACCCGTAGTCTCCACTTCCGACGCAACGCCCGGCCCGCGATCGGCATCTTGGAAGGCCGGCAGACCAGGAGTCACTCGTGTCCACTCGACTCAGCTCACGGATGTGGCGCATCGGCGTCGCCGTTGCCCCGTTCATCGCCCTGGCGCTCAGCCTCGAGGCCGGCCGCCGCTGGTTCTAGTCCGCCACCCACCTCGGTCGCCCGCTGCGAACCGCGCGACCGCCGACCGAGGACCATTGACCGACCCGGACGCGACCGGTGCCCATCCGCGTTTCGCCGACCGGGAAGACCTGACGCTCGAGACCCGGACCTCCTCCGTCCGGGTCTCCTGCTGTCCGCCGCAGTGACGCCCCTGCTGTCGGCCGCGGTGACGCCCCTGCCACCGACGCTGCAACCAGCCGCAACCGTTCCGCAACCTGTTCCGGACACGATCGTCGCTAGGCTTGTATCGTGGCGACCATGGGACGCGCGGCGCGCACCGAGATCGAACGGGCGACTGACCCGACTGCGGAGGATCAGCTCGAACAGCTCCGCTTCCTTCACCGCGTCGCGCGCCTGGCTACCACCGCCGGCACGTGGGACGAACTGCTCGAGACGATCGTCGACGAGACGCGCGATGCACTGCATGCGAACGTCAGCTCGCTCTACCTGCTCGACCGCGACGGCAGCCAGCTGACCCTGGCCGCAACGAACGGACTCGACCGGTACCAGATCGGCCGAGCTCGAGTGCCGTTCAACGAAGGCGTCACCGGGCGGGTTGCGGCCGAGCGTCGGCCGATGGTCATTGGCGACGTCCGTCATGATCCCCGCTTCCTGTGGGTCCGCGGCATCGACCAGCGCCGCTACGTGGCCTCCATGCTGTCCGTGCCGCTGACCTGGCACGACACGATCGTGGGCGTGCTCAACATCCAGACGGAGCAGCCGCGCGCCTTCAGCGACCACGACGTGGCCCAGCTGTCGGCCATCGCGGACCTGCTGGCGGGCGTCGTCGAGAAGGGCCGCACGCAGCGCGAGGCGGAGGCCCAGGTGGAGGCGCTCAAGGCGCTCGACGAGGCGCGCACCGAACTGATCGCGCTGGTCACCCACGAGCTCCGGACGCCGCTCGCGGTGGTCCGCGCCTACGCGGACCTGCTGTCCGAGGAGCCGCCGCTGGCCGGGCGCGAGAGCCGCGACGTGCTCCGGCGGAACACCCGCGAGGAGTGGCACCAGCTGGCCATCGACCAGATCGAGCGGCTGGACCGACTGGTCGACTCGATCCTGGCTTCTGTCCGGCCACTCCACGATCACCCGGCGGAACTCGTGCCGGTGGACCTGGCCAGCCTCCTGGATGAGGTGATCGGTGGGCTCCGCCCGCTCCTGCGTCACCACGGCCTGATTCTCGACGTTGGGGTCCGCCGGCAGGCATTGGCCGATCCGCCCCGACTGCGCCAGATCGTCGAACACCTGGTCGAGAATGCGGTCAAATACGCCCCGCCGCGGACGCGGATCACGGTGGACGCGACGTTCGTCGAAGGGTTCGTCCGGATCGGCGTGTCGGACGAGGGCCCGGGCATTCCGGCCGAATGGCGCGAGCGGATCTTCGAGCCGTACGCTCGGCGTGACACGCACACGGCCCGTGGCTCGGGGATTGGCTTGTTCGCGGCCAAGCGCCTGGCCGAATCGATGCACGCCCACCTGTGGTGCGAGCCGGCGGCCTCGGCCGGGGCCCGGTTCGTCATCGCCCTGCCCGCCGCGGTCGCGGTCTGATCGTCTAGGAGCGCTCGCCATGCCCACCACCCGTCCCCTGCGCATCCTCGTCGTCGACGACGATCCGGCCATGGTTGGGGCGATCACTGCGCTCGTCGGTACCGAGGGACATCAGGTCATCACGGCGTACGACGGACTGACGGCCGTCAAGCGCTTTCGCGACGAGGCGCCGGATCTGGTCCTGCTCGATCTGGCCATGCCCGGCCCGGATGGCTTCAGCGTCACCGGCCAGATCCGGGCGAGCAGCAACGTGCCGATCCTGGTCGTGTCGGGCGAGAGCGGCGAGCAGGCCAAGGTGAAGGCGCTCGAGATCGGCGCGGACGACTATCTGACCAAGCCATTCGGGAAGGCGGAGCTGCTCGCCCGCATCTCGGCGATCATGCGCCGAGCCGACGCGGCATCGACCGGCGTGGCTGGCGCGACCGGCGGCGGGCCACTCGAGATCGGCGGCCTGGCGATCGACCCGGGCCGACATGAGGCCCGGGTGGGATCCCAGGTACTGGCCCTGACCGCCACGGAGTACCGATTGCTCGAGGCGCTGGTGCGGGCCGGCGGGAACGTCGTGCCACACCATCGGCTGGCCCGGGCAGGCTGGCCGGCCGAGGCCGATCCGGACCTGCTCTGGCTCAAGCCGCACCTGGCTCGGCTGCGGGCAAAGGTCAAGCGCGGCGGCGGCCCAGCAGTCGTCGCGGTCCGCTCGGTGGGCTATCGGATCGAAGCCGACACCTGACGGCCACTCAGGCGCCGAGGCGCGCGGGCGCCGCGGACCGTCGCGTGGCTGAGCCGTCGCGTTCGGGCGTCGCGCCGCGACGGCGGCAGTCGCGTGTCGACGTCGCGCCGCCGGCAGTCGCGTGGCTCGTCGGCTTCAGGCGCGGCGGCGCGCGAGGGCATCAGCCGCTGGCAGCGCCCGTACGACGGTCAGGCGGTGACGCCGACGAGGGTCCGGCCGTGGACGTCGTGAGGCAGGTCGACGCACTCGACGCGGCAGCCGCGAGCGTCGCGTCCGCCGAGCGGATTGAAGTGGGTCCAGCCGGCCGTGGCATCAGTAGTGGTCTCGAGCCGGCAACCGCATACCGCACAGGTCACGGGACCCTGGACGATCTGGACCTGTCGATGGGGCCAGGCAGGCTGGGAATCGGACGGCTGGATCATGGGTCGCCTCTCGGTAGCGCGGGGAACGTGGCGGTGCTGGTGCGGTCGGCCGGAGCACGGTGGCGTCCGGAGTACTCGCCAGCGTAGGGGCGCGATCCATCGGGGACAGCACCGGGCGGGCTGCCGATGGGTTGTGATCTGGTTGTGATGATCCGATTCATTGTGACGAGCCTGCCGGAATGGAGGCGTCCGTCCTCGCGCGCCGCTGGTCAGGGCACGCCGGGGGCACGGCGTCACACCACTCGGTCGGCCCCGCCCCGCGACCGCGCGCAGCTCCCTCGTCTCTCCGCGCGGCCGTTTGCGTGGCACGCACGGTTCGTCATCGTTCTTGCGTGTGGGCACATGGATTTGACCAGTTGGGCGACCAGACCGACCAGTTGAGTGTCGAACTGGTCGCGATCATCAGCCAGGAACCAGACGCGCGGCGGTACGCGGCGGCCCTCGAATCGGCGCCGGTCAGTCGGATCTCCGCCGGAACCTGGCTCGAGGCGTCGATCGTCAGGCGACGACTTCGACCACACGGACATCCCGTACGTCGGCCGCCCGACCGAGCGCCGGCGTCCCCACGAGGTGCTGGCGACCTACGGCACGGCCGGCGGTCGGCCAGTGGACGCGTGACGACGCGACCGTCGATCCGTAGCCGCCTCGCCCGGCGATTTGACCCAGCCGAACTCCGTCGGATCAAGCGGCTGTGGGTCCGCCACTCGATCGCCGAGGACGCCCGCGATATCGAAGGACTGATCACGACGCTCGCCCTGGACTGTGTCTACGAGATCGTCCCGACGGGCCAGCGCTGGGAGGGCCACGACGGGGCGCGCCGGTTCTATTCGGAGCTGTTCGCGGCCTTCCCGGACAACGCGTTCGCCCTGTCGGAGATCGTCATCGGGCCGCAGGGCGCGTTCGAGGTCGCGACGTTGACCGGCACGAACCAGGGCCCGTGGGCCGGCGTCCCGCCGTCCGGACTGGCCGTATCGCTCGAGGTCCTCATCCTCTTCCCGTGGGACAACGTCACGGAACGGTTCAGCGGGGAGCGGATCTGGTTCGACCGCGGGTAGGGCTGACCAGGGCGGCGGCGCGTCGCCTGACAGTCCACCATTCTGCCGTGGCGCCACGCGCTCAGCCAGACCGATGAGCGCGGCACGTGGGCGGCTCGGCGGCTGGTTCGGGTGTCAGGCGCTCATCACCAGGCGGCCAGCGACCAGATCCCCGGGTCGATCTCCGGGGCACCCTCGCCGATCTCCGCGAACAGGGCAACGGCGCGTTTGAGGTGAGCCATCGCTTCCTCCTCCCGACCGACATCGTGGAGAAGGTCGGCGTGGTGGTTCTCTACCGCCGCCTCGAGGTGGCGGTCGCCGATGCGGCGGCACGCCTCGATCGCACCCGTTGCGGCCTCGACCGCCTCGTCCAGCGACCCGCCCGCCGCCAGGGTCAGGGCGAGCGCGGTCGACGCCGCGATCCGGGCCGTCGGATCCGGGTCGTCAGCGGCCAGGGTCAGGCTCCGCTCGAGGGCTTCCCGGGCGCCCGACACGTTCCCGCGCGCCTGCGCGACGAGTCCGACGAGCCGCTCCGCAACACCGGCGCTATGCGGATCGGCCGCCAGCACGGCCGCCTGGCTAGCATCTCGCGCGGCCGTCACGGCGACGTCGAGATCGCCGGACCGCAGTGCGACGACGCTGCGCTCGACGAGCGCGCGCGCCCGGAGCGCATCGGACAAGCCGGGCGACGCGAGCGCCGAGGCCAGGTGGCTATCGGCGGCGACCAGGTCGCCCCGCCGTCGCTGGACGCGGCCCAGGGCGACCTCGATCGCGGGCAGGGCGGCGGACTCGGCCAAAGCGGCGGCGGTCTCGAGCGCCGCCACCGCAGCCGGGTACTCGCCAAGTCGCGCCCGAAGCTCGCCGATCCGCGCATGGGCCGCCGCCGGGTCGGGCGACCCGAGCGCGAGCGCCGCCTCCAGGTGCTCGATCGCCTCGCGGTTCGCGTAGACCGCCTCTGCCCGGTCGGCCGCCTCGCGATAGGCCGCCGCTGCCTCGAGGGGCCGCCCAGCCTCGCGCTCGTGGGCACCGGTGAGCGCGAACCGCGCGACGTCGTCCCGGCCCGCCCCCGAACCGTCGTTGCGGAGTGCCTCGGCCGTCCGGCGATGGAGGAGCCGCCGCCGGGCGAGGCTCGTCGCCTGGTATGCCACGTCACGCAGCCGACCATGGCGGAAGTCGTAGCGGATCGAACCGCCGATCGACCCCGGCATCTCGCTGACGAGACCACGGCGAATCAGCTGCTCGAGCGCATCGATGGTCTCCTCCTCCGTTCGACCACTTGCCTGGCGGACTGTCGACAGATCGAACGAGCGGCCGATGACCGCCGCCGCCGCGAGGACCTGGCCGGCAGTCTCGCCGACGGACGCGATCCGGTCACGCAGGATGGCCTGAACCCCACGCGGCATGGCGCTGCCGGACGGATCCCCGCTCGCGAGCGCCTCGACGATATGGAGCGGCAGCCCTTCCGAATCGGCGGCGAGCCTGTCGACCAGGGCGTCTGCCCTGCCGTCTTCCGCAACTGCCGGGCGGGCCGCTGCGACGATGACGGCGATGGCCGCCCGATCGAGGCGGCCGAGCGACACGACCGTCGCGCCGGGCCGCCGGACGAGGTCCTCGGCGACGGCCAGTCCCTCGTGCGGCAGGTCCTCACGACGCCAGGCGAGGAGGAGCAGGACCGGGCAGCCGGCCAGCCGACGGGCGAGATAGGCGGCGGCCTCGCGGCTGGGGTCGTCGACGAGGTGGAGGTCGTCGATCCAGACGAGCCCGGGCATCGGACCCGCGGCGAGCACTGTGACGGCGCGCGCGATCGCATCGAGCAGGCGCACCCGCGCGCTCGCGCCGTCGGGCGCACCCGGCCCCGCGACGCGGAGCGACGGCGGGAGGTCCACGAGCCGACCGATCTCGAGTCGGGCGATCTCGTCGAGCGATGCAAGACGCTCCGACCCGCCCGGCAGCGCCAGCCCGGCCCGGAGGAGTTCGGCGATTGGACCGTAGGCGATGGCCGATTCACCTGGATAGCCGCGACTGGCCAGCACGGTCCCGCCGGCGGCCCGGACCGTCGCCGCGACTGCCTCGGCGAGTCGGGTCTTGCCGATCCCCGCTTCGCCTTCGACGAGTGCGAGCCGACCGTCCGGCGCGGCCGACCGCCAGGCGCCCAGGAGCGCGGCGAGATCGCCGTCACGTCCGGCGAGCGGCAGCGCGGCCAGGACCTCGGGAAGGTCGGCAGGCCCATCCGTCGTCGCTGGACGCCGACCGGTGACCGTCGCGGCGGCAGACGCCGGTCCGGCAGGTCCGGCCGGTCC
>JANMQO010000251.1:0-4452 GCA_031370565.1 Chloroflexota bacterium
GTCAGCGTCGTGAGCGCGGCCAGGATCCCCAGGCCCAGGGCGAAATACGTCACGAGCACGCCCGCCACGAAGATCGAGCCGAGACCGAGGACGGTCCGGCTTGCCCGCCGGACATCGGGCGTGTCGCCACCGGCAGCCAGCGACTCCCGGGTCGCGAGACCGAGGGCGAACGTGGCAAACAGGAGCAGGACACCGAATGCGCATGGATTGAAGCCGTCGAGGATCCCCGCCCCGACGATCACCGGCAGCGAAAGGTCCCGGACCGGACCGTGGGCCATGTCGTGCGGCGCTCCGAGGAGCACCGCGGCGGCCGAGGCGACCGCGACGGCGATGACCCCCAGGAGCAGCAGCCGGCGACGAGGCGTCGCAGCCATCACCGAGACGTGCATCAGGCAGTCACCGTGAGGATTCCGTGCATCGCCGGGTTTTCTTTCCCGCCGCAGCACGTGTCGCAGTAGAAGTCGTAGGTTCCCGGCGCCGTGGGCGCGCTGAAGCTGAAGACGAGGTCGGATTCCGGCTGGACCTTCTGGTGGACGTTGAGCGAGTCAATGTGGAAGCTGTGAACGCCCCCACCATCGGAATGCATCGACGTGTCGCGGTCGATCAGGTCGATCTTGATCTCGCTGCCAGCTTTGGCGGTGAGGGCGCCAGGCTCGAAGCCACCCATGGACGCCACGACACGGATGGCGGTAACGTCCGACGCCGCAGGACCCGCCAGCCGTGTCGCGACGAGACCGAGCGCGGCACCGCCGACGAGGAGAGCGATCACCCCGAATGCTGCGAGCCGGAGGCGCCGACTCTTGCGCGCCGCAGTCGGGGCAGATCGTGTCGAGGAGCGCGTCCCGGCGGACGGATGCGGGTCGGGCGTCTGGCGAGTCATGCGCTGGTCCTCCATGGATGGCTTGAGCGTCACGGTTCGACGGTGACGGCGCCGGTCATGCCGGCGGCAGCGTGCCCCGGCAACGGTCGACCCTGCCGATGAGTCGGCAATGAGCCGCACCTGAAAGCCGGCTGAGAGAAGGTGCCAGTGCGGACGGTGCTGGCAGCGCCGACCACCGACCCTCGAGACGAGCACCTTGGCGCAAGGCCGCGTCCCCCTCGACCTGCCCGACGATCAGGTGTGGGCGCCGCCCCCGAAGCGCTCCGCTCGCCACACGAGAAGCCCGCCGAGCACGGCGGCGAGCGCCACGAACCCGATGAGCACCCCCATGTCGGCCGGCGTCCGAGTTCGAGCGATGACCGCCTCCGCTGCGTCGCCAGGTGCCACCGCCGCAACGGGCGCGCCTTCGGCGGCCGTGATCGAGAGCGGGACGCTGAGCGTCTCGTCGCCGATCGCCTGAAGCTCATAGCTCCCGGCGGGCAGGTGGGACGGGATCGTCAACTGCTTCGAGAACATCCCTGCGGCGTCGGTCGTGACCGTGCCGAGGTGGACCGTGTCGTGGGGGCCCGCCAGGACGAGCACACGGTCGCTGTTCGGCTCGAGGCCCTTGCCGGCGAGGACGACCGTCCCCCCAGCCGTGATGCTCGCCGGTTCGACGGCGAGCTGAACACCGCCCTCGCCACCACTGTGGGCGGCCGCGCCAGCCGCCACGAGCAAGGTCAGCGATGCGCCCAGGACCAGCGCGAGAAACGGTGACCTACGCATCGGTGCGACCGCCTTTCCGGATGGGCCCGCCCAGGAGCGGTGCCATGAAGCCGACCGAGCCCGCAACGATCAGCGGGAGGCCGATGAGCAGGGTCAGAGCCCAGCCGAGGAGGGAGCCATTGACCATCGCGTCGCCGAGGCCGATCTCAACGGCGCCCATGCCCAGGACGAGGAGGGCGAGCCGGAACAACACGGCGGCCATCACATCGATCCCTGGATGTGCGCCTGGGGAACGGTCACGAGGGCGTAGATCACGAGGAGGACGAGAGCGACGGCGGCGAGCGCACCGAGCGCCATGAGGACCTTCCGTCGCCGTGCAGATCGATAGGGGTTGCGATCGATGAATGGCACTGCGGCGAGGGCTCCGAAGAGGACCGCCGGGGCCCACAGGAGCGCTGGCAGGCCGAACCAGTCCTCGAACGGATAGAACGCCAGGAACATCCACGGCGGTTTGGTGGTTTCTGTGCCGGGGATCGGCCGTGGACCGAGGCCGGCCGGCAGGACGACCGCGAGTACCGTCGCCACCGCCAGCATGACCAGGCCGAAACCAGCCATCCGGACGATGTGCGCGCTGAACGCCGACCCACCCTTGGCCGGCATGGGTCCGCCCTCGACCGCGGCGTCGGTGTCGGCGGGAAGTGCCGAGATGCCGTGGCGCTTGACGAGCAGGAAGTGCGCGACGAGGAGGAGCGTCCCGAGGGCCGGCAGGATCACGATGTGGGCCATGTACAGCCGTCCCAGGATCGGCAAACTCGCGGCGAAGTCACTCGAGAACCAGAACCCGAATGCGCCGAGCAGGTTGCCCATCTCGACGTTGTGACCCAGCGCCTCGTACCCTTCCTGGTCCCACTTGAGGACGGTGCCGGTGAAGATGAGCCCGAGCGTCACGGCCAGGAGGCCCAGGCCGACCAGCCAGTTAGCCTCCCGCGGTCGCTTGTACGCCCCGGTCACGAAGATCCGACCCATGTGGAGAAGGACCGTGGCCATCACGATATTCGCGACCCAGAAGTGGATCCCGCGGACGACGTCACCCAGTGGAGCGACGTTCATGATGTAGACGACGGATTCGCGCGCCGTGCCGGGCGTCGGATGGTAGAACTGCGCGATCCAGATCCCTGTCGCGGCGAGGATCAGGAACCCGAAAAACGTGATCCCGCCCAGGATGTAGCCGATGCCGTTCGCGTGGGCCGGTACCGGATAGGCCAGCCCGCTCAGGCCGATCCGCTCGTCGATCGCCTCCCACGCCCTCGTCCATCGATCGCCACGCGTGATCGTCACCTCGGCCGCCATCGCGAACAGCTCCTTCCTGGCTCGTTCGTGTCACTCACAGGTGTCATTTCAGGCTGCGAAGCTGAGACGCCCATGAGAGGCATCTGGGTTGAACCTGAGGAAACGGGCCGCCGCCGTCGTCTGGGCCGAGATCCCGCCGGTCCCGTCCCGGACAGCGGGCGGCCGGTGGGACGATGGCGACGGAACTTGCCGTAACCTCAGCAGTCTTGGCAGCCCGTCCAGCCGGCAAAGCCTTGGTGCATGCCGGGATTGTGTTCGCGGCTGAACCCGCCAGCGCTCGTCGCGTGGTGGGCGACGCAGGCGCCGAAGTCAGCCCCGCTACTCGCGGCAGCGACCGGGCTGGCCCCGATGAGCAGCGCTAGAAGAGCACCGGCAGCGAGTGCCAGCTGCAGCATTCGTGTCATGGACCACCTCGATCTTCGGGATTGGTGCGTCGTCGTCGACGATCGTCAGGCGCGAACCTGAGAACCCGCTGAACCGAACATGAGAACACGCATGGGAGCGGGCCGGAGCTTGTTGGTGCCGGCCTGTCTCACGTTCGTCTCATCCGTTGCTCAGCCTCTGAGGCGAAGATCTGGTTGAGACGCTGCGGCCGCTCGACACCGCCAAGTCGGGCGTGTACGACGCGCACGGGCTGGACCGACAATGCAGCGCACCCATCACGAACGGAGCAAGCCCGTGACCAGCGGAGTCTTTGAAGCGGGGGGCCTCCTGCGCGCCAGCAGCGCCGCGGCCCTCGAGGAATTCCTGCGCCGGCGGGCCGGGATCCATGACGTGGAGGCAAACCCGGTCTCCCAGACCGTGACCGTCCACTACGACCAGGCGGTGCTCGCGCCGGACGACATCCGGGTGCTGATCGAGCGCTTCGGCTGCAGCTGCGGGGGTGAGGTCGTGCCGTGCCACCTCTGCCCGGACGAGCAGCCCGCGGTCATCGGAAGCACCGTCGCGCATGGCCCAGGTCATGCGCCCCAGGCCGGACACGCGATGGCGGTACCCGCTGCAGGCGCGCCCGCCGCGGGCGAGATGGCCCGGACGGCCCACGCGATGGGCCATGGGGCCGGGATGAGCATGGACGGGATGGTCCGTGACATGCGCAACCGCTTCATCGTCGCGCTCATCCTCGCGATCCCGATCTTCCTGTACTCGCCGCTGGCGACTGAGGTCTTCAAGCTCCGTCTCGCGACGCCGTTCGGGATCGACCCGAAGCTCCTCGCCTTCGTCCTGGCAACGCCCGCCGTCGTGTGGAGCGGCAAGATGTTCTTCGTCGGCGCCTATCGCGCCTTGCGTAACCGAACGCTCGACATGTCGGTCCTCGTCGCTCTCTCGGTCGGCAGCGCCTACCTGTTCAGCGTCGCGGCCACGTTCCTGTTCAGCGGCGAGGTCTTCTACGAGGCCGCGGTCGTTCTCCTGACGTTCGTCCTCTTCGGCCACTGGCTGGAGATGCGCGCCAGGGCCGGCGCCTCCGACGCCATTCGCGCCCTGCTCAACCTCGCGCCGCCGAAGGCGACGGTCATCCG
>JANMQO010000014.1:0-9837 GCA_031370565.1 Chloroflexota bacterium
GAGCGCGACGCCATTGACCGTGAGGCGGTAACTCATGAGGTCGCGTCCGAGCCGGCCGAGTCGGCCGAAACGGCCGAAACGGTCGAGATTCCGGGCGGTCCCGGTGGCTCGAATCCGGCCAGCGCCGCCAGGATCCGTTCCGGCGTCGCCGGCAGGTCGTGGATCCAGACGCCGGTCGCGTCGTGGATGGCCGCGATGACCGCCGGCGCCCCGACGTCCATCGGCAGCTCGCCGAGCCCCTTCGCGCCGTGTGGCACGCCGTCGAACGGCGCCTCGACCAGGATCGTCTCGATCCGCGGCGCGTCGAGGGCCGTCGGGATGAGATACGTCTGGAGCCGGTCGTTGAGGTAGCGACCGTCGCGGAGCTGGATCTCCTCGATCGTCGCGTAGCCCACCGCCTGGAGCGTGCCGCCCTCGACCTGACCCTCGGCCAGGAGTGGGTGGATGACCCGGCCGGCGTCATCGACCGCCAGCACCGACCGGACGGCGACCTCGCCGGTGTCCAGGTCGACCTCCACCTCCGCCACCGCGGCCGCCCAGCCGTAGGCCGGGTAGGCGTCGCCGGTGTACGTCGCATCGTCGAAGCCGGCCCCGGGGTACGGTTCGAAGCGCTCGTCGATCCGGGTGGCGCCGTGCGTTCGGGCGTCGTCGCGGCGGCTCTCGGCGAAGGGTCGGCCGGTCCGCGCCTCCACCTCGGCCCGCAGCCGCCGAGCGGCCTGGATGATCAGGCCACCGACGACCATCGCCGTGCGCGACGCGACGGTGGGCCCGGAGTTGGGCACGATCGAGGTGTCCTGGGGGGCGATCTCCACCTCCTCGAACGGGAGCCCGAGCTCCGCGGCGACGAGCTGGGGAAAGATCGTCTTGGTGCCCTGGCCCATCTCGGTCGAGGCGGTCAGGATCCGGACGATCCCGTCGGCCGTCAGTTCGACGCTGGCGATCGAGCCCATCTTCGCCTCGCCCGAGCCGGTGAACCCGGCGCCGTGCCAGGCGAGGGCCAGGCCGATCCCACGCGCCGAGCGAGCGCCGTCCGTGCGGCTGGCTCGATCCGCGGCGGTCCGGCGCCGAACGGCCTCGAACTCGGCCGCCTCGGCCGCCCGCTCGAGCACCTCCTCCCCGGCCACATCGTGGCGCAGGACCTGCCGGGTGGGCGTGACGCCGCCCGGGCGGTAGACGTTGCGGCGTCGGATCTCGAGCGGGGAGAGGCCCAGCGCGTCGGCTACCCGGTTGAGCTGGGTCTCCGCGGCGAACTCGGCCTGGGGCGCCCCGAAACCGCGGAACGCGCCGTTGGGCGGGGTGTTGGTGGCCACCGCCCGGGCTCGGATTCGGACGTGCGGGACATCGTACGGACCGCCCGCGTGGATGGTGGCCCGGGACAGGACGACCGGGGTCAGCGTGGAGTACGCGCCGCCGTCGAGGATGAGCTCGATGTCCTGGGCCACGATCCGGCCGTCGCGGCGCACGCCGGTTCGGTGGGTGATGATCGCTGGGTGGCGCTTGGTCGTGGCGGCCAGGTCCTCGTGCCGGTCGTAGATCATCCGGACCGGCCGGCCCACCTTGCCCGCCAGGAGTGCCGCATGGAGGGCGAGCATGGAGGGGTACTCCTCCTTGCCGCCGAACCCGCCGCCGGTCTCCGCCTGGACGACGACCGCCCGATCCGGGTCCAGCCCAAGCGCCCGGACCAGCGCCTTGTGGACGTAGTACGGGCATTGGAGCGAACCGTGGACGGTGACCCCGCCGTCCTCCCGCGGGATCGCGATCATCGCGTTGTTCTCGATGTAGAGCTGCTCCTGGTGGCCCATCCGGTAGGTGCCTTCGATGACCAGATCGGCCTCGGCCAGTCCCCGCTCGAGCTCCCCTTTGGCCAGCTCGTAGTGGGCGAAGACGGTGGTTGCGCCGAGCGGGTCGAAGACGGCCGGCAGCGGCTCCGTCCGGAGGTGGATCCGGCCGCGGGCCGCGCGAAGGGTCTCGCGATCCGCGGCGGCAAGCAGGGCGACCGGCTCGGCGTGGTGGCGGATCTCCCCGCCGACCGGGACCAGGACCGGCTGGTCGTCGCTGATCAGGCTGACCACGTTGTCGCCGGGGAGGTCGGCCGCACTGACCACGCTGACCCTGGACCAGTCGAACGCCGGGTCCAGGTCGATCCCCAGGAGCCGGGCGTGGGGCTCGGTCGAGCGGATCGTGGCGCCGTACCAGGCGCCGGGGAAGACGAGGTCGTCCGTGTACAGGGCGGCGCCGGTGAGCTTCGCGGGCCCCTCGCGCCGGAGGGGCGCGGCCCGCGTTGGGGTGGCCGTTCGGGGCGCGCGTCCGGGTCCGGGTCGGGTCTCGATCGTCATCTGCTGGTTGCGCCTCGGCATGGTGTTGCGGAAGGGTGTCGTCGGCACCGACCCGGTGTCAAGTGAGGGCCCGGCCGGTGTCAACGGCGGTCTGTCGTCGGTCGCCATCCGACGCGACCCCAGATGGTCTATCGTGGCAGACGGCCCGCCTCGCGCCGGCCAGATCCCCTTCGGCGCCACGGCCCGCGACCCGCTCGCAGCAACGACGGAACCAGAACGTGAGGCAACCGAACAATTGTCGCGTCGATCAACAGCTCCGATACGAAGGCCCGTGAGGGTCTCACCGGCGGCGATCCGCTGAGCGGCGATCCCTTTCCGGACCAGCCATCGGCCGGGGGGTTGGCTCTTGCAACGCGCGGCCTCCAGAAGCGCTACGGCACGCGCACGGCGCTGGCCGGCCTCGACCTGTCCGTGCCGTTGGGTGTCGTCTACGGCTTCCTCGGCCCGAACGGCGCCGGCAAGACGACGACGATGCGCCTCCTCGCCGGCCTGATCCACCCCGATGGCGGCACGATCGAACTGCTCGGCCGGCCGTTCGGTCGACGCGACCGGCGACGCCTGTTCGAGGTCGGGGCACTGGTCGAGTCGCCCGCCTTCTACCCCTACCTGTCCGGGCGAGCCAATCTCCGGGCCCTGGCCGCGAGCGGCGCACCCACGCCCAGGCAGCGGGTCGAGGAAGTCCTCGAACTCGTCGGGCTGCGTGACCGTGGTGACGACAAGGTGTCGAGCTACTCGCTCGGGATGAAGCAGCGCCTGGGGATTGCCGGCGCCCTGCTCAGCGACCCCCGGCTGCTGCTCCTCGATGAGCCGGCCAACGGGCTCGACCCGGCCGGCATCGTGGCCATGCGCGACACCCTTCGCAACCTCGCCTCCACCGGCAAGACGGTGTTCATCTCGAGCCACCTCCTGGGCGAGGTGAGCCAGCTCGCCGACGTGATCGGGATCATCGCCGCTGGAAGGCTCGTCAAGGAAGGGCGGATCGAGACGCTCCTGAGCGGCGAGGGCAGGGTCCGCGTCCGGGTGGCCGTCGACGAGGTCAGCCGGGCCGTGGCTGCCCTCGCGCCGCTCGGCGTTGCCGCCCGGGTGGATGGCTCGGACGACGGTCGGTCGGTCGGACCGGCAACCGAGAGCGGCTGGCTCGTCGTGCCGATCGAGCCGAACCGCGCCACCGAGGTCAACCGAACACTCGTCGCGGCCGGTATCTACGCCTCGGGTCTCGAGAGCGGCAGCGACCTGGAGTCGCTCTTCCTCGAGCTGACGGCCGCCGCGCCGGCAGCGAATCCTGACGGCCAGATGCGGACCGTCCCGGGCTGGCAATGAGGCTGTTCCTCTCCACCCTGAGCAAGCTCCGCGGCCGCCTGGCCACCTGGCTCACCCTCGGCCTGCTGATCCTGCTGATGGGTCTGATCTATCTCGCGGTTGGTGCCACGGCGAAGCAGGCCTCGGCCCAGTCGAACGGCGCAGTCCTCCTCCTGCTCACGTTCCCCGGCGCCTATGCCCCGATTCTGTCCTTCATCCTCGGCCTGGGTGGGCTGTTCGTGATGGCCTACGCGGCCGCAATCGCCGGATCCGAATGGACGTGGGGCACGCTCAAGACGGCCGTTGCCCGGGGCGAGAGCCGGAGCAGATACATGCTCACGACCTATGCCGGAGTCGCCTTCCTGGCTGCGGTCGGGCTGCTCGTCGCCTTCGCTGCCGGCGTCATCGTGGCGTTCTTCGCGGCGAAGTTGGCCGGCGTGTCGACCGACGGAATCAGCGACACGTCCATCTTCGGCGACCTGCCGGAGCAGTTTGCGCGGGGCTGGTTCGGCCTGGTCGAGGTCGGCTCGATCGGGTTCACGATTGCCACCCTTGCCCGGAGCCAGCTGGCCGGGGTGGGGGCGGGGATCGGGATCTACTTCGCCGAGTCCTTTGCCGGCCTGTTCCTGCCCGATGTCATCAAGTACTTGCCGTTCAATGCCGCGACCGCAGTCGTCTCGGCCAGCTCGAACAGCGGCGGTGGCGGCCGGGCGCTGGCCAGGCTCGACCCGAACACGGCCCTGGTCGTCGTCCTGGCCTGGCTGGTCGGCAGCCTGGTGGTCACGGCGCTCTTCGCCGAACGGGCCGAAATCTCGGGGTAGCGGTGGGCTTGCCGCGATACCGTCCAGTTGGGGAGGTTCGAGGATGCGGCTCACCTCCGCGGCCAACCAAGGTAGCCTACGGACATGCGGCACGGCGACGGGTGGCGGAGCGCGGCACGATTTGGCGCCGCGGTGCGGCTCGGTCCCGCGCTACGGCTTTCCGCCGCGCTCACCAGCGCGCTGCTGCTGATCGGGCTCAGCGTCGGACCTGGCGCCGCGACGCCCTCACCAGCCGACACCTCGCCGGCCGACACCTCGCCGGCAGCCGGCTCGATTGACCTGACGGCCCTCTATCACGACAGCCGGGACGGGCTGTACCGCACTCCCGGTGGGGCCGTGCCGGCCGGCACCGCCGTCGCACTCCGGCTGCGTACGCAACACGGCGGTCTGACCTCGGTGCAGCTCCAGCTTGGTGAGCACGTGGGCTACGAGACCCTGCCGATGCAGAACGTCGCGGCCGACATCGCCTGCGGCGCCCCGGAGCCAGCGAGCGGCCCGGGCGCGCGGTGCGACCTGTGGGCCGCGACCATCACGACAGCGCATCCGGCCACGCTCCGGTATCACTTCACGGTCCAGGCCGGTACGGCCACGGCCCACGTGAGCGATGACGCTCGGGAGGACGGAGGGCCGGGCATGGCGGACACGTCCCTCTTGGCCGCGGACTGGGTCGTGACGGTCTACCAGGCCGGCCTTCAGCCCGTGGCCTGGCTGCGGGGAGCCGTCGTCTACCAGATCTTCCCTGACCGGTTTGCGAACGGCAACCGAGCCAACGACGCGAACCCGCGGCAGCCACGCTACGCCTACCCGCCCGACGCGACGGATCAGATCCTCGGCGAGCGGTGGGATACGCCGCCGCCAGAGCCATCCTCGGGCGGTGAGTACTACGGCGGCGATCTCGCGGGTATTCGCTCGAAGCTGTCCTACCTGCGTGGCCTCGGGGTGACGGTCCTGTACCTGAACCCGATCTTCTCGTCGGCCTCCAACCACGGCTACGACACACGCGACTACTTCCGGATCGACCCGCGCTTCGGCACACAGGCCGACTTCGACGGGCTGGTCCGGGACGCTGCCCGGCTCGGCATGCACGTCATCCTCGACGGTGTGTTCGACCACGTCAGTGCCGACAGCCCGTACTTCGACCGGTATGCCCGCCGGACGCAGGTGGCCGGAGCCTGCCAGCGCGTCGCCTCGCCCTACCGCGAGTGGTTCACCTTCGTTCCCCAGCCGGGCGGGCCCTGCGCCGGGCCGAACGGTCCCCACACGATGGGCTACACGGGCTGGAGCTCGATCGCCACGCTGCCCGTCCTGAACAAGCGGGACCCCGGCGTGCAACAGCTCGTCTACGGCGCGCCCGATTCCGTGGCGCGCCACTGGCTGCGCCTGGGGGCAGGCGGCTGGCGCATCGACACGATGTCGGACCTGTCGTTCCCGGCCGGCTTCTGGCAGGCGTTTCGAGCCGCGGTCAAGGCCGAGAAGCCCGACGCGCCGATCATCGGGGAGGCATGGCAGCGCCGTGAGGCCCTGCCCTTGATCCGCGGCGATACGGCCGACACGATCACCGACTACCGCTCCCGCGCCCCCCTGCTGGCGTACCTGGGGACGGCCGATTCGCGCGGGTTCCCGGATGACGGCGTATCGGGATTGGCCCCTGCTGTCCTCGCCTCCGAACTCGCGGGCGTGCTCGAGGACGACCCACCGGCGGTGGCCGGGACCGCCTTCCGACTGCTCGACAGCCACGACACCGAGCGGGTGCTCTGGTCGCTCACGCCGGGCAGCAGCGCGACCGACAAGGCGATGTCCGCGAACCTCGCCGTGGGCAAGGCACGCCTCCGCCTCGCCGCGCTCATCCAGTTCACCTTGCCGGGCGCCCCGCTCATCTACTACGGCGACGAGGTCGGCCTGACTGGCGCGACCGACCCCAACAACCGCGGCACCTATCCGACCAACGGCGGCGATCGGCAGCTCAGCGAGTGGTATCGGCAGCTGGCCACCACGCGGGATGCGACGCCGGTGCTCCGGGACGGCGACCTGCGTTTCCTGCTGGCCGACGCCCCATCGCGCGCACTCGTCTTCGCCCGCACGGCTCCGGGCGGCATGGTGATCACCGCGGTCAATCCCGGCAGCGCGAGCGTCGCGCTGGACGTGGCCCTGGCGCAACCGATCGACGGCGGCACCCCGATCCGCGACGGCATTCGATTCCGTGACCTCTTCGGGGGCGCGGAGGTGACGTCCGTCAACGGGCACCTGCGTATCGCCCTGCGGCCGCTCGGCGGGGTGCTCCTCGTCCCCGAGCCCGGGCAGCTTCTGGCGGCGCCGCCTGCGCCGGCCGCTCTCAGCGCGGTTCGGGTGGCCGGGGGCGTGGCACTGGGCTGGACGGCACCGGCCCATGCCACCGCCTACACCGTCTGGCGCTCGCCCGTGGCCGGCGGCGGCTACGTCCTTGCCGGCAGCACCTCCGCGACGACCTTTGCGGACCATGCGGCGCCCGCGACGGCCGTGCACTACGTGATCCGTGCGATCGACGCGGTGGGAAACGTCAGCGCGATCTCTGCCGACATCGTGGCCGCGGCCACGCCGGCATCCGCACCCGTGCCCGTGGCCGGCGCCGGACCTGGCGTGTCGAACGCGCCGGCAGTGCCGGAGCTGGCCATCGCCGTCACGGGGATCGTCCTCGTGCTCCTCGGGGCGGGGGTCTACCGTGCCATCCGGCGGCGCCGGTCATCGGGTGCGGGCCGGTAGCCCCGCTGCCGCGCGGCGCCGTCGTGGTAGGGAGGCCACCCGACCAGAACCACCCGGCCAGAACCACCGCTCATCGTGGCGCACGAGCTGGCCGAGTCCGAATGTGCGCCAGGCGACCATATCGGACGCGTGGCACCGACCCGTGGCCGATTCGCATAGCCACTGTGCGTTTGATGGTCGCCCCACGTGCAGGAATGACGACCCGCCTGACCAATGCGCTGTTGCTGGTCGCAGGGCGTGCAGATGCGACTCGATGGCAGGTACGCGGGCGGGCTCTCCGGCCGAACGGTGCCAGATATGGTCGCCACGCGCACATCGGTCCCGGCCCCACCGAGGCGCAGTGGTGACAACGGCGGGTCCGGCGCTGGGCCAGGCATCGGCCGGCACCCCGAACCGGCCCACGGGGCGCTGCCGCATGCGCTGGGCGAGGCATCGGCCGGGACATCCCATCGAGCGGGCAGCGTCTCGCGCTAGAGTGCGGCCCATGAGCCCCACCCCGGCCGAGGCGCCGCGCGGACCGAGCTTTCCGCGGCTGTTCTCGCCGCTTGCGGTCGGCAGCCTGACGTTGAAGAACCGGATCGTGTCGTCTGGTCATGACACGGTCATGGCCGAGGGCGGCCTGGTGACCAACCGGCTCATCGCGTATCACGAAGCCCGGGCGGCTGGCGGCGTCGGCCTCATCGTTGTGCAGGTCGCTGGCGTGCACGAGAGCGCGCGCTACAGCACGCACCTGCTCATGGCCACCGAAGACGCCTGCATCCCAGGCTACCGCCGGCTGGCCCACGCCGTCCATGTCCACGGCTGCGCGGTCTTCGGCCAGATCTTCCACGACGGACGGGAGGTGATGGACGCACCGGACGGTTCACTGGCCGTGGCGCTGGCCCCGTCGGTCGTGCCCAACGAGCGGTTCCACGTCATGCCCCGAGCCATGCCGATCGCCCTCATCGAGGAGGTCGTGGCGGGCTACGGATCCGCCGCGCGACGGCTGCAACAGGCCGGTCTGGACGGGGTGGAGATCGTGGCCAGCCACGGCTACCTGCCGGCCCAGTTCCTCAACCCGAGGGTCAACCTGCGAACCGACCGCTACGGCGGCAGCGACGAGGGACGCCTGCGCTTTCTGCGCGAGACGATCACCGCCGTCCGCGAGCTGGTCGGACGGGACTTCGTCGTCGGGCTGCGCATCTCGGTCGATGAGATCAGCCCGGAGGGTTTGACTCCGGAGGACGTCCTGCCGGCCCTGGCCGCACTCGATGCCGACGGCGGGCTCGACTACGTGAGCGTCGTGGCCGGGACCTCGGCGACGCTGGCCGGCTCGAACCATATCGTCCCGCCGATGACGGTGGCCAATGCCTACACGGCCCCGCTGGCTGCCCGGGTCAAGTCGGTCGTGCGCGTCCCGGTGATGGTCGCCGGCCGGATCAATCAGCCCCAGGAAGCGGAGCGCGTGCTCGAACTCGGCCAGGCCGACGCGTGCGTCATGACCCGGGCCCTCATCTGCGATCCGGCGTTGCCGGCGAAGGCCGTCAACGGCCGAGCCGAGGAGATCCGGGCCTGCATCGGCTGCAACCAGGCGTGCATCGGCCACTTTCATGCGGGCTACCCAATCTCATGCATCCAGTACCCGGAAAGCGGCCGCGAACTGCGCTACGGGCGACGCCTGGCCGCCGCCCGGATGCGCACTGTCCTGGTGGTGGGCGGCGGTCCGGGCGGCCTGAAGGCGGCGGCCGTGGCTGCAGAGCGCGGGCACCAGGTCAGCCTGTACGAGGCCGCCCGGCGCGTCGGCGGCCAGGCACTCCTGGCAGAGCGGCTGCCCGGCCGGGCGGAGTTCGGCGGCGTCGTGACGAACCTGCTGGGCGAAGCGCAACGGGCTGGCGTTCGCATCGTGACCGGAACCACGGTGGACCTCGAACTCGTCCGTCGGGAGCAACCTGACGTCGTCATCGTGGCCACCGGGGCGCGACCGAGGCGTCCGCCGCTGGAACTCGTCGGCGACCCCGTCGTGCTCGATGCGTGGCAGGTGCTGCTGGGCGCGACCGTACCGCCCGGCCGGATTGTGGTGGCCGACTGGCGCTGCGACTGGGTCGGTCTGGGCCTCGCCGAGCTGCTCGCGCGTGCCGGTCACCGGGTCACCCTCGCGGTCGATGGCTACATGCCGGGCCAGCGCATCCAGCAGTACGTGCGGGACACGATGCTGGCCGCCGTCAGCCGACTCGGCGTGTCGATCGTGCCCACGGTCCGCCTCTTCGGCTACGACGGCAACGCCGTCTTCCTCCAGCACGTACTGACCGGCGACGCGCTGGTCGTCGAGGACGTGGCGGCCCTCGTGCTGGCCCAGGGTCACGAACCGGTCACGGAGCTGCTCGACGAGCTCGATGGCTATGACGGCGCGGTCCACCCGATCGGCGACTGCCTGGCGCCGCGGACCGTGGAGGAGGCCGTCCTCGAGGGGCTCACGGTGGCCAGTGAGATCTGAGCGCTGGGCGTCCAGCCGGACAAGGACGAGGGTCGCCCTGACGAGGCCGGCGGGGACGCACAGGAGGAGTCACCCACGGTCAGCCTGAGCCGGCACTGTCCCCGCCGTGTCGGTCGGGGGCGGAGTTGACGCCACGACAGGGAGGGTCGCCTCCGGCCAGCAGCCCGGC
>JANMQO010000075.1:0-3897 GCA_031370565.1 Chloroflexota bacterium
CGCGATGAGCCGGGCGCCGCGGTTCACCCCGCGCAGGAGGTGGTGGAAGAAGATCGGGTGGGTCTCGCGGGCGTTGCTGCCCCACAGGAGGACGAGATCCGTCTCCTCGATCTCACGATAGGACGAAGTGCCGCCTCCGGCCCCGAACACGGTCGCCAGACCGGCGACGCTTGGAGCGTGTCAGGTACGGTTGCAGCTGTCGATGTTGTTGCTGCCCAGGACGACCCGGGCGAACTTCTGCGCGGCGAAGTTCACCTCGTTCGTGGCCTTCGAGCAGCTGAACAGTCCGAATGTCGTGGGCCCGTGGCGCCCGCCAGCGGCTCGGAAGCCGGCGACGACGCGCTCGAGCGCCTCCTCCCAGCTCGCCGGCCGAAGGGTGCCTGCGTCACCGCGGCCGCCCTCCCGGATGAGCGGCTGAGTCAGTCGGACGTATTCGCGAGGCATAGGCGTGAGCCCTCCGTGCGCAGGCCGATTCGATGGCCCGAGTGTACTGCTGCCATGGGTCGAGAATCCCGGGCGGTCGGACCGGACTCGTGGTGGCCGATGGCAGACCCGACGCCGAGAACCGGCCGAGGGAGCACCAGCGCATTGCTTCCCGCCGCCGGTGGCGTGTATCCTCCGGTCAGTCTCCGGCTGAAGACGCGCTGGAATGGATGGGCGACCGCCCAAAGGGGGACGGCAATGACCGACACGTCGGACACTCCGGTGGACGGGCCGGCGCCAGCGGACGCGCGGGATGAGGTTCCGGACGCTGCCCCGGTGTCAACCGCGGTACCGGACGCCGCCTTGGTGTCAGCGGCGCCGGAGGCCGTGTCGGCGGTGACCCCGGTACCGTCGCCAGCCCCATACCTGTGGACAACGCCGGAGCCCGTCCGGGCTGGCCCGGCTCCAGGCTACGTATTTGTTGGCTTCTGGCGCCGCTTCTTCGCCTTCCTGATCGACGGCGTCATCCTGACTATCGGGAGCTACGCCATCCTCATTCCGATCGCCGTCGCAGCACTGACGTCGGCTGATGCGGCGGTGCTGTTCGATCGGAATTCGTACGTTGTCGACCCGACGACCGGGCTCGCGATGGCCAGACCGGAGGCGCTGGCCGCGATCCGCGCCGTCATGCCCACGCTGCTCGGCCAGATGCTCATCGCCATGCTGCTGGTCCTGTTGCTCCAGATGCTCTACCACGCGATCCTGTGGAGCTGGCGGGGTGGGACCCTCGGGCAGCTGGCGCTCGGGATCCAGATCAGAAACGAGGCCACTGGTCGCCGGATCGGCTTCTGGAGGGCGTGCCTCCGCTACGTTGGCTTCCTCATCTCGAGCTGGATCCTGTTCCTCGGGTTCGTCTGGATCGCCTTCGACGGGCGTAAGCAGGGCTGGCACGACAAGATCGCGGGGACGCTGGTCGTCCGGCGCGTCGGCTGATCGAGGTGTCTGACGTCGACGTTCCTGGCTGGGACTCCGGGACCGAAGCTGGTCCGCGCGATCCCGCCGCGCGGGCGATCCCGGACCGGATGTCCGAGGTCTGGCGGACCTACCGGGCGAACTTCGGGCGGATCCTCAGGCTGGCCATCATCCTCGAAGGCGTCCCCAGCGTCCTGTTCGTACCGGTTGGGGTCGTCCAGGTCGCCCGGATCGTTCGTCTGTGGCGGGAGCTGCTCGCCTCCCCAACCCTGGCGAGGTCCGGTTTCGCCCACCTGTGGACCACGTTCCCGTCCTCCGATCCGGCCATTGCGGCCGCGCTGGGATTCCTGACGAGCCTCGGGGCTCTGTCCGCCATGCTTCTGTCCGGGGCCGTCGCGATCTTCCTTCTCGCGCCTCGGAGTGAAGAACGCTCCATCCGCGGGTCGCTCCGAGTGGTTCGCGGCCGGTGGATGCCGCTCGCCATCCCGATGGTCGTGCTTGGGCTGGGGTTCGCCGCAGCATCCGGGTTGCAGGCGACCTGGCTTGCCAGGTTCTCGGCCCTGGACCCACAGAATCCGGCTGGATTCGCCGATGCACGATCCGCGTTCGGGGTGGCCCCGCTGTTCGCGATCCTGGTTCCGGCCATCGAGATCGCCGTGATCTACCTGGTGGTTCGATGGGCTGTCGCGATCCCCGCCCTGTTCGTGGAGGGGCTCGGTCTGCGGTCCGCGCTCCGCCGCAGCAGCGAGCTGACGCGCGGCCGGCGTCTCTCCATCGCCCTGTTTCTGGCGATGCTCGGCGTCGTGGTCGGCCTGCTCGGCTGGCTCGTGATCTACCTGCCGGCGTTCGCCGTCGGCGCGCTACTCGGCTTCGACTCGCCGGTCGGTCTGGCCGCCGCCTCGATCGTCGCAATCGCCGGCCTGCTGCTGACTGCGCCATTCTTGCCCATCGCACTGGCGATTCTGTACCGTGACTTCCGGGTTGCCGGGCCACGGGCCGTGCCGCCCTTCGAAACGTCGCCGGCCGGCTGGCGGCCAGAACCGTGACCGAGGCCGCGGACTCCGCCCCGTCCTGACCGATCGCGGTCAGACCAGACCGAGCGCGGACATGGATCAGGAGCGGGCCCGTGCGCAGCGTGCAGATTCCGCGAGCATGGCGTCCTGAATCAGTAGCCGCCATCCACGCAGGGCTGGTCGTCCAGGGGGATGGTGACGCCGAACTGAACATGGCCGTCGGCGCTGATCTGAACGCCGATCTCCGGCGCCAGCTGCGACGAAGCTGATGTCGTCGTTTCGTAGGTCACCGGCGCGGGGAGGTTCGAGCCTGAAACGGTGAGCCTGATGTGGCCGCGGTACAGAGCCAGACGGGCGTAGCACCTGCCCTTCTTCCAAGGCTCGATGACATGGGTGGAGGTGCTTGGGAAGAGGAATGGGCCGGGGTCCTCGGTCACGAGAGTGATCGCTCCGGGAGAGACATTGCGCACGACCAGCCCGACATCGCCTCCAGTCGCCCGGCACCCCGCGAGCGCGAAGATGGCGATCACGGCAACGAGCCTTCGGCGCCGTTCGCTACTGTCCGCCCGCCGCCAGTGAAGGGTCGCCGCGGATGCGGATTTCATGCACGTGCTCTCAGGTCCAGGACGATCGACCCTTCCGCGGCCGACTCCACGCGGCCGACGATCCAGGACGGGACACCGGCTTCGTGCAGGGCCGTGAGCACGGCGGCCAGGCGCTCCGGCGGCACGGCGGCCAACAGACCGCCGCTCGTCTGCGGATCGAGGGCGAGAGCGAGGAGCTCCTCGGGGACGTCCGCGCCGATCTCCAACGCCGGAGCGACGAACCGGCGGTTGTGACCGGCGCCGCCGGTCTCGATACCCGCCCGGGCGAGGTCGAGCGCACCCGCGAGCGCGGGCAGGGCGGCGGCCTCGAAGACGAACCGAGTCCCCGACGCACGCGCCATCTCCAGCCCGTGGCCGAGCAGGCCGAAGCCGGTCACGTCCGTCGCGCCGCGGATCCCGGTCGTCACGAGCACGTCGGCGGCGGCTCGGTTGAGCGTCCGCATCTGGTCGATGGCCGCCGTGAACGCGACCTCCGTCGCCGCCGGGTGGTGCTGGCGATGACCGGACACGAGCAGGCCGGTGCCGAGGGGCTTGGTGAGGAGGAGCAGGTCGCCGGGTCGCGCGCCGCCCTTGCGCAAGAGGCGGTCCGGGTGGGCCGCGCCGATGACCGCTAGGCCGTACTTGGGCTCGGCATCGCGGATGGTGTGGCCGCCCGCCAGCACGCCGCCCGCCTCGCGCACCTTGGCCGAGGCGCCGGCGAAGATTGCGCTGAGTGTCTCGCCCGGGAGCACCTCCGGGAATGCCGCGATCGACAGCGCGAAGAGGACCCGGCCACCCATCGCGAAGATGTCCGAGAGCGCGTTCGCCGCGGCGATCTCGCCGAAGGTGCGTGGGTCGTCGACGAGCGGCGGGAAGAAGTCGAGGGTGCCGATGATCGCGAGGTC
>JANMQO010000157.1:0-2941 GCA_031370565.1 Chloroflexota bacterium
TTTCTCGAGGCGCTCCAGGAAGTCGTCAAGAACGGTGCGGATCCTGTGGCGGCGGCCGCCAAGCACGGGCTCGACTGAGTCTCGCGCGGACCCGGCGATGTCCCTTCTCATCGGGCTGGACATCGGGACGACCTCGGTCAAAGCCGGCGTCTTCGAAGCGTCCGGGCGCCAGCTCGCGGCAGTCGGCCAGGAGTACCGGATCGACCATCCGGCCCCGGATCGGGCCGAGATCGACGCCGAGACATACTGGGAGGCGACGGTCGTTGCGGTCCGGCGGGCGCTCGTCGTCGCCGAAGCCGACCCGGCTCGGGTCACGGCGATGGCCGTCTCCAGCCAGGGAGAGACCGTCGTCCCCGTTGACGGGAACGGCCGAGCGCTGGGCCCCGCCATCGTCTGGCTGGACAACCGGGCCGTCGTCGAGGCCCGCGAGCTGGCCGAACGCTTCGGCGATGCGCTGATCTACGACCGGACCGGCATCCCGTCCGTCACGCCAACGTGGACCGCCTGCAAGCTCCTCTGGTGGCGGCGGCACGAGCCCGTGCTGTTCGCGGCCACCCGGCACTTCCTGCTCGTCGAGGAGTTCGTCCTGCAGCGACTCTCCGGGCGCTTCGTCAGCGAGGGCGGCGTGCAGTCCACCTCGCTGCTCTACGACATCCGCAGCCACGGCTGGTGGGACGCCATGCTGGAAGCGGTGGGGATCGGGCCGGAGCGGCTGCCTGAGCTCGTCCTGCCGGGAGCGATCGTGGGCACCCTGTCGACCGAGGCCGCCAGTGCCCTGGGGCTGCCACCCGGCGTGCTGGTGGTAGCCGGGGGCATGGACCAGGGCGCCGGGGCGGTCGGCGTCGGAAACCTCGGGAGCGGCGTTGTCTCGGAGAGCACGGGTGGCGCCCTGACGCTCCAGGCATCCGTGGAGCGCCACGGTGGCGACCCGACCCGCCAGACGCCCGTCTACGTCCACTCCGCCCCGGATCGCTACCTGTACTGTCCGGTCTGCCCGACCGGCGGGATGGCCCTGACCTGGTTTCGGGACCAGTTCGGCGCTGAGGAGGTCGCCCGCGCGGCCGGTCAGGAACGGAGCGCCTACGACCTGCTGACGGCACTCGCGGCCGGCGTGAAGCCCGGCGCCGATGGCCTGACCATGCTCCCCCACCTGATGGGCGCGTTCAGCCCGGAGTACGAGCCGGAGGCGAGCGGCGTTTTCTACGGGTTCACCCTGCACCATGGCAAGCCCCATTTCGTGCGGGCCGTGCTGGAGGCCGTCGCGTTCATGCTCCGCCGGAACCTGGAGCTGCTGGCTGGGGTTGGTGCGCACGCCGCGGAGGTACGGTCCCACGGCGGCGGTTCCCGCAGCGCCCTGTGGAACCAGATCAAGGCTGACGCCTGCGGATTGCCCGTCGTCACGCTCCAGGGCGACGACGCGGCGGTGCGCGGCGATGCGATGATCGCCGGCGTGGCGGCGGGCATCTTCCCGGACCTGTCGGCCGCATGCTCGGCGATGGTGATGGTCAAGGACCGCTACGAGCCGGATCCGGCGACGCGAACCGCCTACGACGATGCGTACGGCCAGTATCTCCGGTTGTTCGAGGCGCTCCGGCCACTCTTCGCGACGGCCGGGCAGAAACGTTGACCACCAACCAGGCAGGCAGAACAGAGTTGCTCGCAGGAGGCAGACCGTGGCGGTGAAAGCGAAGATCGGCGTTCTCGTGATGGCGCTTCTCGAGGACGACTACAACAAGACCGCGCACATGCGCCCGGCGGCCAGTGCCGCGGCGCAGGAGATCGCCGACGCACTGGGGGCATACGGCAACATCGTCCACCCGGGCCTGGTGGAGGAGGAAGAGCAGGCCGCGGCCGCCGCTCGCCTGTTCAACGCCGAGGACGTCGACATCATCGTCGCCCTGGAGCTGGCCTACACCAAGGGCCTCGTACCGGCCCGCTGCCTGCTCGATACCACGGCCCCGGTCCTCGTCTGGAACACCCAGAACATAGCGCGGCTCGGCGAGGACGACGGCTTCGACGTCGTCATGCTCAACAGCGGCATGGCCGGCATGCCCGAGCTCACGGCGCTGCTCGTCCGAACCAAGCGCGAATTCGCACTCGTCACGTCACGCTTCGACGACCCCGACGGGCGCCGGCGAGTGCACGAGGTCATCCAGGCGGCCGCGGTCCGGCGGCGGTTGCGCGACGCCCGGGTCGCCCTGGTCGGTCACCCGTTCGAAGGCATGACCGACCTCATGTTCGACGGCCTGTCACTACGCCAGCAGATCGGCCCCGTGGTCTGGCCCCTTGAGCCAGAGAAGGTCGCCGTGCGCTTCGGGGAGATCCCCCAGGCAGACGTCGACGCCACGATGGCCGCGGAGCGGGCCAGGTACACGGTCGAGATGGAGCCCGCCCTCTTCGAGCGCTCGGTCCGCCTCGCCCTGGCGCTCGAGTCGGTCGCGAAGGAGCACCGCTTCGATGCGTTCAGCGCATTCGACCAGGTCTGGCTGAGCGATCCCCGGGTCGGGATCATCCCCTCGTACGGGACCGGTAGGCTGTGCGAGATCGGGATTCCGGCCTCGCCCGAGGGCGATATCAACACCGCCGTTGCCCAGCTGATCCTGCAGGAGCTCGCCGGCCAGGCCACGACCCTGGAGAACTACGTCATCGACTTCGACAACCAGGCGGTGATGTTCTCGCACGACGGTCACGGGAACCCGGCCCTCGGCACGCCCGGCGCGGTCAAGGTCAAGCACTCGATCTACTACCACGGTGTGCACGGCTTCGGGGCCGGCTTCGAATTCGCCTACCAGCCCGGACCGATCACCAACCTGGCCCTCGTCACCGTGGGTGACGGTCGATGGCGGTTCGTCATCTCCGAGGGCCAGCTCCTGCCGTTCCCGCCCCGACCCATCTCCGCTCCCCAGACGCTGTTCCGGCACGACACGCTGCCCATTGCCGA
>JANMQO010000208.1:0-8152 GCA_031370565.1 Chloroflexota bacterium
CCCAACGCTGGCAGGCCGGCCGAGTGCCGAGCCGCCGCGTCATCGGCTTCGGCGGCCAGCCAGGCCACCGTCCCATCCGAATCCTGTTCGAGGAGCGCCCGCAAGAGTTGCGCCCGCTCCCCCACCCGCAGGCTCAGGTCCAGCTGGCGGGCGCAGCGGCCCAGGTCGAATCTGGTCAACACGAGACCGCTCCGAACAGGCGCGAGCAGAGCCGCGATCCAGACCGCAGCGTCGTCCTCCCGGCTGGGCAGGCCCGAGGAATCGCGCAGGCCGAGCGGCAGTTCGGGCTGGCGCCCCAGGACGTCACCCTCGGCAAGCAACGTTTCGAGCAGTGCCCGGGACCAGGCCCCGTAGTACGGGGACGCCAACCGACTGACCGCATCGAGATAGACCGGGCACCAACTCAGGAGGTGCTCCCAGAGCAGTGCCCGACGCGACGTGCGGCGCAGGGCCCGACGGGCCGGATCGCCCTCATCGCGCTCCGCCTCCATGAGCCCGGCGTAGAGGCCCAGCAGGGCGGCCAGATGATCGGGCTCCGGCGGGGGGATCAGGCCGAGCGCCCGCCAGAAACCGGCTGCCCGGTCCCGTGCCTCGCCGCCCATCATCCCCTCGGCGCCCAGGTAGACCGAGGCGTACGGATAGACCTGGCGCAGGAACAGCTCCACGTAGTCACCGGGAGCGGGTCCCGCCGGCAGCTCGAGCGCCGCGGCAATCGGGGCGTGCCCCATGTCGGGCGGTTCGCACAGGACGGCGAGCGCCCGGATGAGATCCGGGGTGGCGCTCATCGGATGGGGGCCGGTTCCTCGGGCAGCCGGTAGACGTCGCGGCCGGGCTTGAGCGGTCGGAGCATCCAGTACGGGCGCCGGGTACCGTCCGGCGAGTAGGCGTCTGCACCGCGGGTGAGAGCCAGCCAGCGGCGGTACACCTCATGCGCTTTGTCGGTATCGACACTGATGTCGCCGTAGGCATCGTCGGGCAGCGCCTTGCGCACGCGGACGGCCTGGTGCCAGCAGTGCTGCCCCGAAATCGGGTCGGGATGGACCGGGAACGTCAGGTTCTGATGGACGCCCACGTCAGTCCACCAGATTCGACTGGTGTCCGGGTCGGTCGACTCGAACGGCCCGCCGCCGCGCTTGCGGGTCATGTCCCAACGACCGTCGGCGTGGTCAAGGCCGACCGTGGCCATGGCCGCCCGCTGGCCCTGGTCGGCGACCTTCCAGCGGCCCATGTGGTGGCTGCAGGCGACAACGCCCGGACGGATCCCCTCGGTCACCCAGGCCTTGACCACGAAGTGGCCGATCTCGGTCTCGACCCGGACCAGATCGCCCGCCGTCAGCCCGAGCGGGGCAGCATCCTGGGGGTGGATCCAGAGCGGGTTGGTGTGCGCGATCTCGTCGAGCCACTTGGCGTTCTGGCCGCGGGTGTGGATCTGGACCGGCAGTCGGAAGGTCGAGATGAGGACCTTCTCGTCGGGTGCGAGGACAGTCGGGTGAATGTGGCTGCGAATGTAGTTGGGGATGGCCTGCTCCGGCCAACCCCAGGCGGCCAGGGTGCCCGAGTAGAACTCGAGCTTGCCCGACGGAGTGGGGAACCCCTGGTGCACGACGCCGTCAATGAGCACCCCGACCGGGCGTCGGCCTTCGGCATCGGGGTCCGGCGTGGCGACCGGCACCACGTTGGGGTCGAGCGGCTTGGCTGCGCTGGTGTAGACCCGGCCGTGCGGGCCGACCGCCATGTCGACGAGCTGGGCCGGATCGACCACCTGCTCGTGGATTGGGCCGACCCCCGTGCGGATCTCGAACGCGCCATAGCGGCGCATGTAGGCGAGGGGAGTCAGGCCCTCTGCGGCGGCCTTCTCGGGCAGACCGGGCACGGATTGTTCGAAGATGTAGCCGTAGTACTCGTCGACGCTCAGCTTCTGGCCGGGTCGAGTCGGTGATTCGTACAGGCGGCGGATGCCCAGAGCGCCGTCGGGATCGATCCGCCACGACATCTCGATCCAGAACTCGTTCTCTTCCCAGACCTCGCCCGGATTGACCTCACGGGTATCGCCGATCGATTCGCCCAGGCGTTCCCGGGCGGCCCGTAGCACCGGCTGGCGGAAGCCAACCCACTGGCCGTCGTACTGCTCGTAGCTGTGGATGTCGTGGCGCTCGGAACCCAGGCCCATGGGCAGGATGTAGTCGGCGAAGTAGGCCGTCTCGCTCCAGGTCGGGGTAAGCGCGACGTGCAGCCCAATGAGCGACTCGTCGGTCAGCGCCTCGATCCAGGAAAAGCCGTCCGGGTTGGTCCAGACCGGGTTGTAGACCCGGCTGAAGTACACGTCGAGCGCGCCCCGTCCGTCCTTGAGGAAATGCGGCAGCAGGAACGACAGCTCGTTCAGTGCGAGCGGATACTCGCGCGGCCAGGTCAGCTCGTTCCAGACGTGTGGGTGGCCGGGCGTATGAATGGGACGGGGCACGAACTTGTTCCAGGCGTTGGGATACGTCCCGCCCGGTGTGGCCACCGCACCGAGCAGGCAGTTGAGCAGGAAGAGCGCCCGCGATACCTGCCAGCCACCGAGGTTGCCGGCGGCCGCGGAGCGCCAGGTGTGGGTCGACAGGCGACTGCCCGCCGTGGCCACGATCCGGGCAACCTCTTCGATCTGCTCGACCGGGGCCCCGGACTCGCGCGCCGCGAACTCAAACGTGTAGTCGGCGTAGAGCGTGCGCAGCGCCTGCTCGAAGGCCTCGAAGGTGGGCGGGCTGTCCGGCTGGGTCGCCGCGAGGTAGTCCTCCCAGTTCCACCAGCGGCGCAGGAACTCGCGGTCGTAGATGCCCCGCTGGATGAGGTCGTTGGCCACGGCCAGCAGGATGGCCGCCTCCGAACCCGGCCACGGCGCAACCCAGACATCGGCGTGGGTGGCCGTGTTGGACAGGCGGGTGTCGAACACGATGAGCTTCGCTCCGCGAGCCTTGCCCTCCATCACGCGCTGGGCATGCGGGTTGAAATAGTGCCCGGCCTCGAGATGCGAGCTGATCAGCAGGATGACGTCGGCGTTGGCGTGGTCCGGACTGGGCCGATCGATGCCCATCCAGAAGTGGTAGCCGGAACGGCCTCCTGAAGAGCACACGTTCGTGTGCGAATTGTGGCCGTCGATGCCCCAGCTGGCCATGACTCGTTCCGTGAAGCCGTCCTCGCCCGGTCGGCCGACGTGATACATGATGTCGTTCGGGCGACCGTCCGTGATCGCCGTGCGGATGCGTCCGGCGATGTCGTCGAGCGCGTCCTCCCAGCGAACCGGCTCCCAGCGGCCGCCGCCCCGTGGGCCCACCCGCTTGAGCGGATACAGGATCCGGTCCGGGTCGGTCACCTGGTTGATGGTGGCCGGTCCCTTGGCGCAATTCCGGCCGCGCGACCCAGGGTGCTCCGGGTTGCCCTCGAACTTGCGCACCTGGAGCGTTTCCCGGTCCACGTAGGCCAGCAGCCCGCAGGCCGACTCGCAGTTGAAGCAGGTGGTCGGGACCAGCATGTAGCGCTTTTCGACGCGCTTCGGCCAGGCACGCGAATCGAGCTCCACCCAATCATCCCAGCGCTCCTTGGGCGGAAACGCGGCGAGGTGGATCCGGCTGGGCCCCGGGTAGAACGTCTCGCCCCGCGCCTCGACTGCCGCCCGGGCGGCGCTGACTCGCACCGCCAGGTGCTCGACTGAGCGATCCATCCGATCCTCCGGCATCAGGCGAGGGGCACGGCCTGGCCGGCCTGGACGTAGGCATGCTCATAGGCGAGCAGGCCGACCAGGCCCGTCGCCGCCGCCAGTGCCGCGAGCCATGGCGCCGGGGCGAAGGGCGCCGCGATGCCCAGCGCAACGAGCACGACACTGGTCAGGAAGAACCGCCGGTATCGACCGCCGGTCATCTCGTGGACGGCCAGTCGAGCGTGAGCGGTGGGATGGGTCAGCGTGGTCTCGCCCAGCACGAAGAGCAGATGCAGCAGGCCGGCCACAGCCACGACCGCGGCCAGCGGCGCCACGGCAGCCGGCTCCAGCCAGACTGCCACCGGCATGAGCGCCGCACCGCCGGCCAGGCCGGCCTCGACGACGAAGTGGGCCGGCAGCAGCGGGTTCTGCCACAGGTCGCGGGCCTTGGCCTGGGCGAACAGGTAGGCCGTGTAGGCCGCGGTCGCCACGGCTAGCGGCAGGCCGGCCACGGCCAGCCAGACACGCAGCTCGGTCAGGCCCAGCAGGCTGGCCAGGAAGTGCGCGCCCAACACGGCACCATAGAGCGAGATGACGATCGCGCCGCGAACCAGCCAGCTGCGCAGCTGCGGCCGGGTGAAGATGAGGTAGAACCGTTCGGGGTGCTCCAGGTCGAGCAGCAGCAGCCCGCCGGTCAGGCCCAGGAACGCCCCACCCAGGACCGGCGCCGCCCACGCCCACAGGGGCGACGTCGCGCCGATCTGGCCGGTCAACAGCAGCAGCAGCGCGACCAGGTACGAACCCGCCGCGATGCCCTTGGTCCAGGTATAGAGGCTGACCCGCCAGTCCCACGGCGCGCCATGCGGGATGTCGTAGGCCAGCAATGCCGCGGCACTGCTGTTCCGGCCGTCCGGGTTGCCGGCCTCGACGCCCTGGTGGTCGGTCTTGCTCCGCTCGCTCCACATGTACGTGTCGCCGGCCGGTCGCCGGGCGGCCAGCGGATCCAGGGTGGCCTGGTCGGCGCCCTTGTAGAACAGCCCGGGGCGGGTGCCCTTCTCGGGACGACGGACCGCGACCGTCTCCCGGTTGACGATCTGGGCCACCCGTGACGTCGGATCGTTGAGGTCGCCGACGAGGATCGCCTGGGTCGGACAGACGACGACGCAGGCCGGCTCGAGACCCCCGTCGATCCGATGGGCGCAGAAGTTGCACTTCTCCGCCGTGTGGTCGGCCGGGTTGATGAAGATCGCATCGTACGGGCACGCGGCAATGCAGGCCTTGCAGCCGATGCAGACCGACTTGTCGAAATCGACGATCCCGTCAACTCGCTGAAACATGGCCGCCGTGGGGCAGGCCGCCACGCACGGTGCGTCGCTGCACTGGTTGCAGCGGGTGACCTGGAAGGCCCGCCGGGCCTGGGGGAAGGTGCCCACCTCGACCGCCTTGACGTACGTCCGGGTGACGCCGATCGGGACCTCGTTCTCCGACTTGCAGGCCGTCGTGCAGGCGTGGCAGCCGATGCAGCGGGTCTGGTCGATGACCTTGATCCAGCGCGACGAACCGGGCAGGACGTCGGGCACCAGCGAAGGGCGACCCGGGGACGCGCCAGGTGGTGTGCCCGGCCAGGGGTCGATGCTGCCGCCGGCGGCAAGCAGGGCCAGCAACCCGGCACCGGCCGGGCCCGGGTCGGTCGCGGCGGGACGCGGCTGCTCGGTCATCGGTTGCGGGCGCCCGCGGAAGCCTCGGTCACGCGCTCAGGATCCGGGCGCGATCCTGGACACTGGCGCAGACGATCGTGCACAGTTCGGTGATCGATCCGTCAGCCAGCCGGTAGAGCACCGTCCGGCCGAGCCGTCGCCGGCGCACGATGCCGCCGAGCAGGAGCCGCTGGAGGTGCTGCGAGGTATTCGAGACAGACGTGCCAGTATCCGTCGCCAGGTCGGAGACACGGGCCTCGCCCAACCGGTGGACGGCGCTCACGACCCGCAGCCGGGTGGGATCGCCGAGCAGCGCGAAACGCCGCGCCGCCTCCTCGATCACGAACTCCGGGATGACGTCCATGGCGGAACGCTAGCAGGTCGTCGGTCCATCAATCAAGCGTTTGCGAGAATATCGAAGCGCCACCGGCGGGCGCCCGGCGCGACGATCAGCGGACGATCGGCAACCCCGAGCGCAGCCAGGCGTTGGTCCCGCCACGAACGTTGATCGGCTGGCTGAAACCGGCCCGCCGCAACAGCTCACAGGCCAGCGAGCTCCGGCTACCGCTCTCGCAGATCACGTAGATCGGCTGGTCCCTGGGCAGGCTGGCCAGCCGCGAGTGGAGCTGGCCGAGGGGCACGTGTCGAGCTGGTGCGGCACGGCCGCCGGCCCATTCGTTGGATTCGCGGACATCGATGAGGATGCCGTCGCCGGTTGCCAGCGCGGCGGCGGCCTCGGCCGGGTTGACTTCACTGCCGCTGGATGTGCGCGAGAACAGGGACACGAGGTCCTCCTCCTGCCTGATGCCCGGCGACCGAGCCGAGGTGATGGGTGACGAGTGGGTGTCGTGGGTGGGCGCGTGGCCGGCCAGGCTCAGCCGGCGGCGTTGAGCGAATCGACCACCCGGCCGAGCCTGGCCCGCGCCTCGGCCGCCAGCTCGACCAGGGCCGGCGCACTGGCGATGCCGAGCACGACGTTCGGATCCATGATCTCCACGATCGTGGCCGCTCCGACGCTGCGCAGGACGACGTTGCAGGGCAGCAGCGCACCGGCCGAGGGATCCGCCTCGATCGCCCGGCTGGCGAGCTGCGGGTTGCAGGCGCCCAGGATGAGATACGGCTCACGATCCAGGTCGAGCTTCTCCTTGAACGTGGCCTGGACGTCGATCTCGGTCAGGACGCCGAACCCCTCGGCGCGCAGCGCGTCGACGACTCGGCTCCGGACGGCCTCGAGCGGAGCGGCCAGGCTGGTTCCGAAGGTATAGGTTCCGGTGGTGATCATCGAGCACTCCTTGTGAGGGTGAGGGGTTCCAGATCGGTCATCAGTGGCAAGCCGGCGGCGGCATACGCCGAGGTCCCGCCCGGCAGGTTGGCCGCCTCGTCAAAGCCGGCCCGGCGCAGGAAGCTCGCGGCGACGATGGAGCGATAGCCGGCGGCGCAGACGACCGCCAGCGGCCCGCGCGGCACCTCGTCGATCCGGGTGGGCAGCTGGCCGGCGGGAATGTGGATGGCCCCCGGGACGTGCCCGCCGCGCCACTCATTTGCCTCGCGCACGTCGAGCACGTGCAATGTGCCGGCCGCCAGCCGGGCGGCGACGTCTCGCGCTTCGATCGTCGGCAGCGTCTCCACATCGAAGCCCGCTGCCAGCCAGGCCGGGAAACCGCCGGCGAGGTAGCCAGCGACGCGGTCATAGCTCGCCCGATGCAGCTGGGCGAGCGCCTCACCGAGGTCCTCGTCGCGGTCCAGCACCAGCACGATCTCGCTGCCGACGGGCACGACCGAGCCGACCCACGTCCCGAACATCGGCTCAAGCCCGATCCCGAGCGCGCCCGGCAAGTGGCCGGCGATGTACGCCTCGCCAGGTCGGGCGTCGATGACAACGGCGCCGTGTCCGCTGGCGTGAAGTACCGCGGCCGGGTCGAGCGGAGTGGGTGCGGGCAGGTCGTCGAGCAGGGCTGCGCCCGTCTGATTGAGCTGACGCATCCGCCGCCAGTACGCGGGCACACTGGGCTGGTCGCGCAGGATGAAAGCCGTGAACGCCTCGCCGTCCGGCTGTTGCAGCGCCGGATTGTTGCGCCGCTCGTAGCCGACGGTGGTCCAGCGCTTGCCGCCGATGCCGGAGCCGCACAGCGACCCCGCACCATGGGTCGGATAGACCTCGAGCCAGTCCGGCAGCGTCGCGATCCGGTCGCGCAGGGTCGCGAATTCGATGGCGGCCGCCCGGCGGGCCTCATCGGGTCCACCCAGCAGATCCGGGCGGGCGGCCGTCCCGACGAGCAGGGCGCCGCCGGCGAACAGGACCCAGTCATCCTCACTGCGCGAGGTATCGGCGACGGCGAAGCTGACGTGATCCGGCGTGTGCCCCGGGGTGGCAATGGTCCGGATGCGCAGCGCGCCGAGCCAGTGGACGTCGCCGTCGGCCGTCGGCTGGTGGACCCGGGTCAGACCAGCCCCGGTCCCGATATGCACCCTGGCGCCGGCCTGCCGGCGGACCTCGTCGGCCCCCGAGACATAGTCGTTGTGGACGTGTGTCTCGAACACGTCCGTGATCGTCAGGCCTTCGCTGGCCGCCAGTTCAAGGTACTCGTCCACGTCGCGGCGCGGATCGACCACGGCGGCGACGCCGGCGGCAGTGTCGCCGACCAGGTAGCTCGCGTGACCGAGTCCCTTCACGAACGACTGATGCAGGAACATGACGGCTCTCCGGGGTGGGTCTTGAACTTGCTGTGCGAGGCAGCATACGCATATTTGCATAAGTGCGCAACTAACAGACTCTGAT
>JANMQO010000211.1:0-3885 GCA_031370565.1 Chloroflexota bacterium
CTGGCTGGTCGCGAACGCGCCCTCGGCGATGCGCAGTTCGCGCGCCATATAGTCGAGCGTGTCGATGGCGACGTCCCGGTAGCGGCGCTCGCCGGTCAGGGCCCAGGCATGACCGTAGACCCGGCCGAGCTGGGCGTTGTCGTAGAGCATCTTCTCGAAGTGCGGTACGAGCCAGATGGCGTCGGTCGCGTAGCGGTGGAAGCCGCCCCCGAGCTGGTCGTGGATCCCGCCGTCGGCCATCGCGTCGAGGCTCCGCCGGGCGATCGCCAGCGCCGTGCCGGTGGACCCATCTGGCGTGCCGGCCGCGCGACGGAGCAGGAACTCGATCGACATCGGCTGGGGGAACTTGGGCGCGCCGCCCCAACCGCCATTGGGTGCGTCGAAGGTTGCCTCCAGCTGGGCCACGGCCGCGTCGAGGACCGATGAATCTGGCAGGCGGGCGGCGGCGAGGGCTGGGCTCCCGGTCTCCCCGATGGTGCGGCGATCCTCGGCCAGGACCGGTGACCTGAACCTGGTGCCTTCGTTGATCGCACCGACGATGGCCGAGGCGGACCGCTCCACGTCAGCGCGTCGGTCCCGGAAGGCCCCGGCAACACTCGACAGCACCTCGCGAAAGGTGGGCAGTCCGTGGTGCGGCCGATCCGGGAAGTAGGTCCCACCGTAGAACGGCCGGCCGGCCGGGGTGAGAAAGACGCTCATCGGCCAGCCACCCTGGCCGGTCATCGCCTGGACCGCGGCCATGTACAGCTGATCGAGGTCGGGGCGCTCCTCGCGATCCACCTTGATCGCCACGAAGTCGCGGTTCAGTTCGGCGGCGGTTGCCTCGTCCTCGAACGATTCACGCTCCATGACGTGGCACCAGTGGCACGCCGCGTAGCCGATCGAGAGGAAGATCGGCTTGTCCTCCGCCTGCGCCAAGGCCAGCGCCTCGGCGCCCCACGGATACCAGTCGACCGGGTTGTGGGCGTGCTGCAGCAGGTACGGGCTCGTCTCGCCAGCGAGCCGGTTGGTTGGCATGGGGAGATGGTAGCGGCCCGGCCGTTCTTGCCCCGCGCCGAAGCCGGCCGAGATCGCCGGCCCAGATGGTGGACCGCGGCACCGACCACCGGGCGGGACGTGGCAGCGTACCCTTGCCAGATGTCCAGTTCGAGTGGAGGGCTGCGCACGGCGGCCCGCGAGTGGCAGGTATTTCTGGGTGGCCGCTACCGGCGCTACCTGGGCATCGGCGTGTCGTCCGCGGCAGTCTCCGCCCTGGCCGGCGACGGCCTGACGATCCCGCTCCTGCTCGCGCTGGGGGCACACCCGGCGGTGGCCACCGTGATCGGGGTCCTGCCCTTCGCGTTTTCCGCAGCCCAGCTCCTCGTCCCAAGGCTGCTGCGCCGGTTCGACGGCAACCTGCGCGCCGTGACCCTGGCCATCCTCTTCGTCGGCGAGACCCGCGGGTTCATCCTGGCTATGCTCACCTTCCTGGCCTGGGCCGGGGCGATCCCGCGTCCCGTCGCGATCGTGGCGATCGGCCTGGTGATGAGCCTGGCCGGTGCTGCGACGACGATCGGCGGAACGAACCTGCTGGCCTGGTACGGGGCAATCCTGCCCGACTCCGAACGGCGTTTCGTCGCGCCCAGGGTCATGGGCACCACCCTGGGCCTCGGTGCAGTGCTCCTGCTGCCGGTCGCGATCCTGGTCCAGCTTGCCTACGTCTCGCTGGGGCTGCGGGTCTACGGGTTGGTCTTCCTGGTGGCTGGCGCCGCCGGACTGCTCGAGTTGCTGGTGTTGCGGCGCTTGCCGCGACCGGGCCGCGTGCTCGTCGCTCGATCGCCCAGGGAAAGCCCGGCCAGATCGCGAGGCGGGTCGGCGGCGGGCGATCTGGTCGCCGGCGGACCGGGGACTGCAGCCGCGCCTGGTGCTGCTGCTGCACCGGCGGTGCCCGGCGCAACGCCGGCACTCCAGCGATTCCTGCGCTCGATCAGCATCGCGGCGTTCGGAGCCGGGTTCGGCCCCTACCTGTCGATCTACGCGCTGAGCGTGCTGCACCTCTCGCCGGCGTTTGCCATCCTCCTGGCGGCGCTCTCGTCGGCCGCCTCACTGGTCACGGCCACTATCGTCGGGGGCATGCTGTCGAAGGGTTCCGCATCGCGGACGCTGCGCGTTTCCTTCCTGCTCCGGGGCGGGTCGATGTTGCTGGGCCTGCTCGCCTTCCCGGGCAATCCCGTAGCCTGGTTCGTGCTGTGCATCGTCGCGATCATCGTCAGCGCCGGCGCCGCGGCCGGGACGCTGTCCGCCAACGAGCGGCTCATGCGGCTGGTCCCGGGTCCGGAGCTGCTGCACGCCCAGGGTCGGTTCGTCGCCGGCAGTGCCCTCGGGATGACCCTCGGCCAGTCGGCCAACGCGGCGATCCTGGCGGTCCTGCCGCTCGGCTTTCCGGCGTTCGCCATCCTGTTTGCCGTATCCGGCCTGACCCGCTTCGTGACAGCGGCGCAGGCAGACGTCTCGGCGCAGTGGTCGTCGAGCACGATGGCCTACCGCGTCGATGACCTCCAGGGGCCGCCTCGCCCGTGACCGCGCGCGAGGGCTCGGTGGCCGGGTTCGTGCCATCGCTGGCCGGTTTCCAGTTTGCCAATCGCTGGCCGCCTGGTCCGCTCTGGCGGTGGCGGGCGGCGCTGCCCGGTCCACTGCCCATCGCCCTCCAGCTGACCCTCGGGGATGTCGGCGGCGGCCTGTGTGGTGGCATGGTGCTGGCGACACGGGACTACTGGGAAGCGGGCGTGGCGCCGCCCCCGGACCGGGAACCGCCGCCGGACGGATCGGCCGTGCGCCGATTGCTGGTTCGTCGGCAACTCGACAGTCTCGCTCTCGGTCGGACGGCCATCGCCTTCCAGCGGCTGGCGGTGGCCGGCCCGAAGGCACGCACGGCGGCCACGGTCCGCGCTGCCTGGCCGAGGATCCGGGCCGAGATCGACGCCGGTCATCCTGCCGTGGTGGGTCTGCTGCGCAGCACATCGGTCGACCCGCGCCGGCTCGTGGCGAACCACCAGGTCCTCGCTTACGGCTACACACTCGATGGCGCCGCCGGTACGCTCGACATCGCCGTCTACGACCCGAACCATCCCGCCGATGACGCAGTCCGGGTGCGCCTCACCCTCACGCCCGACCGTCGCCGCCTGACGATCGTCCATGATCCGGATGGGACCAGGCTGTCCGGGCTCGTTGCCCTGCCCTATGGCTGACGAGCCCCGGCTCCTCCCGGTGCCGACACTGTCGTCCCGACCGACGACCCCGGTCCCGAACCCCCCGGGCGTCCCGGGCGTCCCGGGCGTCCCGCGGCCAGGGTGAGACTGGGCAGGCCCCAGCGCCAGGCAACGATCCCTGCCCCGAGTGCGATGACGAGGACGGCGACCCCGCCCACAAAGACGGCCCACGCCGCCCCGAAGGCGCCGGCCAGCGCCCCGAACGCCAACCCACCGACGGGTGTCGAGCCGGCGAAGACCGTCGTGTAGACCGACATCACCCGGCCGCGCAGTGCATCGGGAACAGCCAGCTGGATGGCCGTGTTGGCGGTCATCGCCATAGCGATCCCACCGGCGCCGATCCCGAACATGGCGATCAGCGAGAGCGGCAGTGAGCGCGAGGCGGCCAATACCACCTCGAGCAGGCCGAGTACGGCCGCGCCACCGATCAGTACCCGAATACCTGGCCTCCGGCCGAAGGCGATGACCAGGGCGGCCGCCAGCGACCCGACCCCGGACGCGGCCATCAGGAAACCGAACCCCTGGGCGCCCGTCCCGAGCACATCGCGCGCAAGCGAAGGCATGACCACCGAGAAGTTCATCCCGGCCGTCGCCACGAGTCCGACCACGCCCACCGCCAGGAGCACGACGCGGTTCT
>JANMQO010000213.1:0-2156 GCA_031370565.1 Chloroflexota bacterium
CGAAGCCGCCAACCTGAACTGAAGGGCCGCCCCAGCAATCGGGCGGCCCTTCAGTTCGAGACGTGCCGGCGGTCGACGAGCCACCCGAATGGACGAGGCGGGCGCGGGCACCGAGGCGCGCCGTCGGAACGACGAGACCCCCCGAACATCGAGAAGCGAGCGACGACGACCGATGACCGAGAGCACTACCCAGACCGCCGCAACGACGGCCTCGGACGAACCCGCCGGACGCTGGCGACTGCTCGCCTTCCTCGGGCTCGGGGAACTGCTCGCCATGGCGCCGTGGCTGAGCGCCTCGGCCGTCGCGCCGCTGCTCGTCGCCGATTGGCACCTTGGTGGCTTTGACCTGCCCCTGCTCACCATCGCGGTCCAGCTCGGTTTCGTGGCGGGCGCCCTCCTGCTCGCCGCCAGCGGCGCCGTGGACGTCCTGCCCGGCCGGGTCCTGTTCCCGGTCGGAGCGCTGCTCGCCGCGGCCGCCAACCTCGGCTTTGCCTATCTCGCCCACGACGTTGCAAGCGCCATCCCGTTCCGGTTTCTGACCGGCTTTGCCCTGGCCGGCGTGTACCCGGTCAGCATGAAGCTGGTCGTGGGCTGGTTCCGTCGCGAGCGCGGCCTCGCCATCGGGGTGCTCGTCGGCGCCGTCACCGTCGGCTCGGCGCTGCCCTACCTGTTGCGTGCACTGGGCGCACTGTCCGGCCTGGACTGGCGGCTGATCGTGGCCAGCGCCAGCGTGGCCGCCGTCCTCGGCGCGCTCATCGTCCGCCAGTCCGTGTCCGCCGGCCCGTTCGACGTGGCCGCCTCACGGCTGAGCCTGGCGGTCGCCCGGGCGGCGTTTCGCGCGCCGGCAGTCCGCCTGGCCAACCTGGGCTACCTCGGCCACATGTGGGAGCTCTACGCCATGTGGACGTGGATCCCGCTGTTCTTCGCCGCGAGCTTCTCCGCGGCCGGTCTGACGGACCCGGCCACGGCCAGCCTGGCAGCGTTCGTCGTCGTCGCGGCGGGTGGCCTGGGCTGCGTCGCGTCCGGCTTCCTGGCTGACCGGTTCGGGCGAACCGCGCTGACCATGGGGGCCATGACCGTGAGCGGCTCGTGCGCGATCGTCATCGGCTTCCTGTTCGGTGCTGCGCCCGCCGTCACTCTCGGGGTGGGCATCGTGTGGGGCATCACCGTCGTGGCGGACTCCGCCCAGTTCTCCGCCGCCGTGACCGAACTCAGCCCGCCTGGCACGGCCGGTTCGGCGCTGGCCCTCCAGACGGCCGCCGGGTTCCTGCTGACCGGGCTGACGATTCTGCTGGTCGGTTCGCTTCGGTCCACAGACGGCAGCGGTTGGCGGATCGCCTTCCTGTTGCTCGCCGCGGGACCGGTCGTTGGCATCGCGGCGATGGCCCGCCTGCGCGGGCGACCAGAGGCCGTGGCGATGGCCGGCGGTCGACGCTGAGCGCCACGCTGAACGGCGATCCAGACGTCCCTGACTGCGGGCGCAACCCTACTGGAACGGGTCCCGGACCTCGATGCCGGCGAAGCGCCGATAGTCGCGATCGTGGGTCCAGATCGTTCGGACGCCGTGCTCCAGCATGAGCGCGACAACATGGGCGTCCGGCACCAGGTTGCCCGTCGGAGCCGCGTCGTCCACCACCTCCCGGTAGCGTTGCCAGAAGCGCTCGTGCTCACCGGGGCTCTGAACGTGCGCTCGTCCGATCAGCGCCTCGACATTGCCGACCGCCTCGGCGACTGACAGCGGGCGACCGAACACTGCCGGGTGCGTCGCGATGCGCAGGTAGGCCATGATTGTCGGCCAGAACAGGTAGACGATCTCGGGTCCCCGCGCGACCTGCTCAAGGAAGGCGAGCGCGACACGATGCCGCGGACTCGCCTCATCCGACGCGTACAGCAGCACGTTGGCGTCCACGGCATAGCTCACGATTCGTCGAGCGCCCGCCGGACCGCTTCCTTGTCCTCGAGATCGACACGGGCCGCCATCGCCCGGGCGGTCCAACGGAACGGGTCTGGCTCGGCGCCCGGCTGTTCCAGCACGCCGGCCAGCAGCTCAGACACCAAACGGCCCAGGGTCTTGCCCTCGTGCTGCTGTCGCCGCTTCAGCGCTCGAAGCACGACTGGGTCGAGGTCGATGGTCGTTCGTGGCATGATGCGTGATG
>JANMQO010000238.1:0-6012 GCA_031370565.1 Chloroflexota bacterium
CCCGCGGCGACCGCCAAGCCGGCAGTCCGGGCGATGCCATCGAAGGCTGCCACGCGCGCCAGGTTCCAAAAGGCCGTCGGGTGACGGCCTCGGCGTGGTCGACGTTGCCTGACGCCGCCACGGTGTGGTCGTCGACCGATCGTGCCCTTGAGATGGCCCGAGCTGTCCTCGGCTCGGCCGACGCTCCGGTCGGTCTGACGCCGAAGCAGCTCATCTGGCGCAAGAACAAGGCGCGGCTGTACCGCTACACGCGTTCCCAGCCTGCGACCCATCGGACGCCGATCTTCCTTGTCCTGCCGCTCATCAATCGGGCGTACATCCTGGACCTGCGCCCGGGGGCGAGCTTCGTCGAATTCCTGCTGGGTGAGGGATTCGACGTCTTCCTGATCGACTGGGGCGCACCCGGCGACGAGGATCGGGCGCTTGACGTGTCGACCCTGGTGACCCGCTACCTGCCACGAGCCGCGAAGGCGATCCAGAAGGTAACGGGCGAAAGCGGGATGACCGTCCTTGGCTACTGCATCGGCGGCGCGCTGGCGGCCTGCTTCGCTGCTCTCCATCCCGAGGCGACGCGCAACCTGATCCTGCTGACCGCGCCGATCGACTTCTCGGATGCCGGTCAATTCGGTCGGATGACGGCCCGCGATACCTTCCCCGTCGACAGCGTGACGGACACGTTTCCGATCGTGCCGGGGCAGATGCCGGACATCGGCACGAAGTTGCTCGACCCCAAGGCCAGTTACGTCGGCACCTATCGCCAACTCTGGGACAAGCTGGCCGATCCGAAGTTCGACGTCCGAGGCTGGCAGGCGATGTACCGGTGGGTCAACGACAGCGTCCCGTTCGCCGGGGCTGCGTTTCGCCAGTGGATCGTCGAGTTCTACCAGGAGAATCGCCTCGCCACGGACAGCCTCGAGATGGACGGTCGGCCGGTCCGTTTGGCCGATATCCGTTGTCCGGTCCTCAACATCGCCGCCAGCCGGGACCCGATCGCGCCGCGACCGACGACGAGCGTCATCACGAAGCGCGTCAGCAGTGACGACGCATCAGAGATCGTCATCGAGGGCGGTCATGTCGGGATCGTCGTGGGCCGGATGGCCAGCCAGAATCTCTGGCCAAGGGTGGGCGCCTGGCTCAGCACTCACGACTGACCGGAATGGCCGAGCCGACGACGCCGGGCCTCCGGCGCGTGGCTTGCGCCGATCGAGGGCCATCGCGCCAGGTTCTCTGATCGCCGTGGCGGAGATGCCCGAACTGGGCGTCTGGTCGAGCCGCGCTTACGGGACCATCGCCGGGCCGCGGAGACCGCATCGGCCGGTTGGCGCCAGATGGACGTCCGTGCGGCCCGCGTTGCGGCAGGCGGGTCGGGTCCCGCGTGAGCGAGGCCGATCACAGTTTCGATGTGTCCGGCCGATGCAACAAAGGCGCCGGACCCTCCGCCGGTCAACGGGCTTGACGGTTAAGCTCGGCCGCTTCAATATCGCTTCACGATATATCGTGCAGCGATAGACGGGTCCTCACCCAAGGGTCGCGCCGCTCCTGGAACTCCGGCGCTTCGCCGAGCCGGCGCTGCTCATCCTGGCGAGCCTCCCCGACGGACTTCAGGTCGCCCATCGAACGATGCAGGAGGGATCTTCGTGACCACGGTCAGGCTCGGGGCGTTGTCGGTCATCGTGTTCGCCGTGGCCGGCATCGCCTGGTTCGCACTCGAAATCGCTCCGCCGGCGCTTGGATTCGAGAACACCGACAGCCCGGCGGTCATGCTCCCGTTCCTCAGGGAGCACGCGAGTCTGTCGGTCTATGCGGGCCTCGTTCTGGTCGTCATGGCGATCAGTCTGATGGTCGCGACGCTCTTCGTCTGGGACACGATCGCACCACGGGCGGACTCCCTGGCCGTCAGGAGCGCATCGGCCTTCGGGGTCTTCTCGGCCGCGTTCTTCCTCATTCACGGCGTCATTCGCCTGGCGGTCGAACCCCTGCTCTTCATCGACGACCTCAACCACGCCTGGGGAGAGTCCGCTTACCTGATTGTCCAGGTGATGGGCATCCACGGCTTTGCCCAGGCGGGCAGCCTCTCGCTCTGCATGTGGGCAGTCGCGATCAGCCTGATCGGCCTCCGGACGAGGGCCCTCCCGCTCGCGCTCTGCGTGCTCGGGGTCATCCCCGCCCTGCGCCTCCTGGGGCTCCTCGGCGGACCCCTGAACGTCCTGCCCGACGGCCTCTGGATCGTGTTCATGCTGGCGATCCCGGGTGTGATGCTCTGGTGCCTCCTCCTCGGCCTCGTGCTTGTGCGCAGGGCCTTCATGGGAAGCGTGACGCCTCGGGTGGACGCCGTGCCGGTCCCAGAGGCCCTCTGACGATGCGAGACAGATCCGTGGTCAGCTCGCCGAGCCGATCGCCAACGGCATCCGGGCGCGTGCTGCCTACCGCTCCTGCGTGAACGGCTCGGCGATGCTGCTCACCAAGGCAGCGGCATCGCCGAGGGTCATCCGGCGCCCGCGTTCCGTGGCCGCTGCGTACTGCTCCCGGCTGAGCGCCGTCTGGATTGCCTCAAATGGGTCGCCGCGAGCGATCATTTGCACGAGCCCATTGGGGGCTGTCATGCCGTACTGGACGCGAAACGCTTCATTGGCGCGCCCGACAGGTGTCGGGCGCGCGTTCGCAACCTACGACCTGCCGATCGAGGGCCGCGATGAGTGGCTGGCCGCGGCGAGACGGTTGGCATGAGAACGCGGACTTCTGCTCGGGCGACGGCCCGAGAGGTCGGCGTGGTCGCGGCCATTTCGGCGGCCGGGTCGGAGAAGGCGGCGGCCCACCTGCTCGGCCTGTCGCACTCGACGGTGAAGCACCACCTGGCGAATGCCAGATCGAAGGTCGGGGCGACCACTGCCGCGCAGCTCGTATGGATTCTGGCTGCGCGGTTGCCCGACGCCGAAGGTGACGCGGTCTTGAGTCGCACGATTGACTCGATGCGAGGTGACCGTGAGGATGGAGTCCTGTAGAAACAGGACTGACGCCGCTCGGGAGGTTTCGTTGTCGGACCACTTCGACGCCGAGGATTCACGGACTGATCTGACGGACCTGTACGTCTTCCGATCTCCCGACCGCCTCGATCGCTCTGTGCTGATCCTCGACTTCAATCCCGACGCGACGGCCGCAGAAGTTAGCTTCGATCCGGCGGCAAGCTACGAGATCAAGATCGACACGAACGGAGATCTTGAGGCGGACGTGGCGTTTCACGTCCTGTTCGAGACGGCGGCCGACGACGAGGCGAGAGCGACGGTGTATCGGGCGACCGGAGCGGCCGCTCGAGGCACGGGTCGAGTGGGCGAAGCGATCGTGGTCGGGGCTCGGGTGTTAAAGGACGGCTCGGCCCTCACGACCGTCTCCACCCAGTACCGCTTCTTCGCGGGCCTGCGCAGCGACCCGCACTTCAAGGACGTCCATGGCTTTCGGAACAACTTCCAGTTCACGGGCGACGATCCCGTCGCGCGTCGGAACGTCTTCGGCGTTGCCCTGGAGGTTCCGAACGAGGCGCTCGGCGGAGCGTCCGTCCGTCTCTGGGCGCGGGCGATGACCCTGATCGACGGGAAGGTGCAGCAGGTCGATCAGGCTGGACGCCCCGGGATCAACAACACGTTCAATGAGCCAGAAGCCGATCGCCTGGCTTTCGACGAGTCACAGCCCGCAGACCAGTGGGACCGCTTCGGCGACCGATTCATCGCGCATCTTGAGTCGCTTGGGTACCCACCGGACGAGGCGCACCAGCGTGCACGTGGCCTGCTTCCGGACATGCTCGACTACCGGCTGGCGGAGCCGGCCGGCTATCCGAACGGCCGCCGGCTCACCGATGACACCGCCGATGTCCTCCTGTCGTTGCTGACTCGCGGCAGAATCACGAGCGACCTTGTGGGACCTCACACGGACCTGCTCGCGGACTTTCCCTTCCTGGGCCTGCCCCACCCGCCTGACGAGGCCGCCACGCACGTCGAGTGACACAGGAGCACGCTGAGCAGCTCTGGTCCGCGTCACGGGCTGGTCCGGGTGTGCCGAGACGGCGGCCGCCCACCCGCTCGGCCTGTCGCAATCGCCCGTGAAGCACCACCTCGCGAACGCGCGGTGGAAAGTTAGGGGCGGACACAACGGCGCGGCTCGTGTAAATCCTGGCTCAGAGGCTGCCAGAGCCCGGAGGCCGTGCGTCGGGCGGACAGGGGCTTGTGCAGCCTGGCTTCGACGCGCACACTGCGGTAGTCACTACTATCCGAATATGCGAGGATACGCAAATGCAGCTTGTCGCTCCCCGCTCCGCCACCTACGCCGGACTTGCCGCCGATGATGTCGGTCGCTCGGACGATCGGCCGCCGCTCGTCCTGCTTCACGGACTCACATTCGACCGGCGAATGTGGCGCACGACACTCGCGGAGCTCGAGACGATCGATCCTGGCAGGCGCGCGATCGCCATCGACCTCCCCGGGCACGGCGACTCGCCCGACGCACCGTCCTACACGCTGGAGGCACTCGTGGAACGGGTTCACGCGGCGGTCCAGGCCGCCGGCATCGAGACGCCGGTCGTCGTCGGACACTCGGCCGCCGCGAGCACGGCGTTTCTCTACGCCGTCGCGCACCCGAGCCGCGGCGTCGTCGGCGTCGAAGGCACGCTTCGGGTCGGGCCTTTTGCGGCCATGGCTCGATCGCTGGAGCCCGCCCTGCGCGGCCCCGGCTTTGACGAGGTATTCGGCCGGATCCTCGCGCACGCCTTCCAGCTCGACCAGGTCACGCCCGACGTCCGGGCGTTCGTCGTGGCGACGAGCAAGCCGCGGCAGGAGATCGTGCTCGGGTACTGGCATGCGCTGTTCGAGTTCAGCCCGAACGAGCTCGACGCGATGGTCGCCCGGGGGGCATCGGCCATCCGAGCGTCAGGCATTCCCTTCGCGTCCGTCTTCGGCGTGGATCCATCGCCCGAGGATCTCGCCTGGATTGGCGCGAACATCCCCGACATGAGAATCGAGGTCTGGCCCGCCAGCGGTCACTTCCCCCACCTCGCCCATCCGCGGCAATTCGCCGAGCTTCTGGCCGAGACGGGAACGTGGCGGCGCCGAAACGCGGAGCCGGTTGCGACAGGGTCTGAGTGAAGCATCCACCCGAGCCTCGGCGGGCGCCGTGCCGTGGACGTCCCGATCGCGCCGCTCAGCCCTGTTCAGTCCGCTCCGACAGGTCGATCAGGGCCTTGATCACGAGACGCAGTCCTTCGGCCGACGTCATCGAGCTGCGCCCCTCCGCGTGAGCCGCCCGCAGCCCGTCGGTGAGGGCAGTGGTCAACTCGGCCAGCTCCATCGGGGAGCGCGGAAGGACCGTCCCGAAGGCGCCCGCAAACGCCTCGATCTGGCGCGCGATCAGCTCACGACAGCGACCCTCCAGGGCGGCCAGCTCGGCCCACGCGTCCGGGTCTGCAGCGGCGTACGACCGGTACTCGTAGAGCAGCCGCCACCAGAGTGGTGGGACCAGGCTCTCGCTGGCCGCGATCTGGTCGAGCGCCCGTTCGATCCGTTGCTCACGGGAACCGGTATCCACGCCACCGGGCTGCCAGCGGGAAGCAGCGACCGCGAGTTCGGCTTCCACGAGCCGTAGGCGCTCAACCATCAACGCCCGGAACAGGTCGTCCTTGCCCGCGAAGTTGGAATAGACTGCGCCGATGGTGTGACCGGCACGCTCTGCGACGTCATACAGCGACGCTGCGCGAAATCCCCGTTCCCCGAAGACATCCGCAGCCGCGTTCATCACGCGGCGACGCGTCTGCGCCTGGGCTTCGGCGCGCGTGAGCCGGGGCCGTTCGCCTGACTCCGATTGCCCGCTCATCGCCACCCTTGGATTATGGCGGCTATTCGACGATCCTGACAATCTGAGGGACTCGAGCTTGGCGGCGCGGCTGCCGCAACCCGACGCTACCGTCGACCCCGAGGAATGTCAGGCGGCGACTCCGTGGCGGTCGCTCGTGTGGGAACCATCGATCCC
>JANMQO010000240.1:0-2127 GCA_031370565.1 Chloroflexota bacterium
CTCGTCTTCCGGGACTCCCACCACCTGACGACGGCCTTCTCGACTGCCCTGGCCCGGCGTCTCCTTGCCAGCTTGCCGCCGCTGCCAGGTCAGCCGGGCGGCTGATCGGGTCGAAGGGTGCTGGTCGCGCGCCAAATGTCACCCCCCGTCCCCGGTTTCCGGTAGCCGCATATTCGGCGAGCAGCCGGTCGCGAGCCAAGGCCAATGCCACCCCCGTCCCCGGTTTCCGGTAGCCGCATAATTCCGCGAGTAGCCGGTCGCGCGCCAAGGCCAATGTCACCGTGGTCCCCGGTTTCCGGTAGCCGCATATTCCGCGAGTAGCGGTCGTCGAATACTCCACGACGGACGGCAGCATTGGCGCTCTATCTCGTCGGGCGGTTGCGATCGCGGCCGGGCTCCCCGAGTGCAAGCCCGTCGAGCACGGCGAAGACCGCCGCCAGCCGATGAAGCCGCAGGCCGGGGAGTCGACCGTTCTCGAGTCTCGAGATCGCGGTTTGATCGAGCCCGGACAGGCGCTCGAGCTGGGCTTGACTCAGGCCGAGGGCCAGGCGTCCGTCGAGAATCCGACGGCCGAGCCGCGCGAGCGCCGTCCAGACTGCAGGATCAAGGGTTTCGTCGTAGCGGACGTGACGCCGCCGTTGCGAAGCGCGAGCAGGCGAACGAGCGTCTGGCGAGGTCATGGTCGAAATTCAGCACACGGGCATGCACCCGCACTTCACAGCCACTCATCGCGGACGTATCTGGCGCGACCGCCAGGCGCCCCCGCGCAGGACCGGCCCGATGCGGCTACCGGAAACCCGAGGGACCCCCGAAGCCGTGGCCGTCCGCGCCGGCCCGATGCGGCTACCGGAAACCCGAGCGACCCCCGAAGCCGCGGTCGTCCGCGCCGGCCCGATGCGGCTACCGGAAACCCGAGGGACCCCCGAAGCCGTGGTCGCCCGCGCGGCCCGGTGCGGCTACCGGAAACGGGCGCCCTGGTTGATCCTGACGGGGCGCGAGACGCATTCGCCCGAACGGGGACAGCGGCTACGATGAGCCGATGAAGCATCGCAAGGTCGATCTGGTTCATCGCGGCGGGATGCGATTCGAGGCGTCGACCGGCTCGGGGCGGACCATCGTCTTCGGCGACGATGTGGACGGGAATGAGCTGTCGCCCGTCGAGACGATGGCGGCAGCGCTCGCCGCCTGTTCGGCGATGGATGTGGCATCGATCCTCGCCAAGAAACGCCAGGTCTGGGACTCCTACCGGATCGATGTCCGGGCCGACCAGCGCTCCGAATACCCACAGGTCTACACCCGGATCGACATCACCCACATCGTCGAGGGCACGGTCGTGCTCGAGGCGGCCGTTCGCCGGGCGGTCGAGCTGTCCGCCTCGAAATACTGTCCGGTCAACGCGATGATCTCGGCCGGCGCGACCGAGGTCCACCACCACTTCCGGATGCGCTGCAGCGGCGCCGAGCCGAAAGATGCCTCGGGCGAGGTCATCGTGACCGGTCCGGACCGGCGACCCGACATCGTCGCCTGACGTCGCGTAACGGGTCGCGGGCACGCCCGCTTGCTTTTCGCGCAAAGTTGGCCAAATTGCCATCACAGGACTGTTAAGCCAGGTGCGAGCGGTTCGAAGGTCGGCCGACGCCCGGGAATTAGTCCCCTGGGACTAACCGGCGATCGGAATGAGCCGATCGACGCCTGAACATGGGCAACAAGCTCGCCTAACAGTCTGTCCTTGAATATCTGGCCAGGTATCTGGGTCGGATCCGGAGCGGAGATCGGCCATCCGGCTCACAACGCACGCGCCTCTCAGGCCGGTGGGATTGCATGACTATGCGCCGTGATGTATAGTCATGCGGTGATGACCCACGACCCGTCCTCCGCGAAGGACCACGCGCGCCCAGGCGCGCCGACACGCCTGTGAGCGCGGGCATCGAGCCGTCGACCGCGGCCACGACGGACCGCCGGCCGGACGGCACAGGCGCGCAGATCCGCGTCGGGATCATCGGCGCGACCGGGTATGCCGGCGCCGAGCTGATCCGGCTGCTGAGTCGCCACCCGTCGGTCGAGATCGTCGGCCTGCAGGGTCGCGACCGCCACGAATCCGTCGGTGTCAGCCACCCCCATCTGTCC
>JANMQO010000267.1:0-2273 GCA_031370565.1 Chloroflexota bacterium
TGGGACCACGAGGTGTTCACGGCGTGGCTCGCCGTGACGCTCCAGCGGGAGCTCGTCGCGGACTGACCGTCGAGGGCTGCATCGGAGCGTTCCGGCGCGTCGCCCCAGCGCACCACGCAACCGAATCGATACTGGACATCATCCCGGCCGCGACCTACGCTACGCGGGTCGGCGAACACCGCCGGGGAATCATTCGTGGGCCGGAGCTTCATCATTCCGAAGCTCCGGCCTTCGTTCGTTCCGGACCCAAGTTGCCGGCGTCTGAAGGGGCCTCCGCTGAGGCATAGTTGACCAAGCTGACCCGGATGGACCCGAGGCGGAGAGAGCTCCCATGGCGTTCCCCCGTGCCGTCGCCGTGATCCTGCTCGCGATTGTTGCTCTCTCCTCGTTCGCCCTCGTGGCCGCCGCCTGCACGGCATCGCCCACCCCATCGGCGAGCGTCGGCCCGCCAGGGATCCTGTTCATCGAGCCCGGGGAGAAGGTCCAGGGCAGGCCCCCGACGGAGGAGCTCAAGGTCGTCATGAGCAACGCACAGGTGCTGGCCGAGAACCATGGCGACGACCTGGGCTACCCGTGGTTCGACGCCACGACCGGCGAGCTCGTCCTGTCCGTCGTGACCCCGCGGGGCCGCGAGCTGATCGACGCTGCGGGGATTACGGCGCCGTACAGGATCCGGGTCGTCGCGCACGGCGCCGGCGTGCTCCGGCGGATCCAGGATGACGCGACGTTCCTGCGCGCGCAGGGCGTTCCCGGCGCCGAGCTGATCTACTCGACGGTCCCCGACTGGCGCGACAACCGCGCCATGATCGTGATCAGCGCCGCGAGCCAGCCGCTGCTCGACGCGCTCATCGCGCGCTATCCGCCCGACGCCCTTGCCGTGCAGGTGAACCCCGCGGGCGCGCCGTGAGAACTCCGCCACCCGATCCTTCGTTGACCACGTAGAGGTGCGAACGCCCGAAAATGGTCGAGAGACCGGCGTCGACCGCGTCGACTGGCAAGGCTTGGCGGAGGTGCGTCCAAGTCAAGAGAAGTCTCGCCCTGAGCGTGCTCATCTGCTTGTTCGTTGGCTGCTCGGGAGCGGACGAAGCGAGTGTCTTTCGTACCGCCTTACCGCAAGAGGTGGACCCGCCGTTGCCGGTAGTTCTGCGCGACGGGACGGGGTTGGTCAGCACGATCGGACCCGCCACCGATCCCAGCGGCGCCCAACCCACGGCCGAGGTCCTCCCGGATCCAACCGACCCGAAGGCCTTTGTCATCACCTGGCTCGGAGGTCCGTGCGAGCGCGATGCGGTGTTGTCCTTTACGTCGCAAGGCGGACGCTACTTGCTGGTGCTGGCTGCGTCCCAAAAGGGCGACTGCCTGCTGATTGGCAACCCCCGCGGAGTTCGGATCGCAACCACCGTCGCGATCCCGATCAGCTCGATCGACGTCACCGGCAGAGGCTAGACACCGGTCCAGCATGTTTCCGTCGCTCGGCGCGCGTCGGCGCTGCGGCGGCGGCCGACATCGCGCGAGCGCGCTTGTCCTTTCTGACTTGACTCGAAACGGCCATACTTATCCCGCATCCACCGAAGCCCTGACCTGATTCGCCGCTTGGCATCTCTCATCGTTCGACAACACTGGAGAGATTCAGGCCTTGCTCGGCGCCCTCCATCCAGGCACAACGACACCGGTTCGCCTGATTCAAGGCTATGTCGACGTTGGCTTGCGCCTCATCGAGGACCGCGTCACCGCCGGCGAGCGAAATCCGGCGGATTATCTAGGACCCGATGAGTAGCCAGGGACCGTCCGCGTCCGTGCTCACCACTAGGTCGACTTGATCCACCCGACACACGATCCGGTGTGCATGCCTTGGCTCTACTTATCAACTTGACAAGTAGGCGCTGTGGCCCTAGCGCCCGGCAGTTGCATCCATGGCTGCGATTCGCCAGCGCCCGTGGGGGTCCCGGACACTTTGGCGATCGTGCTCGAGATACCCTGCTTCGAGAAGCGCGTTCAGATACCGACGCGCCGTGTTCACCGAGACTCCAAGGAGATCGCGAGCCTCGGAAGTGGTCGCCGTTCCGTTGGTGAGCAGGTACTCCACCAATCGCTCCGATCCGGCCGGCAGCTCGCGCAACATCCGAGCGCCGGTTGGTGTCCCTAGAGTTGGTGTAACAGCAGACCCGGCCAGCGAACGAGCTGGCCACCGAGTCATCCTCACGACGTTGGAGTTGCAACCGACGTCGAAGAGGTGAACCCGATGGCCGACGACAGGATGGCCGCCCTCGAAT
>JANMQO010000281.1:0-1673 GCA_031370565.1 Chloroflexota bacterium
GATGCTGCCCGCCCCGAGGTAGGTCAGACCGAGGCCGATGGTGGGTCCGGGGCGACGGCGCAGGATGGCGCCAGCCAGCGTCCCCAGGAGGATCGGCGGCACTGCCAACTGGGCGCAATAGGCGGCGAAGTCCAGGCGGGCAGCCTGCGACAGGCGCCGGCTGCGGAGCACCCGAGGGAGGTGTTCGAGCGTACGCCGAAGCGCCCCTTCCGCCCAGCGATCGCGCTGCCGCCACAAGCCGACGAGCGTGCGCACCGGTTCCTCCCAGACCTCCACGTCGAGCGCCCAGGCGACGTTGTGCCCTTGCTCAGCCGCGAGCCGGCTGGACAGGTCCAGGTCCTCCGTCAACGGTTCGGGCCGCCAGCCTCCGAGCGACGCGAGCAGGTCGCGCCGGATGACGATGCCGTTGCCCCGAAACTCCGAACAGCCGCCCAGCGCCCAGCGTCCGCGCTGGATCTCGCCGTCGAGGGTCTGTTCGTCGGCCTGGGCGCCGGCCAGCCAGCTTTCGTGTGCGTCGAGGATGCGCCGACGCGCGGTCAGTGCATCGGCGCCCTGGCTGACGTAGTGGGCGACCCGGCTCAGGAACGTGGGGCCGATCCGTGCGTCGGCGTCGAGTACCACGATGACGTCACCCCGACATGCGTCGGGCTGTGCGGCGGTCAGTGCCGCGCCCTTGCCGTCGGGCAGGTCCCGTCCCTCGCGCCGAACAACTCGAAGATGTGCCTCGATGCCCGACATCGCGGCTGCGCGAAGTGCCGCGGCGCCCGTGCCGTCCGTGGAGCGGTCGTCAATGACGATCACTTCGAACAAGGGCGTTCCATTGCCGGTGCGATGGTCCTGGGCGGCCAGATCCGCCACCAGGGCTGGCAGCACCGCGGCTTCATTGCGGGCGGCCACGAGCACGCTGAAGGTAGGTCCGGATGTGGGGGCCGACCCGGACTCCAGGGCGGGTGCGCCCGGGCCCGCGGTCGCCGATCCGGGAGTGGCGGCAGGTTCGGGCGTGGACGTGATCGTGGGTCCCGACTGCGCCTGCGGCGGTGCCGGCGCAATCGGCGGTCGGCGTGACGCCGCAGCAATCGGCAGGGCCTGCCCAGTAGCCAGGATCGCCGCCAAGCCGACTATCCACCGGGAGCGCCGACCATGCCCGGTCGCGACCCCCACGGTCAGGCCGCCGGCCAGGACGGCCAGAGCGGCCACGCGCCAGGCCGGCGGTGTGCCGCTAACCACTGAGGCCGGCCGGCGCTCCGGTCGGTGGCCGTCGGGTCAGGATGGAGGCCACGCCCGTCAGTGCCACGACGATCCCGACGACGACCAGGACGGCCGTTGTGCCGACCAGGTCCGAGATCGGTCCGACCACGATGATCGGCAGCAGGCTGGCCACCGAGACGAGCATGTTCAGGACCCCAAAGACGCGGCCACGCACTTCCTCGGGCAGTTCCTCCTGGAGGCCGGTCTGAGCCGGAATGGCGACCAGCGCATAGCACACGCCCATGGCAAAGGCGATGGCCACGACCACTGCCAGAAGGGACACGAGCGCTGACAGGTCGAACGAGGTGGCCGCCCCGGCACGCTGCAGGAAGCGCGTGATCGGACCGGCCGCGGCGAGCAGCACGAGCAGCGTTCCGAGCGCGATCAGGCCGCCCTCCATGAGCCGCCTGCGCGAGACGCGGCTG
>JANMQO010000306.1:0-26993 GCA_031370565.1 Chloroflexota bacterium
GTGATCAGGTGGGTCGCCTCGAAGGCGGCCAGCCGGGCCGCCACCGCCGGCGCCGCATAGCCACTGAAGATCGGGCTGAAGACGGCCCGCAGCCGCCCCAGCGCAAGCACCGCCAGCACCGTCTCGGGCACCATCGGCAGCAGGATCCCGACCCGGGTCCCCTGCCCCACCCCGACGTCGGCGAGGCGCTGCGCAGCGGTCCGAACGGCCGCGTCGAGCTCCGCCCAGCTGAACGCCCGGACGGCGCCGTCCTCCCCCTCCCAGGTGAGCGCCCCGTCGGCGGGACGGGCGGCGGCCCATGGCTCGACCGCCGCGGCCGCATGGTTGAACGCACCGCCCGTCCACCAGCGTGCCCGCGCGATGCCGCCGGACAGGTCGAGGATCGTCGATGGTTGACGTTGCCAGGCGAGCCCCAGGTCGTCGGCTGCCGCGCCCCAGAACCAGCCGGGGTCGGCGACAGCCCGGGCGTGGAGTCCTTCGAGATCCGTCCCGTGGCCGGCTGCCCGCACGAAGCGGGCCAGCCGCGATGTGGCGAGATCGGACGGGGACGGCTGCCACGGCGCCTCGCTGCCGGCTCTGGCGAAGGCCCGTTCAGTCACGCCGCACAGCCTACAGGTCGCCTCGACGCGGCGTCCGCCACCAGGGGTCCGCGACCCGGCGCCCGCGGCCCGCCAGCCAGGCAAGACGGCTTGGCGCTACCATCGTCGCCGCACACGCATCCGGATCCCTGGACCGGATCCGCCCACAGGAGAGCATATGGCGCCACTCGCGATCGAAGCTGTCGGCCTGACCAAGTCCTACGGTGACGTGCACGCCCTGGCCGGGATCGACCTGCGGGTCGAGGAAGGCACGATTCTCGGCCTGCTCGGCCCCAATGGCGCTGGCAAGACGACGGCGGTCCGGATCCTGACCACCCTGCTCGCCCCGGACAGCGGACGGGGTACGGTGGCCGGCTACGACATCCTGCGTGAAGCGAGCGCCCTCCGCGCCGTGATCGGCCTGGCCGGCCAGTTCGCCGCGATCGACGGCAACCTGACGGGCCGCGAGAACCTGGTCCTGGTCGGTCGGCTCTACCACCTGGGCGGCACGGAGGCGAAGCGCCGGGCGGGCGACTTGTTGAACCGGTTCGAGCTCGATGAGGCAGCCGACCGCCCGGCCCGGACGTACTCAGGCGGCATGAAGCGCCGACTCGACCTGGCCGCCAGCCTGGTCGGGCATCCCCGGGTGCTCTTTCTCGACGAACCCACGACGGGCCTCGACCCGCGCAGCCGGCTGGCCCTGTGGGACGTCATCGCCGGCCTCGTCGCGGAGGGCACCACGATCCTGCTCACGACCCAGTACCTTGAGGAGGCAGACCGCCTGGCCGACCGGATCGCGGTCATCGACCTGGGCCGAGTCATTGCCGAGGGAACCCAGGACGAGCTGAAGGCCCGGATCGGCGGGGAGGTAGTCGAGCTCCACCTCCGCGTCGAGGACGACGCCGCGGGCCTGCTCGATCGCGCGCTCGAGCTCCTGCGCGACCTGGCCTCGGCCGAACCGGCCCTGGACCACGAAACCCACGCCATCCGGCTGCCGGTCACCGGCGGGGCGTCGATCCTGGCCGAGTCGATTCGACGGCTGGACGGTGCGGGCATCGCGGTGAGGGAGCTGAGCCTGCACCGACCGACCCTCGACGACGTCTTCCTCAGCCTGACCGGCCACGGTGCCGAGTCGGGCCCGAGCGGTGGCGGGAACGGAACCGGTGGATCCGGTGGACCCGGTGGATCCGGTGGCCGATCGGGGCGGCCGATCCGCCACCAGCGCCAACGTCCTGGAGGAACGCCCGCATGACCACTTCGACTCCGCCCACCCAGCGACGCGCGGCGCCAGCCGGCTCCGCGCTGTACTGGACGTTCGCCGACGCGGCCGCCGTCACGCGCCGCAATCTGCTGCAGTACCAGCGCATTCCACAGCTGCTCGTCTTCTCGACCATCCAGCCGGTCATGTTCGTGCTGCTCTTCGTGTTCGTCTTCGGCGGGGCAATCAAGTCGTCCGTGCCCGGCGGCAACTACGTGAACTTCCTCATGCCCGGGATCTTCGTCCAGACTGCGGTGTTCGGGGCGACCGCGACAGGCATCGGCCTGGCCGAGGACCTGGGCCGCGGCATGATCGACCGGTTCCGCTCGCTGCCGATGGCGCGCTCGGCGGTCCTCGCCGGCCGGACGTTCGCGGACATGCTCCGGAACGTCTTCGTGGTCATCCTGATGACCGTCGTCGGCGTCCTGGTCGGGTTCGAGCCGTTCTCCGCCGGGATCCTGCCCTACCTCGTCATGGTCGTGCTGGTGGTCGGGTTCGGGTACGCGTTCAGCTGGATCTCGGCACTCGTCGGGCTGCTGGTCAAGGACCCCGAAACGGCCCAGGCGGCGGGCTTCGTGTGGATCTTCCCACTCACCTTCGGGTCGAGCGCCTTCGTGCCGGTCGCGACCATGCCGGACTGGCTCAAGCCATTCGCCAACGCCAATCCGATCACGGTCACGGTCAATGCCGGGCGGGCGCTGCTGGCGGGGACAGCGACGATCGGGACCGTCGTCCCGTCGGTGCTCTGGATGGTGGCGATCGTGGCCGTCTTCGTGCCGCTGGCCGTGCGGGCGTACCGCCGGGCAAGCTAGCCCGGCGACCTATGATGAGCCGATGACGACAGTCCTCCTCGTTCGGCACGGCCTGACGGCCCTGACCGGTTCCACCCTGATCGGCTGGACGCCCGGCATCCACCTCGACGATCGAGGACGGGCGCAGGCGCAGGCCACCGCCGCCCGCATCCGTCCGATTGCGCTCGCGGTGATCGTCAGTTCGCCCCTCGAACGCTGCCGCGAGACGGCCGAGGCGGTCCAGGCCGATCGCGAGCCGGGCACGCCGCTCGAGGTCGACGCTCGGTTCGGCGAAGTGCGCTACGGCGACTGGACAGGCGGCGAGCTGAAACGACTGGCCAGGGATCCGCTCTGGAAGGTCATCCAGACCCATCCGTCCTCGGTCACCTTTCCGGGTGGCGAGTCATTGCGGGACGTGCAGGCTCGTGCCGTCGGCGCGATCCGGGACTGGAACGCACGACTCGGACCCGACGCGACGTACGTCGTGGTCAGCCACGCGGACGTCATCAAGCTCATCCTGGCCGATGCGCTCGGCGTCCATCTCGACGGGTTCCAGCGAATCAACGTTGGACCGGCCTCGCTCAGCGTCGTCCGCTACGGCGAGCTCCGCGCCAGCGTCGTGCGCATGAACGACAGCGGCGACTCGATCGACGACCTGCTGCCGACGCCGCGCCGGACCCGGGCGTCGCGCTCCGACTCGCCCAACGACGGCGTGCGGACGGGTGGCAGGTCGGGCGGTCGCGTCCGCGCCCCCGGCCAGCCGAGCTAGTCGACCGAGATGGCGTAGGATCGACCCATGCCACGTCGCATCTACACCTTCGACGACCCGGACCGCTTCGTGGCGGGCACGGTCGGCGAACCGGGCAACCGAACGTTCTTCCTGCAGGCCAGGAGTGGCGGCGACGTCGTCAGCGTCGCGCTCGAAAAGTCCCAGGTGGCCGTCCTCGCCGCGCAGCTCAACGCCCTGCTGGACCTGCTCGTCGATCGCGGCCTCGCGGTGATCCCCGAGGCCGCCGGCCGCACGACGAGCAGGTCGGGCCCCAGGGCCGAGGCAGGTGCCGCCGAGGCAGGTGCCGCCGAGGCGGGTGCACGGGCCGCCGAAGCGGGTGCACGGGCCGCCAACCGCGATTCTCCGCCGCGCCACGACGATGCGCCCCTGGGAGAGCCGCTCGTGGAGGCGTTCCGGGTGGGCACCATGGCCCTGACCTGGGACGGAGCCTCAGAGCAGGTTGTCATTCAGGCGGCGGCCATCCCCGAGGATGGCGAAACCTCGCCGAACGACACCGATGACGACGACCCCGATGGCCCCGACCTCGTGCGGATCCGGGTGAGTGGCGCGATGGCCCGGGCCTTTGTCGCTCGAGCGGAGCGTGTCGTCCTGGCCGGTCGACCGCGCTGTCCCAATTGCGGCGAGCCGCTGGATCCGCAGGGGCACCTCTGCGCCCGCCCGGATACGACCTACCTGAACTGAGCGTGGATCCGCTCCGCCTTCTTTTGGAAGGGGAGCTCGAGATCCACGGTCGGCTCGTTGTGTCGTCCAACGACGCCCTGTTCTGCTCGGTCCGGCTGGCAGCGGACGAGCCGAGCGAGTTGGCAACGGTTGCCCAGGCGGTCTACAAGCCGATCCGCTTCGAGCGCCCGCTCTGGGATTTCCCTGACGGCACACTCGCCCAGCGCGAAGTTGCCGCATACCTCGTTTCGGAAGCCACCGGTTGGGGGATCGTGCCGCCTACCGTCCTGCGCGACGGCCCGGCCGGTCCGGGCATGGTCCAGCTCTGGATCGGCGGTTCCGACCAAGAGGAGCAGGGCGACGCCGAGGCGGACCCTGGCAACGGCTCGGCTGGTGCCACCGGCAACGTGACCGGTGATCCGGCCCCATTCCGCGCCATCGACCCAGCGGACGCCTGGGAGCTCGTTCGAAGCGCGGATCCTCGACTCCGATCGATGGCCATCTTCGACGCCGTGGTCAACAACACCGATCGAAAGGGTGGCCACATCCTGCCCGTGCGTCGTGCGCCCGACGGCGGTGAGCTGCATTTGTACGGTGTCGACCACGGTGTGTGCTTTTCGGTCGAGCCGAAGTTGCGCACCGTCCTGTGGGCATGGCGCGGGGCGCCACTCTCCGCGCCCGAGTTGGACGTCGTGTCCCGGCTGCGATCCGAACTGGACGGCGAGTTCGAGCATCGACTTCGACCGCTGCTCACGCGTGAGGAGATTCGGGCCCTTCGTGCCCGGGTCGAGTCGCTCCTCGTCGACCGTTGCTTCCCGCAGCCGCTGCTCGACCGGCCCGCCATACCCTGGCCTCCGTTCTAGGGTCAGCAGGAGGCGCGAGTTCCGATTTGGGAGCCCGAGTCAGGCTCCTCCTTCGCCGCGGGCTGCCCGTGGCACCTTCCCGTCGCGTGTGCGCCAGGCAAGGATATCGAGCGGGATCCTGGAGCTTTCGGTCGAGCCTGCGCGTGGAGCGCGCAGAAACGGCGTGTTGGCGCCGGGGCTGGCGCCAGTCCCGGCGCAGTTCACGGCCATGAGCGTGGCGCGGCACAATCGACGCGGAGCCATGGACACGAGCGACGGGTGGATCGTCTGATGTGCACGCCCGGCGCACACCGGACCCGGCGCATTTCGGTACCAACAGATGCGCTGAGGCGGTACCGGCGGGTCTGGACCCGATCATGCATCGGTGGGAGGCTGTGTCGACGACGCGGAGTGCCCAGTGCTCCAGGAGCGGCGAGCGATGACCATGCGGCTCGAGGCCTATACGATCGAGGGCGTGCGGAGCGGCACCGTCCTGACGGAGGGGAGCTTGACGGAGCTGCTCGAGACCGTCGATGAGCTCTGGGTCACCGATGGCCGGCTGTCACCGCTCGATGGCCACCCGGCGATCACAGATCCGAACGGCCCCTTCGCGCTGCCGATCGACGAGCTCATCGTCGTTGTGGCACCGCCGGGCACGACACTGCCGATCCACGCGGCCTGGCACGACGTGCTGCTCACGACCGGACCGTACGAGCTGGCCGGCCAGATGCCCACGCTACCCGGGTTCGACGCGGCCCGCGCTCTGGCTCGGCCGACCGGCACGTTCGTCCTGCTGGCCCGGGCCACGCTGCGCCTCAGCGGGCACCCGGAGGCGGGGTTGGTCGAGCTGCCGCTCGCGCTCGTCCACCGCTACATGGTGGAACGGGTGCAGAGCGACCTGGAACTTGGCTTCTATTTCCCCGGCGCCGGATCGGGCACGCCAGACGGATTGCCTCGACGGTTGCTCACTGGACCGGCTGCCTGACCTCGCGCGTGAACGGCCCAAACCGGGTCGCTCAGGCGCCGCCGCGGTCGCCCGGATTGCGTCCACCGGACCGTGCCAGCCGCTCGCCGGGGAGGGTCTGGGCGGGGCGCGGTACGCGCTGGCCGGCGAAGCCCGCTGCCTGCCGCATATCACGCGTCGGCAACCCAGCCTCACCACCGTGCCGAGCCGCTGGGCGACCCGCGGCCTGTCCGGGCCAGCCCGTCTGTCCGGGCCAGCCCGCCTGTCCGGCCGGTCCGACGACATGCCTCGGCGCCGGACCCGATGGGCGGTTCCCGCCTGGGCGGCCGCTGCGGTCGTCCGGTCGCCGGCCGGGTACGAACCCGCCGATCGACTGACCGGGGCGCCGGGCCGGTGCCGCCCGGTCGGGTCTCGCAGTCGCCGCAGTGCGGTCAGGTCGAGCCGCCGCACCGGGCTGCGTCGAGCGACCGCCCGGACGACCGTACTGCTCAGTCGGCCCGCCGGAACGGGTCATTGGATTGGGGCGGAACGGCTGGTCCTGGTGGGCAGGGCCGTCCTGGCGCGCAGCCGGGCTCGAGCGCATCGGCTGGCCGGATCGACTGACGTCGCTTGGTCGGCTCATCGATCCCGGTCGCACCGCGTGCGCGAAGCCACCGGCATGGCGACCGGACTGGCCCGGGCGGCCACCAGCGCCGGAGCGCAGGAGGATGGGTTCGGGCCGGATCGAGCGGTCAGGCTCGAAGCCCTGGACCAGTTCGGCAGGAATCTTCGTGCGGAGCAGCGACTCGACGGCCCACAACAGCTTGCCTTCATCGACGCATACGAGGGACACGGCCTCGCCCTCGACGCCGGCTCGGCCGGTTCGCCCGATCCGATGGATGTAGTCCTCGGCGACCATCGGCAGCTCGTAGTTGACGACATGCGGCAGCGAGTCGATGTCGAGACCCCGTGCGGCGATGTCCGTGGCGACCAGGATCGAGGCCCGGCCGGCCTTGAAGTCGGCCAGCGCGCGGACTCGCTGGGGCTGGCTCTTGTTGCCATGAATCGCGGTGGCGGCGATTCCGTCACGTTCCAGCTGCTCGGCCAACCTGCTCGCGCCGTGCTTGGTCCGGGTGAAGACCAGCGCCTGGCTGATCCGACCAGTCGTGATCAGGTGGCTGAGCAACTCGCGCTTGCGCTCGCGGTCCACCGGGTGGACAAGCTGGCTGACCAGCTCGGCGACCTGATTGCGCGGGGTCACCTGAACCTGGGCCGGGTTGTCCAGGATGCCCGCCGAAAGGCGTCGGATCTCCTCGGAGAAGGTGGCTGAGAAGAGCAGGTTCTGGCGACGCGGCGGGAGCAGCGCGAGGATCTTGCGGATGTCCCGAATGAAGCCCATGTCGAGCATCCGATCCGCCTCGTCGAGGACGAGGATCTCCACGCGGGAGAGATCGAGCGTGCCCTGGTTGAGGTGGTCGAGGAGGCGGCCGGGGGTGGCCACGACGATCTCCGGACCGGCGCGCAGGGCGCGCACCTGCGGGTCGAAGCCGACGCCGCCGTAGATGGTGGTGGAGCGGATCGGGCGCTGGGCGCCGTACGTCCGGACGCTCTCTTCGACCTGGAGAGCCAGCTCGCGGGTCGGGGTGAGGATGAGGCAGCGAACCGGCAGGCGGGTCGCGGCATCGCGGCGATCGGGTCGGCCGCGCGGATCCCAGGCGGGGGCACCGCCGGCGGGCCGCGAGGCGTGCAGACGCTGGAGGAGCGGCAGGACGAAGGCGGCGGTCTTGCCGGTCCCGGTCTGGGCGCCGGCCAGCACGTCGCGGCCGGCCAGCACGAACGGAATCGCCTCGGCCTGCACGGGGGTGGGCTCGGTGTAGCCCTGCGCGGCGACCGCGCGGAGAAGCTCGGGCTCGAGCCCGAGTTGATCGAATGACACGGTGAAACACTCCTGGCGGGGCCCTCCCGCGCTGTGCGGGGCCCGGTCAGGGCGTTGGGTCAGTCGAGATCGAACGGCTGGAATACCGGGGCGCAGACCGGAGCGCCCGACGAACACGAGATGGGCAGCATAGCCGACCCTGGCGGATCATGTCCGTAGCGCCAAGCCAGGAGATGATTCGCTCGCCGCGGCAGGGCTCAGGCGAGGGTGCCTCGACGTGTCGTACCCTCCGTGCCATGGGCACCAACGTCAGGGACATCGTGGGCTGGGACGAGCTGGAGCGCCTGGTCACCGATCTGGCCGAACAGGTTCGGGGCGAATACGACCTCCTGCTCGCCATCACCCGGGGCGGCCTGGTACCGGCCGGCATGCTCGCCTACCGGCTCGGCATCCGGAACATCCTCGTCGCTGCGGTCGAGTACTACGGCGAAGACGGAACGCCCGCCGCCGCGCCAACCTTCCTGCAGTTCCCGGCCGACCCGCTCATCCGAGGTCAGCGCGTCCTCATCGTCGACGAGGTCTGGGACAGTGGCACGACGATCCACGCGGTGGCGACCCGGGTGCAGCAGGCCGGCGGCATCCCCACGACGGCGGTCATCCACTACAAGCCCGAGCGGTCACGGGTCCCGGCCGTGCCGGATCACCACGTGGTGACGACCGACCACTGGGTCATCTATCCGTTCAAGGCGGGCAAATAGACGGCCGGCACATAGGTCGAGCCCGGCGCGCTGTTCGCCGACGCTCGTCGGCACGCAGCGGACTGAGCTGGCCGACCGACGATGATCGCGCGGTGAGCGCTCGCCAGTAGGATTGCCGGGTGCCCGCCACCCCACCGCTCACCGCTCCGGACGACCTTCTCGCCGACCTTGACGATGCCCAGCGTGCGGCGGTCCTGGCCACCTCCGGGCCGGTGTGCATCCTGGCTGGGGCCGGCACGGGCAAGACCCGGGTCATCTCGCGGCGCGTCGCCTACGCGCTCGCCACGGAGGTAGTGGCCGCCAACCACGTCCTCGTCGTGACCTTCACGGACAAGGCTGCCGGGGAGATGCGCGAGCGGCTCGCCATGCTCGGTCGACCCGGGGTCACGGCCGCCACGTTCCACGCCGCCGCGCTCCGTCAGCTCCGCCACTTCTGGCCCCGAGTCGCGGGCCGGGACCTGCCCAACATCCTGGCCTCCAAGGTCACCGTCCTCGCCGAGCTGGGTCGGACACTGCCGGGTGGCTACCGCTACGTCGCTGCCCGCGACCTTGCGGCGGAGATCGAGTGGGCCAAGGCCCGCCGAATCGTCCCGGCCGACTACGAGCGAGCGATCGAGACGGACGGCCACGACGGCCCGCTGCCGGCGCACCTGTTCGCGCCGCTCTACCGCCAGTACGAGCTGCGCAAGGAACGCACCGGCGGGATCGACTTCGAGGACATGCTGGAGATGACCATCCGGCTGATCGAGGACGACCCGGACGCCGCGGCCGAGATTCGCGACCGCTATCGCTGGTTCAGCGTCGACGAGTACCAGGACACGAACGCACTCCAGCAGGCTCTGCTCGAGGCATGGCTCGGTGGCCGCCAGGATCTGGCCGTGGTCGGTGACGAGGACCAGACGATCTACACGTTCACCGGCGCGTCCGCTGCCTGGCTGACCGGGTTCGCCGTCCGCTACCCAGCTGCTCGAGTAGTCCGACTTGAGACGAACTACCGGAGCTCGCCCCAGATCCTTGCCATCGCCAACCGACTGCTCGCCTCGGCTCCACGGGCCGTGGCAGGTCCGCCGAAACGGCTGCTGGCCACGCGGCCAGACGGTCCGCCGCCGACCATCCGCCCGTTCGCGACCGGCACGGACGAAGAGGCTGCGATCGCGGCAGAGGCGCGTCGGCTCATCGCCGAAGGCACGCCGGCGGCGTCGATCGCAGTCCTGGTCCGGACGAACGGCCAGCTGGTCGGTTTCGAATCCGCATTCCGGGCGGCAGCCGTGCCGTTCCAGCTTCGAGGTGAGCGCTTCTTCGGGCGACCGGAAGTCCGGCGAGCGATCGCCGGAGTCCGCGCCGCCACCCGGGCAGCAACCGTGGAACCACTGACCGCCCAGTTGGCGGCCACCTGGGCCCAGACGCTCGACTTCCGGGCGGACGAGGTTCCGGCCGCTGAGGAAGCCCGCCAGCGCCACGCCGCGCTGCTCGCGCTGCTCGAGGTGGCGCGCGAGCTGGAGGCAGGCGATCCCGCCGCCGACCTGGACGCGTTCCTCGCCGAGGTGACCCGTCGGGCGGAGGTGGAGGCCGAGGGCGCCGGCGGCTCGGGCGTCGAACTCCTCACCTACCACCGGGCGAAAGGACTCGAGTGGGATGCCGTCTTCCTGCCCGCGCTCGAGGAGGGCATCCTGCCCATCCGCCAGGCCACCGATTCGGCCGAGATCGAGGAGGAACGCCGACTCCTGTACGTCGGGGTAACCCGTGCCCGACGCCACCTGTGGTTGTCGTTCGCGCGGCGCCGCGATGGACGTGCCACCGAGCGCCGCCGTTCGCGGTTCCTGCTCGAGGTGGCGCCTCCGGTGGCCCGTGCAGCGACGCCCGTCCCCCGCCCGGCGAGTCGAGCCGCGGCGGCGCGGGCGCTCGGGAACCCCATGGGGGGAGGCGGCTCGAACGGCGCAGCGGCCGCGGACGACTCAGCGGACTCGCTCGCCGCAGGCTCATTGGCAGGGCTGGCGGCCGGCAAAGCCGTGCTGACGAGCGGCGGATCGCTGTTCGACGCCCTGCGAGCCTGGCGACTGGAGCTCGCCCGGGCTCATCGCCTGCCGCCCTACGTCATCTTCCACGACGCCACCCTGCACGCCATCGCTGATCGCCGGCCGGGCAATCTGGCCGAACTGGCCGGGATTCCGGGCGTCGGTCCGACCCGGCTCGAACGCCACGGCTCGGACCTCGTCGAGCTGGTTGGCCAGACCCAGGACCATTGGGCCGTTTGACAGATTGGCGCAAGGGGCCCATCCTCGGCGAGTCACCGCCTCGTGCGGCGTCGCAGGTCAGAGCAATCGCACTCTCCGCTCCCGCGACGCGCCAGGCATCAGAACCATCGACCGATTCGGACACGCGCACATGTTGCGCGGCTGATCGGAGTCAATCGGGACAGCGCCGGACCCATCACGTCCGAGCGACGCCCGGGAAATCAACAGGAACCCATGCTCTCGCGATCCATGACCCAGTCCACCTCCATCCGTGCCGGCGCCATCCGCCGCCAGCGCCGCCGAGCCACCGCCGCCAACGCCGATCGGATCTTCTGCTCCACGAACGGCTGCCCCAGCTTCCTCGAGCTCGACCCCGTGGCGGGCGTGGCCGTCTGCCCCGTGTGCGGTTACCGTCGCCGCCTGGGCTGACCGCCCGGGCGACAGGCCCGCAGCGGTGATCGGGCCCGGGCGCTCGGCTCGCACGCTCCGCTGACTCGCGGCCCAATCGCACGCGACCCTCCTCGGCTGGGGCAAGATGTGCGTGACGCGCGACCGACCCGCCGACTGACGCGCCGACCAGCCCACCCACGGAGGACTGCCCCGAGTGCCCGCCACCCGCACCCTCGATCGCTCGCGCCTCGCCCGGCTCATGGACCGCGAACGGGCCACGTTCATCGCCGAACACCCACGTTCCCACGCGCTCCACGAGCGGGCCAAAGGCTCCCTGCTTGAGGGCGTCCCGATGAACTGGATGGTCAAGTGGGCCGGCAGCTTCCCGCTCTTCGTCGAATCGGCTGGGGGAGCCCACTTCCGTGACGTCGATGGGCACGACTACGTCGACTTCTGCCTGGGCGATACCGGGGCGATGGCCGGCCACTCCCCCGCCCCGACGGTGGCGGCGGTCCAGCGTCAGCTCGGGCGTGGAATCACCCTCATGCTGCCGATCGAGGACGCGATCGCGGCGGGCGACGAGCTGCGCCGCCGGTTCGGCCTGCGCTACTGGCAGTTCACCCTGACGGCCACCGACGCGAACCGCTTCTCGCTCCGGCTCGCCCGGCACATCTCGGGACGCTCGAAGGTCGTCGTGCATGACCTCAACTACCACGGCTCGGTGGACGAGACCTTCGCGACACTGACCGAGGACGGCCGGGTGGAGCCGCGCCGCGGGAACATCGGGCCGGCGGTCGACCCGGCGCTGACCACCCGGGTCGTGCCGTTCAACGACATCCCGGCGCTCGAGCGGGCGCTGGCGGACGGCGACGTGGCCGCGATGCTCATCGAGCCGGCGCTCACGAACATCGGAATCGTGCTGCCCGAGCCCGGCTACCTCGAGGCCGTCCGCGAACTCACCCGCCGGACGGGCACCATCCTCATCATCGACGAGACCCACACGATCTGCGCCGGGCCGGGCGGAGCCACCCGCGCCTGGGGCCTGGACCCGGACATGCTGGTCATCGGCAAGACGATCGGCGGGGGGATCCCGGTCGGGACGTATGGCTTCACCGAGGAGATCGGTGAGCGGATCACGGCCAGCATTCCGGTCGAGGACTCCGATGTCGGTGGGATCGGCGGGACGCTGGCCGGCTACGCGCTGTCGATGACCGCCGTCCGGGCGACGCTGACAGAGGTCCTCACTGACGACGCCTTCGAGCGGATGATCGGGCTGGCCGAACGGTTCAGCGCCGGCGTCGAGCAGGTCATCGCCAGCCGCGGCGCACCCTGGCACGTCACCCGGCTGGGCTGCCGGGCCGAGTACAACTTCCTGCCCCGGCCGCCGCGCAACGGTGCCGAGCAGGCTGCAGCGGGGGATCCGGAGCTGGAGCACTTCCTCCATCTCTACGCGATGAACCGGCGGATTCTCATGACCCCGTTCCACAACATGGCCCTGATGTGCCCGGCCACCACGGAGGTCGATGTCGACCGCCACAGCGAGGTCTTCGCCGCCGCCGTGGACGAACTGTTCGGATAGAGGCACGAGGACCGGTGCCACCATAGCTGTCACTCGGCTCCGCTAGGCTGCTGGCATGCAGAGACACGCAGATGGCACGGTCGTCGTCAGCGCGACGGACCTGGTCGGGTTCCTCGCCTGCGATCACCTGGCCATGCTCGAGCTCGGCCGGATCAACGGGCTGTGGGAGAAGCCGTTCCGCGACGATCCTGAGCTTGCCCTCATGCAGGAGCGCGGCTATGTCCATGAGCGAGCGTATCTCGAGCGCCTGCGCTCGGACGGTCGGTCGATCCACGAGATCGCCACGGGCGAGCTTCGGACGCCGGACCAGCTCCGCGCGGCCGAGGCGGAAACGCTGGCGGCCATGCAAACCGGGCGGGACGTCATCTACCAGGCCACCTTTTTCGACGGCCGCTGGCGGGGCCACGCGGACTTCCTCCTGCGGGTCGAGACGCCCAGCGCGCTCGGGACCTGGAGCTACGAGGTCGCCGACACGAAGCTCGCCCGTCGGGTGAAGGCCGCGGCCATCCTCCAGATGTGCGTGTACGCCGACCGGCTCACGACGCTCCAGGGCATCGCTCCGACCTGGCTCCACGTGGTCACCGGGGACGGCACGATCCACCCCCACCGGCTCGCTGAGTACGCCGCCTTCTACCGCGCGGCGAAAGCCCGTTTCGAGACCCGGATCTTCGGCGACGCAGCGCCGCCCGAGACGTACCCGGATCCCGTCGATCACTGCCGCGTGTGCAGCTGGTATCCGCTGTGCGCGGATCGCCGCAGGGCGGATGATCATCTGTCGCTCGTCGCCGGGATGAGCCGTGCCGCGACGAGCCGGCTCATCGCCGCGCAGATACCAACGGTCCAGGCCCTGGCCGAAGCACCGGCCGAGCTGGCCGTTCCCGATCTGTCAGCCGGCACCTACGGACGACTGCACCAGCAGGCACGGCTCCAGCTCGAAGGTCGCCGAACCGGACAGCTGCGCTACGAGCTGCTGCCGCCGATCGACCCGACCAAGGGCCTCGGAGCCCTCCCACTGCCGTCGCCGCTGGACATGTTCTTCGACATCGAGTCGGACCCATGGGCGCAGGAGGGCGGCATCGAGTATCTGCTCGGCTGGGTCGAAGACGTCGACGGGCAGGACGTCTTCCAGGCGATCTGGGCGCACGATCGGACCCAGGAGAAGGCAGGATTCGAGCGCTTCATCGATCTCGTCATGGACCGGCTCGATCGAGATCCGGACATGCACGTGTACCACTACGCGCCATACGAACCCACCGCCCTCAAGCGGCTGATGAGTCGCTACGGGACGCGCGAAGACGAGGTCGATCGGCTCCTGCGCGGTCACGTGCTGGTCGATCTCTATCAGGTCGTCCGCCAGTCCTTGCGCGCCTCGGTCGAGTCGTACTCGATCAAGCAGATCGAGAAGTTGTACATGCCGGCGCGCGAGGGCGCGGTGACATCCGCCGGCTTCAGCGTCGTCGAGTACGAGCGCTGGCTGAAGAGCGGCGAGCAGGCCATCCTCGATGCGATCGCGTCCTACAACCGAGACGACTGCCGCTCCACGTGGCTGCTCCGCCGCTGGTTGGAGGACCGCCGCGGCGAAGCCGAGGCGCAATTCGCGCTGACCCTCCCCCGACCCGAGGCTGGGACCGGAGACCCGAGCGAAGGCCTGGCGGCGGCCCAGGCAGCAACGCAGCGACGAGTTGACGCGCTGACGGTCGACGTGCCTCCGGATGCCAGCCTGCGCACAGAACTGGAGCAGGGCCGCTGGCTGCTCGCCCAGCTGCTGGACTGGCACCGACGTGACGACAAGCCGGCCTGGTGGAACCACTTCCGCCTCCGGGCGCTGAGCGTGGACGAACTCGTCGACGAACCTGAGCCACTGGCCGACCTGATTCACCTGGGGGTCACTGGTGAATCAGGTCGCTCCGTCATTCATCGCTACGGATTCGCAACCCAGGACCACAAGGTGACACGCGCCGCGCGGGGTTGGGAGGACCAGGACGGCACCCGCGTGACGATTCATGACATCGACCAAGCGCAGGGCTGGGTCGAACTCAAGTGGGCGAAGACGCGCGAGGCCGAGCGTACCCGAGTGCTGCTGCCGGGCAGACCGATTGACCCCGCGCCCATGCGCGACGCCCTCGGCCGAGTCGCAGACCTGGTGATCTCGGCCGGCATGGACGGTCCCGGGTCACAGCGCGCGGTATGCGACTTGATCCTGCGCCGACCACCGCAGCTGGCCCAGTTCGGGCCTGATGGCTCGCTCGTCCGGCCGGGGGAATCGCTGGCGGACGCGGCCAGGCGGATCGCGATCGAGCTCCCGGCGGCGGCCACGGTCTTGCCGATCCAAGGGCCACCCGGCACGGGCAAGACGTGGACCGGTGCCCGGATGATCGTCGAGCTCGTCCGCGCGGGGTACCGAGTCGGGATCACCGCCCAGGCCCACAAAGCGATCTCCAACCTGCTCGCGGAGACACTCCGCGCTGCCGACCAGGCAGGCGTACCGGTCCGGGCGATCCAGCGCCGCGATACAGATGATCCGGCCGAACTCATCCCGGGTGTGGACATGGCGGGTGCGTCGGCAGAGGTGGCGCAGGGTTTGCGCGGCGGCAGGTACGACGTGGCGGCCGGCACTGCCTGGTTGTTCGCCCGCGAGGATCTCGAAGGCACCCTCGACGTCCTGTTCGTCGACGAGGCCGGCCAGCTGTCACTCGCCAACGTGGTGGCCATGGGTGGTTCCGCCCGCTCGATCGTGCTCCTCGGCGACCCCAACCAGTTGCCCCAGGTGACCCAGGGAGACCATCCCGAAGGTGCCGCGGTGTCGGCGCTCGAACACCTCCTGGTGGGTCATCGCACCATCCCGATCGATCGGGGTCTATTCCTGCCGACCACCTATCGCATGCACCCGGCCGTCAACGACTTCGTGGCCGAGGCCTTCTACGAGGATCGAGTCGGCGCGGACCCGATCAACGCGCGTCAGGCCATCGAGCCAGGGCCGATCGTGAGTGGGACCGGCCTGCGATTTCGTCCGGTCCACCACGTCGGACGGACGTCGCGCTCAGTGGAAGAGGCGGTGGTGGTCGCCGATTTGTTGGTCGGCCTGGTCGGCCGGAGCTGGACGGACCGGCACGGCATGACCAGAGCCATGACCCTCGACGACATCGTCGTCGTCGCACCCTACAACGCCCAGGTGGCGGAGATCCAGGCCGCCATCGAGGGGCGGCTGGGGGGTCCGGCCCGAGTCGGGACGGTCGACCGGTTCCAGGGCCAGGAGGCGGCCGTCGCAATCTATTCGATGGCAACCTCGAGCCCCGACGATGCGCCCCGCGACGTCGAGTTCCTGTACTCCGGCAATCGGCTCAACGTCGCGATCTCACGGGCGCGCGGTCTGGCCATCCTGGTCGCCAACCCGGCCCTGCTCACCCTCCACGCCCGTACCCCGGAGCAACTCCGACTGGCCAACGCGTTCTGCCGCCTGGCCGAGGTCGCCGCCGCCCAGGCCCTGGAGCGGATCGCGGACGAGGCAGAGAAGCCGGACGCCGCGGCTGCGTCCCCGTTGGCTCCGGCGACACTGTCCGGATAGCGGGACGCCGGCACGATCGCGAGCGCGGGCAGGGTGCCTGGTCGTCGCCCGGGGCCCGAAGCCTGAGACTCGGTCAGGCGGCGTTGGCGGCCAGCACCCGAACCACCTCAGCCTTGACGGCGCTCGACTCGGCGGCCTGCACGTCGATGGTGACCTTGATCTCGTCGCTAACCAGCCAGCCGCCGGCTTCCAGACCGACGTTCCAGTTCAGGCCCCACTCCTTGCGGCTGATCTTGGTCGAGCCGGACACCGCGATCTTGCGCGGGGCAGGACCGTCACCCATGGGCAGCGCCCGGAAGATGCCGTCGAGCGTCGCTTCGATCACGACCGGCCGGCTCACGTCCCGTATGGTCAGCTGCCCGAGGATTCGGAACCGTCTGGCCCCGGCGGGTTCGATGCCCGTGCTCTGGAAGCGCAGCGCCGGGAACCGCTCGACATCGAGAAAGTCCGCGCCCCGGAGATGGTTGTCGCGTGGCTCCATGCCCGTATGCACGGTCGCCGCCGGGATCGTCGCCTCAACCGAGGCAGCCAGCGGGTCCGTCCCGTCGAAGGTGATCGTGCCGCCGACTCCGCTGAACTGGCCGCGCACGCGGCTGACCATCATGTGGGTGGCGGAGAATTCGACCGCGGAGTGCGCGGTGTCGATGTTCCAGGTGCTCATGTCGCGTGGTTCCTGTGCTGCTACTCGGGCCGCGGATGCGGCGCCGGAACGCCGTAGTCGTTGACTCCGCAACCATATTCCTACCTGGTTGCGTTGTCAACGACCGTACGAGCAGGTACCATGCACAACTGATGGAACCAATGGAGTCGGATGTCGCAGTGGGGCGGCGGACCGAGCCCCTGACTGACAGCTCTACCGAGCTCAGGTCGAGCGACCCCCGTCTCGCAGCCTGGCGCGCTTTTCTGATGGCCCACGCCCTCGTGAGCCGACGCCTCGACGAAGACCTTCGGGCGGCCCACGGACTGTCGCTCGCGGAGTACTCAGCGCTGCTGCAGCTGGCCCAGGCGCCCGAGGGTCGGCTGCGCATGAACCAGGTCGCTGATGGCGTCTTCCTGAGCCGGAGCGGTGTCACCCGCCTCATCGACCGACTGGAATCGGATGGCCTCGTCAATCGCGGCGGCTGTCCCTCGGACAAGCGCGGCGCGGAGGCGACGCTCACCGAAGCTGGCCTCAGCCGCCTCCAGGCCGCGAGCCGGGTCCATCTGCGTGGCATCGCGACCTACTTCCTCCGTCCGATCGAGTCGGCGGATCTGGACTCCATCGAGCGGGCACTGGGGGCCGTCGGTGCGCGAGTCCAGCGCGACGGACGCGCGCCCGAGATGGTCCGCACCCTGCCTGACGAGAGCCTGCGGCCGACGGTCGACCCGGAGGCTGCCCCGCCTGTTCCGGCGATCGGCGAGCCGACAATCGCGGGCTGACCGCGCTCGCCTTCGAAACTCTGACGGTACCATCGCATCGATGAGCGGTCGCCTGTACGTTGGCACGAGCGGCTTCGCGTATCCCGACTGGACGCCCGAGTTCTATCCATCGGGCACGCGACCTTCCGACCTGTTGCGACGCTATGCGGAGCGGCTGCCGGCCTGTGAGCTGAACAACACGTTCTACCGCCAGCCCAGCGTGGCCGCCATCGATGGCTGGCTCGCTGCGACACCGTCGACCTTTCGGTTCGCCGTCAAGGCCCAGCGTGGCGGTAGCCTTCGGGCGCTGTTCGGTGACGATCCGGTCGCGAGCGTCGCATGGCTGACCGAGCCCCTGGCGCGATTCGGCGACCGACTCGGCGCGGTACTGTTCCGGGTGCCGGCCGAGGTGGAACGCGACGAGGTTCGGCTACGGGCGCTGCTCGCCGCGTGGCCGACGGGACTCCCGCTCAGCCTCGAGTTCCAGCACTCGTCCTGGCACCGGGAGGAGACGCTCGCGCTGTTGGATGCGCACGGCGCGGTCCTGTGCGCCACCGAGTTGGATCCGCCGGCCCCGGACCGACTGCCGTCCGAGCCACCGGCCGTGGGGCCGACTGGATCCTTCGCCTACCTTCGACTCCGGCGGGAGTCCTATACCCCGGCCGAGCTCGCGGGTTGGGCCGACCGGATCGTGCCCGTGCTGCAGCACGACCTGGACGCCTACGTTTTCTTTCGCCACGACGCGACAGGCCTGGCGGCCACCCGGGCCTTGACGCTGAGCGCGCTGGTCGCCGATCGCGAGAACGTCGGCGACGGGGCCGATCAGCCTGGCGGCCAGCCTCGCGTGCCCGGCGAACCTCGCGTGCCCGGCGAACCTCGCGACCCTGGCAGTGCTACCGGATGAGGTATGCGACCGACACGGAGACGGTCACCTCGTTGGTTCCGGGCTGGATCGGCGTGGCGTAGCTCTTGTCCTGGAGCGGTGCAGCAGCCTCATAGGCCATTCGGTACGGGATGGGGCCCGACGTCTCGCTGATCGAGGCGACCCCGCTGATCGAGACACCGGCTGCGGCGGCCAGCGTGTCTGCCTGCGCCCGGGCCTGGGTCATGGCGGCCTGACGCGCCTGCGTCTGGGCGGCGGCAGGATCGTTCACCCGGAAGTTGACCCCGTCCACGGTGGTGCCCCCAGCGGCGATCCCCCGGTCGATGACATCACCGACCTTGTCCAGGTTGCGGACCGTGACCACGACCTGGTTGGAGAGTTGATAGCCGGTCGGGCGAGGTTGTCCCGGACCGGTCGTGCCGTCGTACGACGGCTGGAGCGAGAGGGTGGTGGTCTGGATGTCACGATCGGCGATGCCCAGCCCGCGCAAGGCGGCCAGGACCTTGGTCATGTCCGCCGCGGCCACGTCGCGGGCCTCTTTGACCGTCGGTCGGGTGACGCTCACCCCGAGCCGCACATCGGCGACGTCCGGGCTGATCAGGACCCGACCCGCGCCGGTGACGCTGATCGTGTGTTCCGGCGGCGAGCCCACGGGGTCGGCGGCGAGGATCGGGCGCGGGCCCAGCGCCGGGCCGACGATGGTGACAACCAGCAGGCCGGTCGCCAGGAGGGCCGCGAACCAGCCAGTGCGCCGACCGGGACGCGGAACGGTGATGGTGAAGGTCGACATGGGTGTACTCCGTGGGGGAGCCGACCGGTTCTGGACGGCCGTGCTGGAACGGAGACGGGCAATGGCCCCGGGCGGTTCCCTGTCGGAGGGTCCGGGCACGGCGGCCCAGCGGGTCGTCTAGGGTCGGGCTGTCTCGCCTGCGCTCGCAGGCTGGCGCCGTGTGGGACGGACGGGGCGCAGGTACAGCGAGAGCACGATGATCACGTAGGCCAGCCAGGCGGTCAGGGTGAGGACCTCCGGTGCGGCGCTGTAGCCGAGCAGCGCACGGAGAAACTGGCCGACGCCACGGTCGTCCGGCAGCAGCCCGCCGATGTTGAAGGCGGTGGCTGTGCCAATCCGGATCGCCCCGATCTCGATGAACTCGTGCACCGCTCGATCGAGCAAGCCGGCGGCGATGAACACCAGGGCAATCCCGGTCCAACGGAAGAACTGTCGCAGGTCCACCCGATGGCTGCCGTGATAGAAGCCCCAGCCGATCACACCGGCCAGGCCGAGCCCCCCCAGCGCGCCGACGAGGACGAGCGCGGGTCCCTGCGCGCTGCCGGCGCCCGCCGCCTGCGCCTGGCCGACGAGGAAGAGGGCGGTCTCGATCCCCTCGCGAATGACCGCGCTGAAGACGAGGATCGTCAGGCCCCAGGCACCTCCCTGGCCGAGCACGCGATCCACCGCCGCATGGAGCTCGCCCCGGACCGCCATCGCCTGGCGACGCATCCAGAACAGCATCCAGGTGACGACCGCGGCCGCCACGAGCATCGTCAGGCCCTCGAAGACCTGCTCGTAGGGCGATGGCAACCGGCCGACGGTGACGAATAGCGCCGTGCCCAGCACGGCGCTCAGCATCGAGGCGACGAGGACCCCGACCCAGACCCGGTTGGCGTAGCGCCCGTTCCCCGTGCGCTGCAGGTACGCCAGCACGATGGCCACGATGAGCGCGGCCTCGACTCCCTCACGCAGGCCGGTCAGCAGACCGCTGGTGAACGAACCGGCGTCAAACGTCAAGAGATGGGGCCTCGTTGCGGGTGGGGAGTCACGGTCGCCACGACGGCGACTCGACGGGATGGTAGCGGCCAGGTCGCCTGTCGGTCAAGCGCCCTTGCATCAGGATCGCAGGCGGCCTTGACCCCCGTGTCCCTGAAGCCGCCATGAGGTTGACCGAACCGTGAACGGCCCATCGCCTGCTCACAGGGTTCGCGGATCCGCCTTGTCCGGATCGATCCCGAGCTCGCGGATGCCCGCCGCGGCACGGGCAGGCGTCAGCCCACCGGCTCGCGCCAGGCCGCTCAGTGCGGCGGCTGCAATGTTCGGCGCATCGATCTCGAACAGGGCGCGCAGGGCTTCGCGGGTGTCGCTCCGGCCGAAGCCCTCCGTGCCCAGGGTGATGGTGCCCGACGGCAGCCACGGGGCGACGAGGTCCGGCACCGCCTTCAGCCAATCCGTGGCGATGATCACCGGCCCGCCCTCGGTGCCGAGCACGCTCGACACGTAGGGCACGCGCGGCTCCGCTTCCGGATGGAGGCGATTCCAGCGATCCGCATCGAGCGCATCGACACGGAGCTGCTGGAACGACGGCGCGCTGTAGAGCTCGGCGGCGATGTCGAACTTGTCGGCCAACAGTCGTTGCGCCGCAAGCGCCTGCTGGAAGATCGCGCCGCTGCTCACCAGGCGGACACGGCCACCGGTACCGCCGACACCGTCGGGAGCGCCGGCAAAGCGGTACAGCCCGCGGATGATCCCCGCGTCGACCCCATCCGGCTTGGGCGCCATGACCTGATTTTCGTTGTAGATCGTGATGTAGTAGAAGACGTCTTCACCGCGCACGTACATCCGCTCGATGCCCTCGCGCACGACGGCCGCCAGCTCATACGCGAAGGCCGGGTCGTAGGCTCGAATGTTGGGGATCGTCGAGGCGAGCAGCTGGCTGTGCCCGTCATCGTGCTGGAGTCCTTCGCCGTGGAGGGTGGTGCGGCCAGCCGTGGCCCCCATCATGAACCCGCGCCCGCGCGCGTCGCCCACAGCCCAGACCTGGTCGCCCGTCCGTTGGAAGCCGAACATCGAATAGAAGATGTAGAACGGGATGGTCGCCGTGCCGTGGGTCGCGTAGGCCGTGGCCGCAGCCTGGAAGCTGGCCATCGAACCCGCCTCGGTGATCCCCTCCTCGAGCACCTGCCCGTCGCGCGCCTCGCGGTAGCTGAGCACGAGCTCCGAATCGACCGGCTCGTAGCGCTGGCCCAGGGCTGCGTAGATCCCGACCTCCTTGAACAGCGGGTCCAGGCCGAACGTGCGCGCCTCGTCCGGCACGATCGGCACGATCCGTGGCCCAAGCTCCGGATCGCGGATGAGGTTGCGCAGGAGCCGCGCGAAGACCATGGTCGTGCTCACCGGCGTCGTGCTGCCGGCGGCGAACTCAGCGTCGACCGAGGGCGCCACGCCCGAGAACGGCTGGGCGCGGACGATCCTCCTGGGCAGCGTGCCGCCCAGCGCTCGGCGGCGCTCGGCGAGGTAGCGAACCTCGTCCGAGTCGGGTCCCGGGTGGTAGTACGGGGCATCCTTGAGCTTCGCGTCCGGAATCGGCAACTCCAGCCGATCGCGGAAGATGCGCAGCTCGGCCTCGGACAGCTTCTTGGCCTGGTGGGTGATGTTGCGCGCCTCGACACCCGGGCCCAGCGTCCAACCCTTGACCGTGTGAGCCAGGATGACCGTCGGGGCGCCGGTGTACTCGGTCGCAGCCTTGTAGGCGGCGTAGACCTTGCGGTAGTCGTGGCCGCCCCGGCGCAGCTTGGCCAGATCATCGTCGGAGAGATGCTCGACGAGGCGCTCCAGGCGCGCATCCGGGCCGAAGAAGTGCTCCCGGATGTAGGCGCCCCCGGTGACGGCATACTTCTGGAACTCGCCGTCAAGGGTGTTGTTCATCTGCTCGACGAGCACGCCGTCGACGTCGCGGGCCAGCAGGTCGTCCCATTCTCGGCCCCAGATGACCTTGATCACGTTCCAGCCGGCGCCGCGGAAGAGGCCCTCGAGCTCCTGGATGATCTTGCCGTTGCCGCGGACCGGCCCATCGAGGCGCTGCAGGTTGCAATTGACCACGAAGGTGAGGTTGTCCAGTCCTTCGCGCGCCGCCAGCGACAGGCCAGCGATCGATTCGGGCTCGTCCATCTCGCCATCGCCCAGGAAAGCCCAGACCCGCGATCCGGCGGTGTCCTTGAGGCCGCGGTTGGCCAGGTACCGGTTGAATCGAGCCTGGTAGATGGCGCTCAGCGGGCCGATCCCCATGGACACCGTCGGGAACTCCCAGAAGTCGGGCATGAGCCGGGGATGTGGATACGAGCTCAGGCCCTCGCCGGGGACGACCTCGCGCCGGAAGTGGTCGAGCTGGCTCTCGCTCAGTCGACCCTCCAGGAAGGCGCGCGCATAGATCCCGGGCGCCGCGTGGCCCTGATAGAAGATCTGGTCGCCGGCGTCCTCGTCCTTGCCCCGGAAGAAATGGTTGAAGCCGACTTCGTACAGGGTCGCCGCGGAGGCGTAGGTGGCCAGATGCCCGCCGATGCCGGGAAACCGACTGTTGGCCCGCAGGACCATGGCCATGGCGTTCCAGCGGATGAGGCGGCGGATCCGACGCTCCAGCTCCTCGTCACCGGGAAAAAACGGCTCCTGCTCGGGGCTGATCGTGTTGATGTAGCGGGTCTGGGTGAGCGGCGGCAGGCCGACATGGAGTTGGCGTGCTCGCTTGAGCAACTTGAACATGAGGAAGCGGGCGCGATTCTCGCCCTCGTCACGCACCACCGCCTCGAGCGAATCGAGCCATTCGCCGGTCTCGGCCCCGTCGATGTCGGGCAGCTGGTGTTTGAACTCGTCAAAATACATCTGGGCTCGGCTCCGTCGCTGGCGAGGTTCCGGGATGGCGTCATCCGGCCGGAGCGCACTGTAGTCCGAATCGGGCGGACCGTCCGGCCGGCCGGGCGTCGAAGCTGACCGTCCGGCCGTATGCACGGCCCACTGCAGGTACGATAGCCTCAAGTGCGCATGGACCACCTGCCCGACACCGCCGCCGTCGCCCCCGCCTCCTCGCCGGCCGGCCGCTACGACCGGCGGACCGCGCTGGTGGTCGTCGACATGCAGAACGACTTCGCCGATCCGGGCGGCGCGCTGCCGGTTGCTGGCGGCGCAGAGATCGTGCCACTCCTCAACCGCGAAATCAGCGCGGCGCGCGATACCGGGGCACTGGTCGTGTACACCCAGGACTGGCATCCGCCGAGCACTCCGCATTTCGCTCGGGACGGTGGCATCTGGCCGGTCCACTGCGTGGCCGAGACGTGGGGCGCGGCGTTGCACCCGGCACTCATCGTGGACGGACCCACGGTCCGCAAGGGCAGCAACGGTGAGGATGGCTACTCGGGCTTCACCATGCGCGACCCACGGACCGGCTCCCAGATGTCGACCGAGCTGGAGGCGCAGCTTCGGGCCCGCGGCGTGGGACGGGTCGTGGTCGTCGGGCTGGCCACCGACTATTGCGTCAAGTCGACCGCCCTGGACGCCGCTCGCCTGGGCTTCGAGACGAGCACGCTGCTGGCGGGAATCCGGGCAGTCGACCTGGCGCCCGGCGATGGTGAGCGAGCGCTGGCCGAACTGACCGCGGCGGGTGTCAGGCTCGTTGCCGGCACCGAGACCACAGGCGACGGGCGGGCCGACGGATGATCCGCCGCCTGCTCGGGTTCCTGGCCACGGCGTCGGTCGGGGCGGTCCTGCTGGACCGCTGGCTGGGTGGGTTCCGAGCCGATCCGTCCGGACCGCCGGTACACATGCCGATCCGGCTGCGGGTCGAGGTGGCGGCACCCATCGGGACGGTCTGGACGATCCTGGCGGACATCGAACGACAGCCCCGCTGGATGACCGATCTGCGCCGGGTCCGTGTGCTCGGACCACTGCCGGTCGGTCCTGGGACATGGGCTGAGGGGGACGTGCACGTTCTTGGGATCACCATCCGGGATCGGGTCGAAATCGTCGAATTCAGCCCGCCTCATCGGTATGGCATCCGGCACGTGGGGCTCGTCCGGGGAACCGGCCTGTTCAGCCTGGACACCCTCGACGGCGGCCGTCGGACGAGCCTGGAGTGGACCGAACTGCTGGTCGCGCCGATCCTGCCGGACCTCGCCTCGGTCGTCGTTGGCCCGCTGCTGCAGCGGGTATTCCGGGCGGACTTGGATCGGTTCGTGACGATGGTTGCCGCCGAGGCACCCCGCGACGAGGCCGGCCGTGACGAGACGCCGGCTCCGGAGACCCGCGTGGTCGTCGCCGCCACGAGCGAGCCTCCGGCCGAGCCTCGCGGGTACGGCTCGAACGGGCACGTCGCCCGGCCGGTCGGCTGACCAGGCTGACCGGGCCGACTCGACTCACCCTTGGCCGTCGAACGCGGACCACTGCCCATGGACATCCACCTCGTCGACGCCACCTATGAGCTGTTCCGGGCGCACTTCGCGCCGCGCCCGCCGGTGCTCGGACCGGACGGCCAGCTGCTGTCTGGCGTGTCCGGCCTGATCGAGCAACTGCTGCTCCTGCTGCGCGAGGAGGGCGCCACCCACGTCGGCTGTGCCACCGACCAGGTCATCCGGTCCTGGCGGAACGAGCGCTACCCGCCGTACAAGACCGAAGCCGGGATGCCGCCCGAGCTGCTCCTCCAGTTCCCCATCGCGGAGGAAGCGATTGGAGCGCTCGGCCTCGTCTGCTGGCCGATGGTCGAGTTCGAGGCGGACGATGCGCTGGCCGCGGCGGTGGCGCGCCTGGACGGCCAGCCGGAGGTCACGCGGATCGTGCTGTGCACGCCCGACAAGGACATGGCCCAGCTGGTCCGCGGAGATCGGGTCGTGCTCTGGGATCGCCGTCGCGGGATCATCTACGACGACGCCGGGGTGCGGGCCAAATGGGGCGTCCCGCCCGTTTCCATCCCGGACTGGCTGGCCCTCGTCGGTGACGCCGCGGACGGTTTCCCCGGCCTGCCCGGTTGGGGCGCCAAGTCCGCTGCGGCCATCCTCGCCCGCTATGGCTCGCTCGAGGCGATCCCGCGGCAGGCGTCCGACTGGGACGTTGCATTCGCGCTGCGCAACGCCACGGGCCTTGCTGCCACGCTGACCGCGCAGTGGGACGCCGCCATCCTGTACCGAGAGCTCGCCCGCCTGCGGACGGACGCGCCGATCGGTCTGCTCGAGCCGGAGGACCTGCGCTGGCTGGGCGCACCGCGCGCTCGCTGGTCGGCGTTCTGCGCCCGCTGGGGCCTCTCTCGACTGGCGACCCGCCCACACCGCTGGCGAGAGGACTGACCGCCGACCGTTCGAGCCGAACGGCGATCGACCAAGCCACCCCGGCAACGAGCTGCGCCGCCGACTACCCGGTCGGACCGCCCAGGCGTGCAACCGAGCCGACGAGCTCGAGCAGGCGGGCATGATGGGCCGGTGGCGCCGCCAGGACCCCGAACGTGCCCGTGCCGCGGCCGAGATCGAGCCATGGTCCGCCGGCCGACGCGTCGGTCACAACGGCGCCCGCCCGCTCGGCGATGAGCCCGGAGGCCGCCACATCCCAGGCGGACAGGCCGTGGGTCTGGGCGAAGGCGTCAAAGCGGCCATTGGCCACGTAGGCGAGGGTGAGCGCGGACGAACCGAGCCGGCGGGTCACCCGAATCGCCTCGCGAATCGCGGCCAGTCGCTCCGACAGGCGCGGACCATCGAGCGTGAGCGAAACGACGAAATCGGCCAGGCTGTCCTTGCTGCTCACCTGGATCGGACGCCCATCGAGGGTGGCGGGGCCATCGGCGGTGGCCGCGAAGGTCTCACTCCGGACTGGGTCGCGGATGGCCCCGACGCTCGGCCGACCGTCGACGACCAGGGCGATCGAGACGCAGAAGATCGGAATGCCGTTGGCGTAGTTGATCGTGCCGTCGAGCGGATCGACCACCCACACCCGGCCGTTGCTCCCGTGTGAGGCCCCGGATTCCTCGGCCAGGATGCCATCGTACGGGTATTCCTCGCGAATGGCCCCCAGGATGAGCGCCTCGCTCAGGTGGTCGACCTCGGTCACGACGTCCTTGGCGCTCTTGTGGGTGATCGTGCCGACCTTGCCCAGCCGGTCGAGCAGCAGGTCGCCGGCCCGCGCCGCCAGCGCCACGGCCAGGTCACGTTCGCGGGCGAATTGGTCGCCACTCATGGGCCGCTGCACTCGACGGCCAAGGGTCGCGGCCGACTGCCCAGGGCGGTCACCTCGCGCGAGAACGAGATCGTCCTGCCCGGTTCCACCCGCGGGCTGTCCAGGTAGGCGTTGTCGGGGCCGATTCCGGGGTCGGTCGGGTCGTACACCCGGCAGGTGGCCGATCCGGGCGACGTCCCCAGGTTGGTCACCGTGAGCGTGATGGCCAGGGCCGGCGGCACGGACAACACGTTCGCGATCTGGCCACGGAACGGGCCGATCCCGCCCAGGGCCAGGCGCCCCAGCACAGCCAGGCCCAGGATCGCGCCGCCCACCGCCAGGAGCACCGTGCCGTGCGTCTGCGACGCGGCCGGCTGCTTCAGCCCGAGCGGGTTGCAGTGTTCGCACATGGCCGTGCCCAGCGGCACGGTCGCGCCGCAGCGCACACAGTGCTGGGTCAGCTCGGTGGTCGGCGTGGCGGGGGTCAT
>JANMQO010000308.1:0-1743 GCA_031370565.1 Chloroflexota bacterium
CCCGACGTCCTCGCCCGCTATCAGGCGAAGTGGCGCTACCTCCACGTCGATGAGTACCAGGACACGAACAAGGCCCAGTACCTGTGGGTCCGCGCCCTCGCTGCGACCCACCACAACCTGTGCGTGGTGGGCGACGACGACCAGTCGATCTACAGCTGGCGCGGCGCGGATCTGCGCAACATCCTCGACTTCGAGCGGGACCAGCCCAACGCCACGGTGGTCAAGCTCGAGCAGAACTACCGCTCGACCCAGCTCATCCTCGATGCCGCCCACGCGGTCGTCAGCCGGAATGCGGCGCGCACGGACAAGAAGCTCTGGACGGAGAACGCCGGCGGTCGTCCGATCCAGCGCTTCGAGGCGTACAACGAGGAGGAAGAGGCGGAGTGGATCGCCCGCCAGGTCGAGGAGCTCGTCGGCGGGGGTCGCTCGCTGCTCACCCGCAAGGCGGACGATGAGGAGGGCAGCCTGAGCTTGCGGGACATCGCCGTGATGTACCGGACGAACGCCCAGAGTCGAGCGATCGAGGAGGCGTTCCTGCGCTACGGGCTGCGCTATCAGCTCATCGGTGGGACCCGTTTCTATCAGCGCCGCGAAGTCAAGGATGCCCTGGCCTACTTGCGCATCCTGCGCAGCGACACGGACTCGGTCGCCTTCGAGCGGATCCTCAACGTGCCGGCGCGCGGAATCGGGGAGAAGACGCTCGAGGCGCTGCGCGGGGCGGTGGCGGCGGGCGTCGGGGCGGCCGGGCCGGGCCAGCCTGCTGAGCCCGCCGAGCCCGCCGGGCCTGCTGAGCCGTCGGCGGGCCGGTCCGGGCCGACCTCAGCCGAGGCGTTCGCTCCGGAACGGGGCACCTACTGGGCCGCGATCGAGGCCGCGGTCGACGGGCGCGTGGACGGGATCGCGGCCCGCACTCGTTCGGCCCTGGCTGACTTCGCCGCGTTCGTCCGGGCGATGCGCTCGAGGATCGGCGTGCTGCCGCTGCCCGAGCTGCTCGATGCCGTCCTGGAGCGGTCCGGCTATCGGGCCATGCTGGCCGACGGCTCCGAGGAGGGCGAGGATCGCTGGAACAACCTGCTCGAGCTCCGATCCGTCACGACCCGCTACGACGACCTCGAGCCCGAGGACGCGCTCGATCGCCTGCTCGAGGAGACGGCCCTCGTCGCCGACCAGGATTCGTACGAGGGCGAGGCGGACGCCGTGACGCTGATCACCCTCCATGCGGCGAAGGGGCTCGAGTTCCCAGTCGTGTTCATCGCCGGGCTGGAGGAGGGCGTCTTCCCGCACAGCCGGTCGCTCGACGACGAGCGCCAGATGGAGGAGGAGCGCCGGCTGGCCTACGTCGGGATCACCCGGGCCAAGCGGCGGCTCTACCTGTCCCATGCCTGGCGCCGGGCAACCTGGGGAATGGGCCAGGCCTCGGTGCCGTCGCGCTTCCTGCTCGAGATCCCCCAGGAGTTGATGGTCGGGCCCGCACTCGCGGCGGACGACGACCACGCCGAGGGGCCACTCGACCTGGACCTCGTCTTTGGCGCTCGACGGACGAGCCGTTTCGGGACGCCGATCCGGGCCGGTGGCGGCGCGTTTCGACAGGGGAGTGGCCGACCTGGCGCGCCGATGCCCGGACCGGCCGGTTCTGCCGGCACGGGGTTTCGGCCGAGCCGCGACCTGGCCGCCAAGCGGGATGCCTATGCCGGCGGGGCGCGCTCGGGCTCGCTGGCGCGACCGGGCGACGTGCCGGCCTGG
>JANMQO010000012.1:0-16915 GCA_031370565.1 Chloroflexota bacterium
GCGACATGGACGGCACGCGCCTGAACGACGGTCGGACCAGTCGCTTCGATGAACTCCACGCGGAGGCGAAGGCGGCGCTGGGGTATGCCGCCAACACGCTGGACTCCATCGCCCAGCACTATCGGGAGGCGTTTCTGGACGAGCTCGCCCGATACCAGGCGCAGCGCGACGAGCTGGACCGGCTGGAGCGCCATCCCCGTCGGGCCGCGCGGGCGGGCGACGCGAACGTGGCCGAAGCCCGGACAAGGCGCTCCGAGGCGACCCAGGCGACCGAGGCGACCCAGACAGCAGAGGCGGCCGAGGCCGGCGCCGACGATGCACGGGCACGCGCCCTGCGGACCGCGGTGGAGACCATGGAGATCGGCGTCGGCAGCCACAAGTCCGAGCTGGCCCGGCTTGAGCTGGCCCACCGATCACTGGAAAGCACCTGGCTCTTCCTGGAGCGCGGGGATGCCAGCCTCGTCTCGGAGCGCTCGGGTGCGGACCGACCGCACGACGTGGAGATGCGCATCATCGAGGCCCAGGAAGCTGAGCGCGCGCGGCTGGCCCAGGAGATCCACGACGGGCCGGCCCAGGCTCTCTCCAACGCAGTCTTCCAGATCGAGTACATCGAGCGGGTCATGCGCCAGGATCCAACCCTCGCCCAGGCCGAACTGCGCTACATGCGGGAGCTGCTCCGGCGCGAACTGGGCGACGTCCGGACCTACATCAGCCAGCTCCGGCCGCCCCTGCTCGATGCGCTCGGGCTGGACGGCTCGATCATGGACGCGGCAGAGACCTGGACGGCCCTCATGGGCGCCACCGTCGAGACGGATCTGCATGCCTCCGACGACCTGCTCGGCGAGGCCCAGCAGACGGTCGTCCTGCGAGTCGTCCAGGAGGCGCTCCAGAATGTGCGCAAGCACGCCAAGGCGTCCCAGACCACGATCGCCAGCCGAGTCGAGTCCGGCAACTGGATCATGGAGATCCGCGACGACGGACTCGGCTTTGAGGCGGACGCGGTAGCTGCTCGCAGCCGACGCAACTTTGGACTGCAGTTCATGCGCGAGCGGGCCGACTTGATCGGCGCCGCGCTCGAGGTGACATCTCATCCGGGGGCCGGGACAATGGTTCGGCTGGCGATTCCGATCGAAGAGGAGCACACATGAGCGATATGGACTTTCGTGGCCCCGATCGTCGACGGGGCGGCCCTGATCGGCGCGACCCGGATCCCATCACGACCATCCTCCTGGTGGACGATCACGCGCTGTTCCGGATGGGCGTGCGCGGGCTGCTCGAGCGGGAAACGGACTTCGTCATCGTCGGCGAGGCGAGTGACAGCCGAGGCGCGATCGACGCCGCCATGGCGACCTCGCCGGACATCATCCTCATGGACCTGACCCTGGCGCCTCCCGGCGGCATCGAGACGACCCAGCGGATCAAGCGTGAGCTGCCCGCTACCGGGATCATCGTGCTGGCCCAGAACGAAGAGGAAGATGCCCTCTTCGATGCGATCAAGGCGGGTGCGGCCGCGTTCATCCTCAAGGACGTCGGGCCGGACGACCTGGTCACGATCATCCGGCGCGTGTCGGGCGGCGAGTACCTCATCAACGACAAGGTGTTCGCCCGGCCGGCGGTTGCCTCGCGCGTGCTCAAGGAGTTCCGCGAACTGGCGGTCTACGGCCAGGAGGCCGCGCCCATCTTCGCCCCGCTGTCGCCCCGGGAGGTGGAGATCCTGGACAACATCGCCCAGGGCATGACCAACAAGCAGGTCGCCTACGCGCTGTCAATCAGCGAGCAGACGGTCAAGAACCACATGAGCTCCATCCTGCGCAAGCTCTCCGTCAACGATCGGACCCAGGCCGTCGTCTATGCGATGCGCCAGGGTTGGATCCGGATGCCGGAAGACTGAGCGCTCGACGCGATCTCTCCAGCGAGGCAGCCCCCAACATGGCGACCCACGCGCGACAGCCAGCCACCGGGTCGGACGTTCCGAGCACGCTCTCCGAGCAGCTTCGGCACGAGATCGTGGGCCTGGACGCCGAGCTCACCGAGATCGACATGCTCATCCAGCAGGCGCGCACGGAAGCCGAGCGACACCAGGCCAAGCGCACGGCGGTGGACGAGCGACTCGCGGCTTCGAAGCGAGCCGGGTCCGGAGATCCGGCGGAACTGATCGAGCTGTATGTCCAGTTGGTCAACCTGACCAAGCGGGCGATCGTCATGGAATCGCAGGTCGACGTGCTGACCGGCAAGCACAAGGCACTCCGGCGCCATCGGGACCACCTGGCCCGGCTGGCCGATGAGCTGGTGGGCGTGGTCGCACCGGCCGGACGGCCGGCGGCCGGCGAGGACGGGCCCGAGCCGGCAGCCGTGGTGGATGAACCGGTGCCGCCGGGCATCTCGCGGATGCTCCTGGCCGCGCAGGAGGACCTCCGCCGGGACATCGCCCGGGCCATGCACGACGGACCGGCTCAGAGCCTGACCAACATCGTCCTCCAGGCGCAGATCGTCGAACGGCTGACGGCCCGGGACCCGGCCGCTGCAATGCCCGAGGTTCGTCAGCTCATCGCCATGGTCCAGTCCACGCTGGACGCCACCAAGTCGTTCATCTTCGATGTCCGACCGATGGTGCTCGACGACCTGGGCCTCATGCCCACCCTCCGGCGGGCCGCCCGTGATCGCGGCCGGCGAGCCCAGATCCCGGTCGACTTCGATTCGCTGGGTCCGGATCGGCGCCTGCCGATGGAGCTGGAAAGCGCCGTCTTCCGGATGCTCGAAGAGGCGCTCGTGGCCTACCTCTCGGTGCGGCCCGACCGTGTCACTGTCAGGCTGGACTGGTCTGACCAACTCGTTGCGATTGTGCGCTCCTCGCGGGAGCGGCCTGGGGGGCGCGGCGAGGCGGCGTCCGCGGAGGGCGATCCGGCCCTGCCTGGTGACGCGGCGGCGGTGCGGGCCGCGACGACGGGCCGCCCTGGCGGACGCGGCCGCGGTCGCGGCAAGGAGGCGGCGCAGGACGCCGAGCTGCCCGCGGCGCTGGCGGCCATGATCGAAGCCCGTCGTGGTGAGCGCGCGACTGCGGACGCCCAGGAGATCGCGCCGCTGGCCATGCCGGCCAAACCCTGGCGAGACATCCAGTCACGGGCAGCAACCCTGGGGGCCCGGGCAGACCTGTCGGCAGACGGGACGGAGGTTCGCCTGACGGTTGACCTGCCCCAGTCCGCCTGACCCACGGCGAAGGGTGCGATCGGTGGGGAACGGCCGGCCTGTCGGGCCCGTCCGGCCTGTCGGGCCGGTCCGGCCAACGTCTGGGCAGGGGCTGATGGAGTACGGGATCATCCTGGGCCTGATCGCGCTGGGGACGACCGTGGGCCTGGTCTGTTTCGGTGATGCGATCGGTGCGGCGGTCAGCTGGGTGGGCTCGCTGCTGCCCTGACGCTTGTGCGCGGACCAGGTGCGGACGGCCGCGCCAAACAGGCTAGTACGAATTGCTCAGTGGTAGCAGCGAGACGACTAGCCGTATAGTGCGGATCTCCCTCGATCGAGGGCGCAATCATCCAGGAGGCCTGACGGCATGACCATCTTCAATTCGTTCCTCGCGTGGCTCCATCGCGACGAGGACGGCCAGGGGCTGGCCGAGTACGCACTGATCCTCGCCCTCATCGCGATCATCGCGATCGTCGCCCTGCTCTTCCTGGGCGGCCAGGTCAGCAAGATCCTGAGCACGGTCGGCAACTCGGTCTAGGTTTCGCACAGCAACGGCGGCCGCTGGGAGCGTCCAGTGGCCGCCGTTCCATGCCCGGGGGTTGACCACCGATCGCACAATGCGTCGACCGGGCTGCCCTGCCCGTCCTGTTTCCGGGGGAAGGAGACACTGAATCATGCGCATCGTTCGATCCTTCCTCGGGTGGCTCCATCGCGACGAGGACGGCCAGGGGCTGGCCGAGTACGCACTGATCCTCGCCCTCATCGCGATCATCGCGATTGTCGCCCTGCTCTTCCTGGGCGGCCAGGTCAGCACGATCCTGAGCACGGTCGGCAACTCGGTCTAGGTTTCGCACAGCAACGGCGGCCGCTGGGAGCGTCCAGTGGCCGCCGTTCCATGCCCGGGGGCGTTGGCGACGAGCCAGCGCGGCAGCGCCGCGACCCGCCCCCCGATACCAGACCCGGCCTTGGCGCGCATCGCGCAAACGCACCACTTCGAGCACGCGGGCCTTGACATGCGGCGGGACGGCCTCCTACGCTCACCCGGCTCAACCGGCAGATGCACGGGGTCCGCGTCGTGCGGTTGCGGCCACCGGATGCCTCCAGTCGTGGAGGACTCTCAAGGGAAAGGAGGTCACGAACCCCAATGTCGTACATCACAGCTCTCATTTCTTCGTTCCGTTCTGACGACGAGGGCCAGGGTCTCGCCGAATACGCGCTGATCCTCGCCCTTATCGCGATCATCGCGATTGTCGCCCTGCTCTTCCTGGGCGGCCAGGTCAGCAAGATCCTGAGCACGGTCGGTAACTCGATCTAGGCGCTGATCCAAAGGTCACGCCGGCTTCGGCCAGCGTCACCGAACTGCGACGAGCGGCCTCCCGGGAACGGGCAGGCCGCTCGTTGGTTTCCTGGGCAGGCGCCCACCCACTCACGCACGACGGGCAGCGTTTTCTCGCCATTTCTTCCTAATGGTCCTAGCCCTTTGGTATAGTCGCCGGGCCGTTGGGCGGTGCTACAGTGGTGCCACTTGTCACAGGCTGGGGAGTGCGGTTTTGAAAAGATCCAATCGTTTGATCCTGCTCATCGGGATCGTGTTGGCAATCGTGGCCTTCGTCGCGATCGTCTCGTTGTTCGGCGGCAGCTCAGGTGGGACGGCGCAGCAGCCGACGGCGCCGCCGACTGAGTTGAGCACCGTCTTCGCGACCGTCGACATCCCGCTCGGGACGCAGGTGCGCTCGGACATGTTGAGCGTCAAGAAGGTCGCGGTGACCAGTCGCCTGGCCGGCGCGTTCGAGGATCCGACGCTGGTCGTCGGGCAGATCGTCCGGACGACCGTCCGGGCCAACGCGCAGCTGACCCAGGCGATGTTCGCCTCTACCGGGGTGGAACTCGATCCGGCGCCATTGCTGACCAAGGGCCTCCGGGCAATGGCCGTCCAGGTTGACCAGGTGTCGGGTGTCGGCACGCTCATCAACAAGGGCGATCGGGTGGACGCGGTCGTCGGCTTCGGCGGCCCCGCCGGTACCTGCGGTCGAGAGTTCTCGGTCTTCACCATCGACAAGACAACGGGCGACCCCAAACCGATCGTTGGGGCAGGTGACAACAGCGTCAAGGCGCTGGTCCAGAACATGCAGGTGGTCGGGACGCTGCTTCCGCCGCCGCCCGCCGCCGCCGCCACCACGACCCAGGCGTCGCCCGCACCGGCAGCCGGTGCCGCCGGCACCGCCCTCAACGGGCAGCAGGAGATCGTCATCCTGGCGGTGACCCCGCAACAGGCGGAGGTCATCAAGTATGCCCAGCTCAATGGCTGCATCAGCCTGGTCCTCCGCTCGCCGAAGGACTTCGTGGACGCGGCCGGCAACCCGGTCGATCCCAAGCAGGACGTGACGTCCGGGATCATCCTCAAGACCCTCGTGGATACCTACGGGGTGCTTCCGCCGCAGATCGTCGAAGGCACGCTCAAGAAGTAGGTCGAGGTCGGCGGAGGCACGTCACAGCACCCCTCCGCCGGTCGGCCCAGGTCCAGCCCGCTGCCCAACCAACCATCCCGACTGACCGTTCAACCGACCGACCAGACCACTCGGGCGCCCGATCCGATCCGCGGATCCTGCGCCCGCCCGTCGCTCCGCCGCACTGATCCAGACGATCACTTCCAGCCACCATCACACCAGCCAGTAGCACCGAAGGCCAACCGCCCCAGATGACAGACGCGATCAAGGTCCTCATCGTGGACGACATCCCCGAGACGCGCGATCACCTCACGAAGCTGCTCGGCTTCGAGAGCGACATCGAGGTGGTCGGCTCGGCGGAGTCCGGACGCCAGGCGCTCGAGGTCGCCGGCCGGCTCCAGCCGGACGTCGTGCTCATGGACATCAACATGCCGGACATGGATGGCATTGCCGCCACCGAGGCCCTGGCGGTGACCGTGCCCGGCGCGTCCGTGGTCATGATGTCGGTCCAGGGCGAGGCGGACTACCTGCGCCGTTCCATGCTGGCCGGCGCCCGCGAGTTTCTGGTCAAGCCGTTCAGCAGCGATGAGTTGACCGCGTCGATCCGTCAGGTCTACACGCGTGAGCGCGAGAAGATGGATCGCATGTCACACAGTCCGACCCAGCTGCTCGCCAGCGCCCCCGTCTCGGGCGAGCGCGAACCGGGCCAGGTGGTCGCTGTCTTCAGCCCCAAGGGCGGCGTCGGCCGGACGACGATCGCCGTCAACCTGGCGGTGATGGCGGCGGCCGATCTGGGTCGCCAGGTCACCATCGTGGACGGTTCGTTCCAGTTTGGCGACGTGGGCGTGCTGCTCAACCTCAACCCCAAGAACAAGTCGATCGCGGACCTGGCGACCGAGCTCGAGGGCACGGGCGAGCCTGAGTCGATCGATACGTTTGTGATCAGCCACTCCTCGGGAGTGCGCGTGCTGCTCGCTCCGCCGTCGCCCGAAATGGCCGAACTGATCACGCCGAGCGGAATCCGCAAGGTGCTCGACGCCCTGCGCCGGACCAATGATCTGGTCGTGGTGGACTGCCCCGCCTCGTTCAGCGAGACGACCCTGGCCATTCTCGATACGGCCGATGTGATCCTGACGGCCCTGACCCTCGAAATCACGAGCATCAAGAACATTCGATTGTTCCTCGAGGTAGCCCAACAACTCGGCTATGACCAATCAAAGATCAAGCTGGTGCTCAACCGCGCCGACTCCACCCTGGGCATCCGGGTGGCCGACGTCGAGCATTCCATCGGCCGCAAGGTGGATCACACCATCGTGAGCGACGGCCGCAGCGTCGTATATGCGCTCAACAGGGGGGTGCCCTTCGTGATCTCCAATCGGGAGGCGCCCGTCTCGCAGGATATCCTCCGACTGGCCACGGCCGTCGCTGGCGACCAGCGTCCGGCGGTGGCGGCCGGAGACGTCCAGAAGACGGCCACCCGCAAGTCTCTCTTCGCATGGCGCTGACAGTGGTCCACACGGACCCGGAAGGGGTGTAAGCGATGTCCCTCCTGAAGCGGATCGAGAGCGCTCGACCGGGTGCGGCTCCGGGAGCGCCGTCGGGCAATCTGCCTGCGCCCGGCGGTCCGGCCGGCGCCCCGCCGACGCCCCCATCCCAGCGGCTGATGTCCCAGGGTCCGGCCCGGGAGTCGTTCCGGGACGTCAAGTTCCGGATCCAGAGTCGGGTCATCCAGGACCTGGATCCCAAGCTTGATCTGTCCAATCAGGTCGAGGTGCGCCGCCAGATCGAGGAGATCTTCGGCAAGGTCATCGACGAGGAGGGCCTGGCCCTCACCCGCGCCGAGCGGGTCCGGATGCTGGAACAGATCACCGACGAGATCATCGGGCTGGGGCCGCTTGAGCCACTCCTGCGCGACGAGAGCATCACCGAAATCATGGTCAACGGCCCGCGCCAGATCTACATCGAGCGTTCCGGCCGACTGGAGCTGACCAACGTCGTGTTCCAGAACGACGACCACGTCATGCGCATCATCGATCGGATCATCGCCCCAATCGGGCGCCGCGTCGACGAGTCGAGCCCGATGGTCGATGCCCGCCTGACTGACGGGTCGCGCGTCAACGCAATCATCCCGCCGCTCTCGCTGGTGGGCCCGGTGGTCACAATCCGGAAGTTCGCGGCGTCGCCCTTCACCGTGGACGACCTCATCCGGTTCGGCACGGCCACCCCGGAGATGTTCGACTTCCTGAAGGCCTGCGTTGAGGCGCGCCTCAACGTGTTCGTCTCGGGCGGCACCGGTTCGGGCAAGACCACCACGCTCAACGTGCTGTCATCGTTCATTCCGAACGACGAGCGGATCATCACCATCGAGGACGCGGCCGAATTGCAGCTGCGCCAGGAGCACGTGGTCACCCTGGAGTCGCGCCCGCCGAACATTGAAGGCAAGGGTGCCGTCCCCATCCGTGAGCTCGTCCGGAACTCGCTGCGCATGCGGCCCGACCGGATCATCGTGGGAGAGTGCCGCTCCGGCGAGGCACTGGACATGCTCCAGGCCATGAACACGGGCCACGACGGCTCGATGTCGACGGGCCACGCCAACTCACCCCGGGACATGCTCTCGCGGCTGGAGACGATGGTCCTGATGGCCGGTGTGGACCTGCCCCTCCGGGCGATCCGGGAGCAGGTCGCCTCGGCCGTGGACCTGATCGTCCAGCAGAGCCGCCTCAAGGACGGCACGCGCCGGATTGTCAACATCACCGAGATCCAGGGCATGGAGGGCGACGTCATCGTCATGCAGGACGTCTTCGTCTTCGAGCAGACGGGCGTCATCGAGGGCAAGATCCAGGGCCGCCTCAAGCCGACCGGGATTCGGCCAAAGTTCGTCGAGAAGTTCGAGACCCAGGGGATCCACCTTCCCCCCGGCCTGTTCGGCTTCGGATACTGACGGCCGAGGGGTAGGAGGCGCTTCGTGCAGACACCGATCATCGTCGCCGCCATCGCGGCCGTCGCGATCCTGATGATCACGCTGGGCATGGCGACGTCGGGTGGTGGCTCGGGCATCAGCGCCCGGCTGGAGCGCTATGCGTCGGGCAAGACGGAGAGTGTCAAGGCGGCCGCCTCGGGACAGGGTCCAATCTCGGACATGCTCGCCCAGAGCCAGGCGCTGGCGAACCTGAACAAGGTCGTCGAGCAGCGCGACTTCGGCGCCAACCTTGCTCGCGAGCTGGCCCGGGCGGACCTCAAGCTCAAACCGTCCGAGTATCTCTTCGCGTGGGCTGGCTCGATCGTGGGCGTCCCCGTGTTCATGTTCATCCTGTCCTTCGCCGTGCCGGCGCTGGGCAGCCCGATCATGCTCGTGTTCGGCCTGTTCCTTGGCTTCATGCTGCCGCGGTTCTGGCTGGGACGACGCAAAGGCGGCCGACTCAATGCCTTCAACAAGCAGCTGCCGGACACGATCACGCTGATCGCCAACGCCTTGCGGGCTGGGTCGTCGTTCCTGCAGGCGATCGAGATGGTGGTCCGAGAGTCGCGCGCGCCGATCTCGACTGAGTTCGGGCGGGTCATCCGCGAAGTGAACCTTGGCCTGCCGTTCGATCAGGCCATCGAGAACATGGTCCGCCGGGTGCGTTCGGACGACCTGGAATTGATGGCCACCGCCATCTCCATCCAGCACACTGTCGGCGGCAACCTGGCCGAAATCCTCGACTCCATCGCATACACCATTCGTGAGCGGGTCCGGATCAAGGGTGAGATCCGGACGCTGACGGCGCAGCAACGCCTGTCGGGCTATGTCGTCGGGTTCCTGCCGATGGCATTGGCCGGGTTTCTGTTCATCGCCGCGCCGAGTTTCATGGCCCCACTCTTTGACAAGGCCGTGTCCGTCGGCGGCTTGCCCGTCGGGGTCATCATCCTGGCCCTCGGCGGTTTCATGATGTTTCTCGGCTTCATGGCGATCCGCAAGATCGTCGACATCGAGGTCTGACGATGCCCATCCTGCCCATCTTCATCGCGGCGATCGCAGCGGCCGCCATTCTGCTCATCACGCTCGGCATGGCTGGCAGCCGATCGGTGGATCCAGTCCAGGCCCGGCTCACTCAGCTCGGCTCGATGACAGCCAAGAACCTCGAGGAACTCGAGCTGCAGCAGCCGTTCATGGAGCGGACCCTGCGCCCGTTCGCCGCTCGCATGTCGGGTGCGGTCAGCCGGGTGACCAGCCAGTCGTTTGGTGAGCGGACCGAGAAGCGGCTGGCGCTGGCCGGCAATCCGGGCGAGCTGAAAGTGAGCGACTGGCTCGGGATCAAGGGCGTCGCCACGATCCTGTTCGCGATCGGCTTCTTCCTGCTGGCCCTGGCCGTCATGTCGACGGGGCTGGTCGGAGCCCTGCTGGGCGCGCTGCTCGGCGCCGTGGTCGGCTATATCGCACCGGAGTTCTGGCTGGGGCGAAAGATCAAGGCTCGCCAGAAGGCCATCCTCATGATGATCCCGGACGCGCTTGACCTGCTCACGATCTCCGTGCGGGCCGGTCTCGGGTTTGACGCGGCTCTGGCCAAGGTCGTGGAAAAGCTCAAGGGCCCGCTCTCGGACGAGTTCAGACGCGCCCTGGCCGAGGTGCGCGTGGGCAAGGCTCGGCGAGACGCCCTGCGGGACATCGTGGCCCGGACCGAGGTGACGCCGCTGAGCAACTTCATCGGGGCGATCATCCAGGCCGAGCAACTCGGCGTGTCGATCTCCAAGGTGCTCCAGGTCCAGTCGGAGCAGCTCCGCATCGAGCGCCGTCAGCGAGCCGAGGAGATGGCGGCCAAGGCGCCGATCAAGATGCTCTTCCCGCTCGTCGGCTGCATCTTCCCATCGCTGTTCATCATCATTCTCGGGCCGGCCATCATCCTCATCGTCAAGAACCTGCACACCTAGCGCGATACAGCAGGTCTTGGCGGCGCGGGCACGGGAGCGCAGGGCGGCATGACGCGGCGGGCACGGAACGTGGGGCGCGCAACGATCCTGGCGGAGCCGCTGGAGTCGGCGGAGTCTCTGTGGGCCCGGTTCCTGGGCCTGATGGGCCGCGCCACCCTGCCTCACGGCCGCGGGCTGTGGCTGGCCGGCGGCAACGGCATCCACATGCTGTTCATGCGCTTTCCCATCGACTGCGTCTTCCTCGGTCGACCTGACGCGATGGGCGAGCGGGCGGTTGTGGCGGTCCGGCGCGCGCTGCCGCCGTGGCGCGGCATCGTCTGGTACGTGCGCGGGGCGGACGGCACCCTGGAGCTGCCGGTCGGCACGATTGATCGGACCGGGACCTCGGTTGGTGACCGGGTTGTCCTGGAGGACGCGCCCGAAACCCAGCGCGCCGAGGCGTCAGCCCGGTAGTTTCGCCACGCCGCGCCCGGGGCCCAGGAGCAATTGGCAGTGCAGGGCGGCCGACGAAGATCCGTCCGATGTCTGTGCCGACTCGACTGCTCGATCTTGCCTTTCCCGCGGTCTGTGCCGGCTGCGGCTGGGAGGGCGAGGCGCTGTGCGGGCGCTGCCGTCCTGCCCTGGATGCGCGCCTGAACCGACCCGCTGGTGAGCTGCTCGGGCTACCGTGCGTCCTCCCTGCGCCGCTCCTCCAGCTCGAATGGTGCGCCCCGTTTCGGGGCATCGTGCGGAGCGCATTGCATGCCCTCAAGTACAGCGGCGAACGCCGGCTCGCGCTGCCCTGCGGCGAGGCGGCGGCGGAGCGCTGGCGCCGGGCGGGAGCCGGCGGGGACCTGGTCGTTCCGGTGCCCATTCATCGCGACCGGGCTCGCCAGCGCGGCTACGACCAGGCCGTCCTCCTCGCTTCGGTCGTCGCGCGGCGCCTGGACCTGCCCATGGCCCGCGTCCTCCAGCGCTGCCGAGCGACAACCGCACAGTTCGACCTGAACAGAGCCGAACGTGCGACCAACGTGGCCGGTGCCTTTCGCCTCCAGCCCGAGACCACCTGGTGGGTCGATGCGGGACAGCAGTCCCCGATCCGACACGGCGTGGGGCCCCTGGCCGGCCGCTGGGTGCTCCTCGTCGACGATGTCACCACGACCGGAGCCACGCTGGCCGCCTGTGCGACCGTGCTCATGGCGGCGGGCGCTCTGGCCGTGTCGGGCCTGACCGTGGCTCGCGAAAGGTGACCGTGCGATCCCCGAATCGGCGGTCCCGGCCGTCGCCGATGGGTCAGGACGGGCCTATACTCTGGCTTGACGAACGGCCATCGGGCGCCTCCCGCGTCACCATTCCGGCGACGCGCCGACGCCACGGTCGCGCGGAGGAACATCCTTGAGGACTATCGTCAAGGGCAAGAACATCGAGGTATCCGAGGCCGTTCGGTCCCACGCCGAGCGCAAGTTCGCACGCGTCGAGCGCGTCCTCGATGAGCGCAGCGACGCGCTGGTGGAACTGTCCATCGAGCAGCATCGGAGCAGCGACGATTCGAGGATCGCCGAGGTTACCCTGGTCATCGACGGGCGGCCCCTCCACAGCCGTGCTGCTGCGGCCACCCATGAAGCGGCCATCGACATCGTGGTCGACAAGGTCGAGCGCCAGGCCGTCGAGCACCGAGCCAAGCCCCGTCTGCGGGCACGACCGGTCCAGGAGAAGCAACTCCTGCGGAGACTTGCCGATGGCACGGCAGAACCCGGTCACGAGCGGCGGATCGTCAAGACCAAGCGCTTCGGGATCGAGCCGATGTTCGAGGAGGACGCGGTGGCCGAGATGGAGGAGCTGGGCCACAGCTTCTTCCTGTTCGTCAATGCCGAAAACGAGCGCCTGGCCGTGCTCTACCGCAGAGCCGACGGCGACTACGGCATGATCGAACCGGTCGTCGGTGGCGGCTACGGAACGGGCGGATCGTCCGGCGGCCGAGAGCGGCGGGCCGACGCCGGCTGAGTCGTTGGGCTGTCCACCCGGCGATACTCGCCGGCTTCGCGAGTCATCAGCCCGTGGTCAACCATATCCCGACGTATCGCGGCCACATCCCGGTGGAACAGCGCGAGCCGCTGGTTGACCTCCTTTTCCGGATAGGCTCGATCCTCCGTGAAGCAGCGGCCACACAGCTCGCGCAGGACAACCAACCGCTTGCGCTGCCTGGCCGGTATCGACACCAGGCGATCGTCGCGGAAGAACGCGCGGACCACCTTCTCTTCGAAGGTGAGGCGGCGCGCTGGGACCTCCGACGACGTCGGAGTCGGAGTCGATCTGGATGAATCGGCCGCTCTGTCGCCAGGACGCGTGGTCATGGCCGCGACGGTACAACGAGCGTGACCTGTCCGGCTAGTCGTGCTTCCCGGTGAGGTTGTTGACAAGGACGCCCGAAACCTGCGTTTGTGCTCCGGCTGCGACCAACCCGGCCCACCCAACCCGGGCCGCGAGGCCCGGGCCTGCCCGCGAACCCGGCCCCGACCGCCCGGGCCGCCCTGCCCGGCCCCGACCGGCCCTGCCCGGCCCGCGAACCCGTACCGCGAACCGCGTCGGTTTGCGTGTGACGCATAAGCGCGACCAATTCGACCCGAATCTGGTCGAATCCTTTCGCCACACGCAAGAATGGTGCCAAACCTTGCGTCACACGCACAATCCGTGCACTTTGGCCGTCCAACACGTCACGCTCATGCGTGTCACGCAAACCGGGCCCGGCTGGTAGGCGAGGCGAGACGCGGCGGCGGGGCCGGCGGGCGGGCGAGGCGAGACGCGGCGGCGGCGGGGCTGGACCGGGCCCAGGTCGGCGCGCCGCTGACGTTGCGCCAGAGCCGGTAGGATGGGCGCGATGCTGCCCGATGGCCGACGGATCGGCGCTCACCTGCCGCTCGGCCGGGGAATGGTCCAGGCTGTTGAGCGCGCCCACGAACTCGGCCTGGACACGCTCCAGCTGTTCAGCGACAACCCCACGGCGTGGCGCCGCCGGACCGCACCGCCCCGCGAGCTGCCCGCCTTCCAGCGCCGGCTGGACGACCTGGGCATGGGCCCGATCGCGCTTCACGCCGCCTACCTGGTCAACCTGGCTAGCCCAGATCCGATCCTGTTCGAGCAGTCGTGTGCCGTGTTGACCAGTGAACTGCGAGTGGCACCCGGCTTTCGGGCACGCTATGTCAACGTCCATACCGGCTCTCACCGTGGCTCGGGAGTCGTGGCGGGGACAGCGCGCCTGGCCGATGGCGTCGCCCGGGTCCTGGCCGAGATCGACGACGGCCCCGCGGCGGCCATGCTCGTCCTGGAGAATTCCGCCGGCAGCGGCGACGGTCTGGGTGTCACGCTCGAGGAGCTGGTCGGCTTGCTCGAGGCGATCGCCGCTCGAGGCATCACCGAGCACCGGGTTGGCATCTGCCTGGACACCGCCCACCTGTGGGGCGCCGGGTACGACATTGGCGACGCTGATGGGGTCGAGCGAGTGCTGGAGGCGTTCGACCGGCAGATCGGTCTGACCCGCCTGCGCATGGTCCACTTCAACGATTCCAAGGCGGCACTGGGTTCGAAGCTGGACCGCCACGAGCACGTGGGCGCGGGTTCCATCGGTCCAGTCGGACTCGGCGCCTTCCTCCGGCACCCTGGCCTGGCCCACACCACGTTCTACCTGGAGACGCCCGGGATGGATGAGGGCTACGACGCCATCAACGCGCGACGGACGCTCGATCTGGCGGCCGGCCGCCCGCTGGCCGAGTTGCCGCCCGGCGCCACCACGGTGCGCGGCAGCCGGTCACGGACGGCACCGGCTGGCGACGAGGCCTGACGGGACGCCCGGCCCGAGGGCGCAGACGAGGCCAGGCGCCGACGGGGCCCGAGGACGCCGACGAGGCCAGGCGCCGAACATGGGCGAACGCCGGCCCCCAGAGGCCGGCGTTCGCTGTCCCGAGACCCGGTGCGGAGGGAGCGCCCGGGCGGATGTGGGCTAGTAGCGGCTGGTCGGTCGAGCCGACAGCGGTCGGCTCGGGGCGTGGATGGAGCCGTGGCGAGACACCGCCCGTTCGACCGTGGAGACGGTGCCGGTGACCACCGCACTGACCGTCGAACCGTTCCCCCGCAGGTATGGCGACGGTGTCGACCGCGGCTGCTCCGTCGACTGATAGGCACGGCCGAGTCGGCGCATCCGGACAGCCAGGTAGTACTCCATGATCTGGCGGACCTGTGGCTCGCCCAGGACGTCGTCGGCGCGCAGGGCGTACTCCACCCGGGCCGTCGGGTTGGCCGCGCCGGCGGACATGAAGCTCAGGTATTGGGGCGTGTCCGCGTCGTCGTGCAGCGCGCGCAGCCCACGGGCCAACTTCGTGGCGGTTCCCAGCGATGGCATGCGGTCGCCCCGAATGAGTCGGGAGATGGTCGAATGGTCGACGCCGGATTGCTGGGCAAGCTGCCGCTGTGACATCTTCTTGACTTTGAGTTGCGCTCGCAGCCACTCGTTGAAGGCGCGTCCGGTCTCGGTTGTCATCGCGTGCCTGGTTGCTCCGATGCTGTGTCCGGGGCTGCCCCCGGTCGGACATCACTATCGGTGTGAGGCTGCCCACGCTTGTATCACCCGTTGGTACCGGTACCCTCGCGGCAGCTGGGCCGCGGTTCCGTCCGCGCGGGCCGCTTCGCTGGGCTGTTGGGCCGCGACGCCAGTCAGCCCGGCCGCGGTCCGTCGGACGCGGACGCGGACGTCGACGCGGGTAGCCCGCCATCATCGGCGCGGATTCCGCTGCCTCGCCGGAGCGGCGAGATGCCGTAGGCCAGGCTGCCGAAGACGATGATCGAGAGGACGCTGATGACCCAGTCCAGGATGGTGATCGCGGTCGCCTCGGGGAGCGGGATCCCGTACGCCACCGTCAGCACACCGATGACCCCGGCCTGGGCGAAACCGAGGCCGGCTGGGCTGAGCGGGATCGCGGTGAGGAGGGAACCGATGAGCGCGACGAACACGGCCCCTGACAGTCCGAGCTCCACGTCGGGGAACCCGAGGGCCAGGACGACGATATAGAGGCGCAGGGCCTCGGTCATCCAGATGCCCCCCGTCAAGAGGCCCAGGATCGGCATGTGGCGAACCCCGATACCCCCGAAGACGCCCTCCTCGAAACGCCCATAGAGGTCGACGAAGCGCGGGGGCAGAGGCAGCCGCTCCAGGATCCGTCGGCCGAAGTTGCGGAGCGTGAAGAGGCCGACGGCTGCGACGACGACGACGACGATCCCGACGACGAAGACCAGCCGGATCGCCGGCGGAAGCCCGCTTCGGAAACTCCAGAAGCCGGCGGCGAGACCCAGGATGGCGATCGCGAAGATATCGAGGATCCGTTCGATGAAGACCGTCCCGAACGTCCGGCTGAGGGACGCCGGGCTGTTCACCTTCAGGAGGTACGCGCGGTAGACGTCGCCGAGCTTCGCCGGTACGACACAGTTCACGAACCACGACAGGTACAGGATCTCCATGGAGTTGCGCACGCCGATGACGAACCCGGTCTCCTGCAGGAGCCGCTTCCAGCGATACCCGCGGAGAGGGAAACCGAGATAGAACACGACGAAGGCAAGCAGCACGAGGGCCGGATTTGCCTTGAGGATGAGCTGCGGGACCTGGACCAGCCGATCGCGGTTCAGGTAGAGGAAGAACCCGATGATCCCCAGCGGCACGGCGATCGACAGGATCGTCCGGGGCTGGCGCAGCCGACGCCCGATCGAGAGCTGCGCCGCATCCATCTGCCCTTCATCGCTGTTCACGAAGAGGGCCCTGGGCGGCCCGCGGCCGTCTCCACAGCAGGCTGGATCCGTCCGTTCCCGCGCAACCGGTTGACGAGCTTGGCGGCCGGCGTCCATAGCCGGATGAGGTAGCTGGCGCGCCCAGGCACGATCTCCGCGCTTCGCAGGGCTGCGAGGAGCCCGGCCGGCGTCGATGGATCGCCGTCCAGAACGGAATACGCTACCCCGACCTCCATGACGGAGTGCGCGTCGGAGACTGCCACCCCAGGCAGGCCATGCTCCGCGGCGAATGCGGCGGCCTGTTCGTTGCCGTTGCCCACGAGTCGTGCATTGTGGACCTCCACCCAGTCGACCATGGAGGCGAGGCTTGCCATGCTCGCGTCGCGCAGCAGCGAGCCGCGGAGGCGATCGAATGGGTGCGGGATGCCGACCAGGCCGCCCTGCTCGCGGACGGCTGCCACGGTCTCGACAGCGGACAGCCCCGGCGGGATGGCCCGCTCCAGGAAGAGGCAGATCAGGTCGCCCTCGCGGGTCTTCACCTCCTCTCCGACGATGACGGTCAGTCCGGCGGGCGCCAGTTCGCGCGCGTCGAGGGCGACGTCGATCCTGTCGTGATCCGTGAT
>JANMQO010000023.1:0-5886 GCA_031370565.1 Chloroflexota bacterium
CTGGTCAGCCTGCGCGGCGGTCAGTGCACAGCCGGTTCGCGGATCCTCGAGGGCTACCGCGCGCCGTACGACGCCCATATCACCGAGCGACTGCGCGCGGTCGGCGCGGTCATCGTGGGCAAGACGAACATGGACGAGTTCGCGATGGGTTCGTCCACCGAGCATTCGGCCTTCGGTCCCACCGCCAACCCTTGGGCGCTGGATCGCGTGCCCGGTGGCAGCAGCGGTGGTTCGGCGACCGCGGTGGCGGCGTTCCACGTCCCGCTCGGCATCGGCACGGACACGGGCGGCTCCATCCGCCAGCCGGCGGCGCTGACCGGGATCGTCGGGCTGAAGCCGACCTACGGCCGGGTCAGCCGCTACGGGATCGTCGCGTTCGCAAGCTCGCTCGACCAGGTCGGTCCGTTCGCCCGCGATGTGCGCGACGCGGCCGCGCTGCTCCACGCGGTCGCCGGGCGCGACGAGCGCGACTCGACGTCCGCGCCGATCCCCGTCCCGGATGAGCTCCTGCGCCTGCCCTCGTCGGATGACGCGGCGGCCGGTGCGCTGCGGGGCAAGCGTCTGGGGCTGCCGCGGGAGTACTTCGTGGCCGGCATGGAGCCCGGCGTCGAGGCGCGCGTGCGCGAGGCGGTGGCCCAGCTGGAGGCCGCCGGGGCCATCGTCGAGGAAGTCAGTCTGCCCCACACGGACTACGGCCTGGCCACGTACTACATCGTGGCGCCCGCCGAGGCGTCGGCGAACCTGGCCCGCTACGACGGGATTCGGTACGGGCTGAGCGCCCAGGATGGCGATGTCCTGGGGGGCTACCTGACCACCCGCGGCCGTGGTTTCGGCGCCGAGGTGAAGCGCCGGATCATGCTTGGTACGTACGCCTTGTCGGCGGGCTACTACGACGCGTACTACCTCAAGGCGCAGAAGGTCCGCACGCTGATCAAGGCGGATTTCGACGCCGTCTGGGCGGCAGGCTTCGACGCCATCGTCGCGCCGACCAGTCCGACGGTGGCCTTCCGGTTCGGGGCCAAGATGGCCGATCCGGTGGCGATGTACCTGAACGATGCCTGCACGCTGCCGGTGAACATGGCGGGCCTGCCCGGCGTGTCGATCCCGTGCGGTCTGTCCGACGGCCTGCCGGTCGGCCTGCAGCTCATCGGCGCGCCGTGGAGCGAGCCGGGCCTGTTCACGCTGGCGCGCGCCTACGAGGCGATCACGGCGAGTGCGGCCTGGCGGCGGGTCGAGCCGACGGAGCTGCAGCTGGCCGACGACCCTGACGCGCCGACCCCGGCCGAACGCGCGGCCGCCCTGGCGCAGCACGGCGCCGCGACGGCCTGATCTCCGGGGCCGGCGGAGCGCGGGCCCGGTCGCGGCCAATCTACGAGCTGCCAATCGACGATCTGCCGATCTCCTGTGCCCGTGCGCACCGGCCGCGGGCCCGCCAACCTCAGGCGCTGCGCCTGGCCTCGTAGCCGCCGCCCGCCGCGGCGCGGACCTCGTAACTCGGCTGGTCGTACACGGCCGGGCCTCGACGCACACGTCCGGTCGCCAGCTCGAAGCGCGATCCGTGCCACGGGCACTCGATGCAACCCTCGACGATCGTCCCGCCGCTCAATGGTCCGCCGGCGTGCGCGCACTGGTCGTGCAGCGCGTGGATCGTGCCGGCCAGGCGCACGACGAGCAGCTGCTGGGCGCCGAACTTGGCCTTGACCGGGGTCCCTTCCGGGAGCTCGCCCACGTCCAGCGGCTGCCACTTCGTGCCGGCCGGTCGCCAGGCGTGTCGATTGACCATGTTGCCCAGGGCGTACACGATCTCGCCGCCGACATACGCTCCAGCCGCCAGGATGAGGTAGGCGACGATCGACAGCAGGACCGGCGCGGTCCGATCGACCGGAGCCCCGGCGCGCAGGGCCAGCGAGACGAGATAGACGACCAGGGCCAGGGTCATGAGCACGCTGTGCAGGGTGGCCCGGGTCCGGGCGGTGCCATCCGTGGCGGAATAGTCCGCGAGGCCCGTCAGCGCGGCCGCGACCATGGCCAGGATCCCCAGCACGAGCGCCACATCCGCCGCGCTGCGCAGGCCCAGCACATCGAACACGATCACCAGGGTCAGCGCGCCGATCGGGACGTCCGTCAGCAGCCCGTGCAGTGGATGGCCCAGCCAGCGGCCGTTGAGGAAGTCGCGCACCGGGATCATGCGCCCAAAGATCCGGGCGACCAGCCCGTGGCTGACTTCACTGAGTGGTTTGACCCAACGGTCCTGGGCGGCGATGAGGCGGTTCAGCGCTCGAGCGAGCATGCACATCTCCAGTACGGCGTGTCGACCGATGCTACGCCAGGGGCGGGATCGTTGGATGTGGAGCCGCGGAATGCTGGCTGTCCGGCGCCGCCAACCGTCATCCGTCGCGGCCGCCGCCTACCGCCCGACCGGCCGGGCCATCGTCCGTATACTTCGCCGATGACCACCGAGACGACCGGTACGACCGAGCCGGCCACCGCCACGACGGCCGCCACGACGGCCGCCGCGGCCGCCACCGCGACCACCGCCGCGATCACCGCCAGCCCACCGCTGAGCGCGGTTCGCCCGCCCCTCGCCGAGCGTGCCCTGGCTGATCGTGTGCTGGCCGTACCGCCATCCGGTATCCGCCGCTTCTTCGACATCCTGGCCACCATGGATGACGTGATCAGCCTGGGCATCGGGGAGCCCGACTTCGATACCCCGCCGGACATCGTCGAGGCGGGCGTGGCCAGCCTGCTGCGGGGCCGGACCCATTACACCAGCAACTACGGCACGATCGAACTGCGACGGGCCCTGGCGGACCACCTGGAGCGACGCTACGGCGTGTCCTACGTCCCGCTCACCGAGATCCTCATCACGGTGGGTGCCTCGGAAGCGGTCGATCTGGCGCTGCGGGCCACCTGCAACCCGGGCGACGAGGTCATCCTGCACGAGCCGTCCTACGTCGCCTACCCGCCCGCGATCATCTTCGCCGGTGGCGTCGTCCGTCCGGTGGCCACCCGGCTCGAGGATGACTTTGCGCTCGACCCGGCGGCTGTCGAGGCGGCCATCGGACCGCGGACCAAGGCGCTCTTCCTGGGCTATCCCTGCAACCCGACGGGGGCGGTTCTGCCCGACGCGGTCCAGGACGAGCTCGCGGCGATCGCGGAGCGCCACGATCTGCTCGTCTACTCCGACGAGATCTACGATCGATTGGCCTACGGCTCGTACCGCCACCGCGCCTTCTCGGCACTGCCGGACATGCGCGAACGGACGATCCTCATGGGTGGCTTCAGCAAGGCCTACGCGATGACCGGCTGGCGAGTCGGCTACCTGGCGGCGCCGGCCGGGATCCTCGAGGGGATCGTCAAGGTCCACCAGTACGGGATCATGTCCGCCCCGACCATCGCCCAGGACGCAGCGCTGGCGGCGATCCTCCACGGGGAGCCCGAGGTCGAGCGGATGCTGGCCGAGTACGACCGGCGCAGGCGCCTGCTGGTCGATGGGCTCAACGGGCTCGGCCTGACCACGTTCGAGCCGCGCGGTGCGTTCTACGCCTTCCCACGGATCAGCTCCACCGGGCTCGATTCGGAGACGTTCGCCCAGCTCCTGCTCGAAGAGGAGCGGGTGGCGGTGGTCCCCGGCGGCGCGTTCGGTCCGTCGGGCGAGGGCCATGTGCGGATGTGCTACGCCACCTCGTTCGAGCAGCTTGGCGAGGCGCTCGCCCGGATCGGCCGGTTCGTCGGTCGGCACCGGACGTGAGCTGCGCCCGCGCCCTGTGCGACACTGAATCTCGATGGTGCCCTACATCCTGGAGATCTGCGGCGTGACGGCCACGCTCATCGGCAGCTGGCGCAGCTACGCGGTAGCCCGTCAGGCGCTCGCCCCGCTCATCCACGAGGGCGACCCGACCAGGACGGCGATCGAGGCGGGCCGGCCGCTGCCGATGCGGCCGCGCGTCCAGCTCTTCGCCCGGCGACTGGCGGTGTCGCTCGGTTGGCTGGCCATCGCGTTCTACGGCCTGTTCCTCGTCGTTCGCGCGCAGGCGCTCCTCGCGTGAGCGCGCCAGTGCCGTCGTCGTCGGCGGCGTCGGCCCGCTCGGCCGTGCTCGAGCGATACGAGCCGGTCATCGGGATCGAGGTCCACTGTCAGCTGCGGACGGCCAGCAAGATGTTCTGTGGCTGCTCCACGGCCTACGACGGCGCCGCGCCCAACACGCACACCTGCCCAGTCTGCCTGGGCCTGCCCGGCGCACTGCCGACGATCAATCGCCGGGCGGTGGAATACGTGCTGGCGACCGGCGTGGCGATCGGCGGCAGTACGCCCGAGGCAACTCGCTGGGACCGCAAGAACTACTTCTACCCGGACCTGCCCAAGGGCTACCAAATCAGCCAGTTCGAGCTGCCCCTGGTCGCGCACGGCCAGCTCACGTTCGAGACGTCAGACGGACCGTTCACGCTGGGGATCCAGCGCGCTCACCTCGAGGAGGACACGGCCAAGCTCATCCACTCGACCGACGAAGCGGGTCGGCGGGTCAGCCTGGTCGACTTCAACCGGTCCGGGACGCCGCTCATGGAGATCGTCACGGAGCCGGACGTCCGGAGCGCCGAGCAGGCGCGCCGCTACGCCGAGGAACTCCAGCTGCTGCTGCGGGCGATCGGCGTGTCCGATGCCGACATGGAACACGGCCAGCTTCGGGTCGAGGCGAACGTCTCGCTCCGACCACGTGGCAGCACGCCGTTCGGGATCCGCACGGAGGTCAAGAACATGAACTCGTTCCGCGCCGTCGAGCGCGCGATCGAGTTCGAGATCGAGCGCCAGGCGGCGGCCCTCGACGCCGGCGAGACCCTGCGCCAGGAGACCCGCGGCTGGGACGACGCGAAGAGTGCCACCTACGTCATGCGCTCCAAGGAAGATTCGCATGACTACCGCTACTTTCCGGAGCCGGACCTGCCGCCGCTCCGGGTCGACCCAGTCTGGCTCGCGGAGATCCGGGCCGCCCTGCCCGAGTTGCCCGCCGTCCGGCGTGCCCGGTACACGGAGCAGCTGGGGCTGTCCGCCTATGACGCCGCGGTCATCGTGGCGGACCAGACGATGCTGCGTGCCTTCGAGGCGATCCTGGTAGCCGACCGTGACCTGCCGGCGAAGGAGGTCGCCAATTTCGTGACTGGCGACTACGCGAAGGCGGGCAAGGAAACCACCGAGCGAAGCGCCGACGGTCTGGTCGGGCGGTCCTCGGATCGCGAGCTGGCCGACCTGATCCGGCGCGTGGTCGCTGGCGAGCTCTCGCGCACGAATGCGAAGGAGGTCCTCGTCGAGCATCTGGCCCACGGTGCTGCGGTGGCCTCGATCGTCGAGGCGCGCGGATTCGTCCAGATCTCCGACGCCGGGGAGGTCGGGGCGGCCGTCGAGGCAGTGATCGCCACGAACCCGGACGCGGTCGCCGACTACCGGGCTGGCAAGCCGACGATCGGTTTCCTGGTCGGCCAGGTGATGAAAGCGACCCGCGGTCAGGCCAATGCGACGCTCGTCCAGGCCGCGCTACGGGCGAGGCTGGGTGAGCTGGGCGCGCCGGGGGTGTCTGGGGTGTCTGGGGTGCCTGGGACGTCCGAGACGTCCGAGACGTCCGCCGGTCCCGTCCGATCTGGCGGCGATGCGAGCGCCGGTACAGTTGCGGACCCGCCCGATGGAGCCTCATCGGAGGGTCTGCGATGAGCTTCCTCAGTCTGCCGCTGATCGGTCTCGGGATCGCGCTCATCGCCCTCGGCTACAGCCGAGCCCGGGGACCGTGGCAGCGCTACCAGACGCTCAAGACCCAGGACGAGAACACCGCCCGATACGAAGCCTGGCGCGGCGGCATCCGCGACGACTCCAAGACCGGCGCCTCCGTGGCCATG
>JANMQO010000161.1:0-6498 GCA_031370565.1 Chloroflexota bacterium
CGCGTCGACGACGAAGACGATGACGTCCGCCTCGGCGATGGCCAGGCGAGCCTGCTCCTGGACGCGTGCCTCGATCGGATCGTTGGGGTCGATCTCCAGGCCGCCCGTGTCGACGATGAGGAACCGCCGGCCGTTCCACTCGGTGTCGCCGTAGAGCCGGTCGCGGGTGGTCCGGGCACGGTCCTCCACGATGGCGTGGCGGGTGCCAAGAATTCGGTTGAACAGGGTGCTCTTGCCCACGTTCGGACGGCCGACCAGGGCGACGATCGGGAGCTGGCTCATCAGGCCGCGCCGGACACGGCAACGGCGGACGTGGTGGAGGCGTCGATCGCGTTGGCGGCGGCTGGCAAGCCGGACAGTTCCGAGGCGCGGCTGGGCAGGGAGGTCGTCCGACCTGCCGGCGTCGCCGCTGCGGCAAGGGCGGCTGCAGCGAGCCGCTCCGCATCGGCGGTCGTCTGGGGCGTGCCGGCCAGCTGGAAGATTCGCTCGGCTACGGCCTGCAGGTCCTCGATCGGGGTCGACGTGCCGCCGGTCACCCCGACCACCCGGGCGTCGCCGAAGGCGGTCGACTCGGTCAGGTCGCGCACGCTTTCGATCTGGATGGCCCGCGTCCCGCCGATCTCGCACAGCCGGGTGAGCTCCTTGGTATTGGCCGAGGAGCGACCGCCGACGACGACCATGAGGTCCACCTCGCGGGCGATCTCCATGGTGTCCTCTTGCCGGCGGATCGTGACCGGGCAGACGGTGTTGACGATCTTCAGTTCGTGGCTGCGCGAGACCATGTGCGCAGCGAGCTTCTCGAACTTCCAGGGCGGCTGGGTGCTCTGCGAGATGAGCGCCATCTTCTTGCGCCGCGGGATGAGCGCCCAGTCCTCTTCTTCATCAACAACGATGGCGTCGGGCGCGAATCCGAGCAAGCCCATCACCTCCGGATGCCGCGGCGTGCCGAGCAGGACGATGGTGTAGCCCTCTTCGACCAGCTTGGTCAGCTCGCGCTGCTCCTGGATGACCCACGTGCAGGTGCCGTCGATGACTTCGAGACCACGCGCCTCGGCCCGCTCCATCACTCCTGGCCGGACACCGTGCGCCCGGATGACCACGGCCGCCCCACCGTCCACGTCGTCGAGGGTATCGACCGTGTGGACCCCGATCGCCTCGAGGTCACGGATGACGCCCTCGTTGTGGACGACCTGGCCCAGGGTGTGGGTCGGTTTGCCGGCGGCGGCCGACTCCTTGGCCTTGTCGATCGCCTCACGAACGCCATAGCAGAAGCCGGTGCGTTTGGCGATGCGGACGTCCTGCACGGTACCCATGTCGGTTCGATTATCGCACGGGGCTCCTCCGACGGGCCTTCGGGCCTGTTGGAGGACCAGGTCAGGCGACAGCATGGTCACGGCGGCGCTGGTGTCTCCTCGCCGTAGACGCCGCGCTGGTCCGGCGGCAGGAGTTCGGCGATCCGACGCATGATCAGGGTGGTGGCCGCCGCCTGCGCCACCTTGCGTGGGGCGCCCGTGCTGTCCGCTTCGAGGCGGAACGGTGCGCCGATGCTGACGGTGACGTGTGCCCCGGTGCGTGGCAGTGTCCGGCCCCGTGGCCACATCCGGCGCGTCCCCACCAGCCCGACCGGCACGATCGGGCTGTCCGTCCGCTGGGCCAGGATGGTCGTCCCCTCCTTGGCCGTCTGGAGAGCGCCCGTCGAACTGCGTGTGCCCTCCGGAAAGATGCACAGGACGTGGCCCTCGTCGAGGACTCGGCGAGCCGCCCGGAAGCCTTCGATATCGGCCGCACCGCGCTGGATGAACAGGACGCCGTTGCGCACCAGCATCGACCCAATGAACGGCCAGCGAAGTGCCTCCGCCTTGCCCAGCCAATGGATCCGCCGACCGAGGACCGGGGTGAGGAAGGAACCGATCAGGGGCGCGTCCGCGTTGGAGACGTGGTTGGCCACGATGAGCAACGGCCCTTCGACGCCGCGCAGGTGCTCGAGGCCGTCGAAGTCGATGGTGGCCAGCGCCCGGCAGGCCAGCCTGCCGAAGGCATCGGTCCCGCGGATCGTCCAGCCCGGCCGGTCGTCCAGCAGGGCGGGCGGGGTGTGCCGGGTGCGCTGGTCTCGCGACCGTCCCTGCGCGCTCACCTGCGAAGCTCGGCTTCGTCACGTGCCGGGCCGCTCGGTCGGCCCGTCTCGGCGGCACGAATGATCGCCTCGACCGCGGCCACGGTCTGCTCGAACCGGTTGCCGTCAGTATGGACGATCCGGGCGTCCGCGGCGGCGCGCAGGGGTGCCACGAGCCGATTGCGATCCAGCTCGTCGCGTCGGCGCAGATCGGCCAGGATGGACCCCGCGATGGCGGAGGCCGGATCCACGCCGCGCTCTTCCGCTCGGCGGCGGGCGCGCTCCTCTGGTGATGCGTCGAGGTAGATCTTGAGGTCAGCATGGGGCAGCACGACCGTGCCGATATCTCGCCCGGCCATGACGATTCCACCGCCGGCCGCGAGCGTCCGCTGGCGGGACAGCAGCGCGGCGCGGACCTCCGGCACGCTGGCCACCTCGCTGACGTGCCGGTCCACGTCCTGACTGTGCACCGTGGCGGTCACGTCGAGTCCGTCGACCAGTACACGGGACAAGCCGTCACCGACGTCGGCCGTCAGTTCCACCTCGTCGATGAGGGCGACGAGGGCCGTCACGTCGTCCCGTGCCGTACCGCGCCGAAGAGCCAGGTCGGTCAGGGCGCGGTACAGCAGGCCGGTGTCGCAGAAGCGATAGCCCAGGGCGCGGGCGGCAGCCGCGCCAACGCTGCTCTTGCCCGATGAGGCCGGACCGTCGAGGGCCACGATGAGCGGGCGGGCGGCTTCGTGCTGGCTCATCGCGGCGGCGTGATTCGGCCCGCACCGAGTGTCCGCACTTCTGTCGGGTTGAGCGGTCGGACGGCTCCGGAGCGGAGCTCGTTGAGCCGAACCGGACCAATCCGCACGCGGACGAGCCGGGTGACCGGCGCTTCGACCGCGGCGAACATCCGGCGAAGCTGCCGCTTCCAGCCCTGGGCGAGTGTGGCCCGGTACCAGGTCAGCGATGATGGTGGTGGGTTGAGGACGGCGACCAGCCGGCGCGCTTCAACCGGGGTCATCGGACGCAGATGGTCCAGCGTGGCCAGTCCTTCGTCGAGTTGGATCCCCGCCACGAGCTGGTCGCCCTGTTCCTGGCTGAGGGCCTGATGCAGACCGATGGCGTACTCCCGTTCCACGCCAAACCTGGGGTGGAGCACGCGGTCCGCCCAAGCGCCGTCGTTGGTCAGCAGGATGAGCCCCTCGGAGTCGAGGTCGAGTCGTCCCACGGGATAGAGGCGAGCGGCTCCGACCAGCCCACGCGGCACGAGGTCGAGGATCGTCCGCTCCGCGTGGGGGTCGCGGGTGGTTGCGGTCACCCCCGGCGGCTTGTGCGCAATGAGATGGACCAAGGTGGACGACTCGCCGATGGGACGGCCGTTGACCGCGACAATGGCCGTCTGCGCGTCGGCCGACTCACCGATGGTGGCGATGCGACCGTCGACGGTGACCTTGCCTGCCGCGATGAGGCGCTCGGCTTCGCGGCGCGAGGCGACACCGGCGGCCGCGATGAGTTTCTGCAGTCGTTCGGCGGGCATCAGCTCGTCTCCGGGTCGGGCGTGGGAACCACGGCAGCCGGGTCCGGCGCGGAATGGCTGGGGTCGTCGGGAGGATCGACGAGGCGGCCCGCGATCTCGGCGTCGAGCGCCGGCAGCTGCTCCAGGCTGGCGATTCCGAAGCGCTCAAGGAATTCAAAATCCGTGCCGTACAGGAACGGCCGGCCGGGGGCCTCCGAGCGACCCAGCTCGACGATCAGGCGGCGATGGAGCAGCGCCCGGATGGTGTAGTCGGAATCGACGCCCCGAATGCGCTCCACGGCGGCCTTGGTGACCGGCTGACGATAGGCGACGATCGCGAGTGTCTCCAGGGATGCCGGGGACAGCCGGGTCGGGGCAGCGCCGACGTAGCGGGCGATCAGGTGGCCCGCTTCGGAAGCGGTGGCCAGCTCGACCCGATCGCCCGAGGCGAGCAGCCGAATGCCGCGCGTGGCGAGGCTGACTTCCAGGTCACCCAGGCGAGCATCCACGAGGGCTCGGTCGACGCCGACCAGATGGGCGATCTCGCGCCGGGAGAGGGGTCGTTCGGCCACGAACAGAAGCGCTTCGAGGACCGTCTCGGTGAGGTCCGGCGCGACGGTGCTGCTGTCTTGGACCGGGGCCGACGCGGCCATTTCGTCCGGGGAAGCTGTCGGGGAAGCCTCTTCGGGCGCGCGCTCGGCCGTAGCCTCATCCCGGACACGTGGCACCGCTTCCTCATCCAGGACGGGGGCCGGCGCCGCCTCGTGGAGCGCGCTCACGCGAACGACTCGAGCGTTTCGTCGAGCGGTTCATCCGCCGGCAGCAGCAGGTTTCCGCGCTCGTCCGGCGTGGTCAACCGGGCGACGATCGGGCCCCAGGGCTGCGCTTGTTCGACCACGATCTCGCGCCGCTTCATGAGCTCGAGCATGGCCAGGAAGGTGATGACCATCACGACCCGATCGCGCACGCCCCGGAGGAGTTCCTGGAGCACGACCCGGTCGGCGCCGTGGAGGGCCGCCCGGATGATCGCGGCTCGCTCCGTGATCGTGATCGTCCGGGCGATAGTTTCGGGTGGCGGCGGTGGCGGCGGCACGACCCACAGGAGGCGCTCCAGGCTGCGTGTCAGCAGCGCGGGCGGCATGGCCTTGACAGAACCGACCGCGGCTCCCGCCCGGCCCGCGGCGAGCGCGATCCCCGGTTCGCGTCGAAACATGCCCACTCGCTCCAGGCCCGCCGCCTGCAACACGTTTCCCGCGTCCCGGTAGGTCCGGTACAAGACGAGCCTGGCGCGCAACTCAGCTTCCGGGTCGGCCGCTTCCTCGGGATCGCTGGCGACCGGCTCCGAACGGCGCGGCAGCATCGCCCGGCTCTTGATCACGATGAGCTGGCCGGCGACGGCGATGAACGCGCTGACGTTGCCAATACGGTCTGCGGTGAGTCCGGCCAGCGCGTCGAGGTAGGCCTCGGCGAGGGCGCCCAGCGGCACCGTCAGGACGTCCAGCTGACGCGCCTCGATGAGCGAGAGGAGGAGCGCGAGCGGACCGTCGAACGTGTCAAGCCGGACATGGGTGGCCGCCTCTGGACGGTGGCCTTCGCCGAATACAACAGCTGGACGCTGGATGATCTGCTCGAGCATCGTTCAGTTGGCCTCGTCGGCGAGGCGCAACAGCTCACCAGCCAGCGGCTCACGCGGCTCCGACTGGTGGCGGATCAACTCGGCCGTGCGGACCGAGCAGCCGGCAGCCAGTGCCGCCTCGGCTGACAGCTCGGCGTGGTCGCGCAGTCTGTCGAGAGCCGCGCCGAAGCCGGGCAGCCAGCGCGCGATGGTGACGATCCACGGGCCGCCGGCCTCGCCGAGCGACCAGGCCACCCGCGGCCAGACGCCCAGCGTGGGCCCCTTCGCGCAGTCATGCAGCAGGCCGGCGAGGAGGAGTTCGACATCTCTCGTCCCGCCCGCACGCAATGCCGCCACCACATCCAGGCCGTGCCGGCGATCCGCCACGTGCATGCCGTCGAACAGGGCGAGCTGTTTCGGCTGCAGCCAGCCCGCCAGCGCCACACGCTCGTCCAACCCGACCCGGGCGGTCAGGTGCGTCCGGAACTGGCGAACCCTAGCGCTCCGAGACAACGCCGGTGTGCGCAAGCGTCACCCGAACATCCCGTGGCCGAGCAGCAAATTGGCCAGGCCAAAGACCACGAACCCGAGTGGCTGGCGGAAGAACAGGATCCCGACGATGAGGATGACGAACCCGTACTGGGTCAGGACGGGGCGCAGCCGCCAGGCTGTCTGCGGACTCACCAGCCGAAAGAGCAGCGCCGATCCGTCCAGCGGGGGAACCGGGAGCATGTTGAAGACCGCGAGACCAACGTTGAACGCCACGAAATAGCCCAGAACGAGATAGACCTGATCTGGCAGGTTCAACTGCAGGACGTCCACCAGCACCCGGAATATTGCAGCGGCGACGGCGGCCATGATCAGGTTGGAAGCGGGGCCAGCCACCGCCACGAGGACCTCGCCATTGCGGCGATCGCGCAGGTTGGCCGGGTTGACCGGCGTGGGCTTGGCCCAGCCGAGCAACAGGCTGCCAGACAGGGCTGTCAGCACGAGCATCAGCCCGCCGAACATGTCGAAATGGACGACTGGGTTGAGCGTCAGCCGACCGAACATCTTGGCTGTCCCGTCACCCAATCGATAGGCGACGAAAGCGTGCGCGAACTCATGCACCGGGAAGGCGATCCCCAGAAAGATGGCGATCAGGAGCGCGTCCCGCAGCAGCTGGTCGGTGGTGAACACGCGGAACCTCAAGTAGGCAGATGGGATGTCGCTATCGTACTGTCCGCGGCCGCCGGGCGACCCGCGCGATCACAGTCGGCCCAG
>JANMQO010000185.1:0-21458 GCA_031370565.1 Chloroflexota bacterium
CTACAACGGCAACCAGAACGTGCAGCTCCCAGGCGGACCGGCCGGGCTCGTCCAGTAGCGCGGGCGGAGACGCGAGGTAGGGCACCGCGCGCCTCCGCTAGACTGCTCGGGTGCCGACCTTTCGTGCCCCGCGGGGGACCCGCGACCTGCTGCCCGCCGAACGACCGACCTGGGTGCGCCTCGAGGCACTCGCGACGGAGCTGGCCGCCCGCTACGGCTATCGCCAGATTGAGACGCCGCTCTTCGAGCAGAGCGCAGTCTTCGAGCGCGGCCTGGGCGAAGCCACCGACGCCGTCGAGAAGGAACTCTTCCGGCTAGCCCCGCGGACCGAGGAGTCGGAAGGTTGGTCGCTTCGCCCGGAACCGACCGCGGGCATCGTGCGCGCCTTCATTCAGCACGGCATGCAGACGTGGCCCCAGCCGGTCAAGTTGACCATGGTCGGCCCGATGTTTCGCTACGACCGGCCGCAGGCGGGTCGCTACCGCCAGTTCTGGCAGTTCGATGTCGAGGCCATCGGCGACCCAGGCCCTGCCGTCGACGCGGAGATCGTCGAGCTCGGGCTGCGCTTCTACCGGGAGGCCGGGCTGGCCGACGTCGACCTCCTGCTCAACTCGATCGGCGATGCCGCCTGCCGACCGGCCTACCTCAGCGATCTGGTGGCCTTCTACCGCAGCCGACTCGATGACCTGCCCGCCTTCGAGCGACAGCGGCTGGAGCGCAATCCCATGCGCCTGCTGGATTCGAAGGATCCCGTCATGGCGACCATCAATGCCCAGGCGCCCCGCATCGTCGACCGGCTGTGCGCACCGTGCGCAGACCACTTCGCCGGCGTCCGGGCACACCTCGATGCCCTCGGTGTGACGTATCGGTTGGAGCCGGGCCTGGTCCGCGGTCTCGACTACTACACCCGCACGGCGTTCGAGTTCTACCGCCGGGGCGCGGAGGGCCAGCAACAGGCCCTGGGTGGTGGTGGGCGATACGACGGTCTCGTCGAGCTGCTCGGCGGGCACTCGACGCCCGGAATCGGCTTCGGGATCGGGCTCGATCGGGTCATCCTCGCCCTCGCGGCGACCGGTGTACCAGCCGTCACGCTGCCCGCGCCGGTCGCCGTGGTGGTGGGAGTGGATCCGCTTGGGACCGTCGGCCGATTGGCCCTCGCCACCGAGCTGCGCGCGGCTGGACTGGCCGTCCGGGCAGAGCTCGGTCAGCGCAAGCTCAGCCGCCAGCTGGAGGCCGTGGCGAAGGAGGGCGCCCACTTCGCGATCATCCTGGGTGATGAGCTGGCCGACGGACACGTGCAGCTGCGCGACCTCCCGGCTGGGACGCAGCGCCTCGTGGCGCTGGCAGATCTGGCGCGTGACCTCCGCCGCGCGGCAGCGAGCCACCAGCACGGCTGACCCCGTCCCCGTGTCCGGTTCCGCCACGCACCCCATGCCAGTCGCCGGAACGCACCCAGGATCCGCCGCCGGCAGAGCCCTCGGGACGGAACGTTCGACTACGATACGTTGACCATGACCGACCGCCAACCTTCACTGGCCACGCCCTACCGCTCCCACACCTGCGGCCAGCTCCGGGCGTCTGATGCCGGCGGCACCGCGCGGTTGTCGGGCTGGATCCACCGCCGGCGTGATCACGGTCAGCTCGTCTTCCTGGACCTACGCGACCGCCACGGACTGACCCAGGTGGTCGTGGACGTGACCGAGGCACCGGCCGCCCACGAGATCGCCAGCCGGGTGCGCAATGAATTCGTGGTGACCGTCGAGGGGGTGGTAGCAGCGCGCCTGGCCGGCACCGAGAACGCCCGCCTGGCCACCGGCGCGATCGAGCTCCGGGCGCGGACGTTCGAGATCCTGTCCGAAGCCAAGACGCCGCCGTTCTACATCAACGAACCGGATGCCACGATTGACGAGCAGTTGCGCCTGCGCTATCGCTACCTGGATATCCGGCGCGACGACATGCAGCGGCGCCTGTTGCTCCGCTCACGGCTCGTCCAGAAGATCCGCGAGGTACACCACGAGCATGGCTTCGTGGAGGTGGAGACGCCCAGCCTCATCAAATCGACGCCGGAAGGGGCGCGCGACTTCATCGTGCCCAGCCGACTCCAGCCGGGCATGGTCTACGCCCTGCCCCAGAGCCCGCAGCAACTCAAGCAGCTGCTCATGGTGGCGGGCATCGATCGCTACATGCAGATCGCGCGCTGCTACCGGGACGAAGACCTGCGCGGAGATCGCCAGCCAGAGTTCACCCAGCTCGACCTCGAGATGAGCTTTGTCGACGAGGACACGGTCATGCACTTCGTCGAGACGATGGTGCTCGAGGTCAGCCGGGCGATCGTGCCGGATCGGCCCATCCAGCAGGTGCCGTTTCCCCGCTTCACCTTCGCCGAGGTGATGGAGCGGTACGGGTCGGACAAGCCGGACCTGCGCTTCGGAATGGAGCTGGTCGATCTTGCGCCCACGCTGCTGGACGGCGCCGGTGCGCCCGCCTCCGGGTTCCGGGTCTTCGATGAGGCGCTCGCCGGTGGTGGCCGGGTCAAGGCCATCGTGGCGCCCGGCATGGCTGGGGCGTCGCGGTCCCAGATCGATGAGCTGACCGAGTTTGCCCGGCGGCACGGGGCCAAGGGCCTTGCCTGGCTGGCCATCGAGCCAGACGCCGGTGTTCGCTCACCGATCGCCAAATTCCTCGGCGAAGCGCGCGTGGCGGACATGGTCGCCCGAGCCGGGGCAGGGGAGGGCGACCTCATCCTGGTCGTCGCCGACGCGCCATCGGTCGTCGCCGACGTCCTCGGTCGTCTGCGGGCGGAGTTGGGTGGTCGGCTCGGACTGGCCGATCCCAACGTCCTGGCCTATTGCTGGGTGCACCAGTTCCCGATGTACGAGTGGGACGCGGAAAATGCCCGCTGGCATGCTACCCACAACCCATTCAGCGGGGTGGTCCCGGAGGACCTGGACCTCCTCGTGACGAGCTCTGGGGACCCAGCACGACCGTCACCCGGGGACCCGGCGGGCCGCGCTCGTGCCGAGCAGTACGACCTGGCCCTGAATGGTTGGGAGCTCGGCGGTGGGTCCATCCGGATCCACAAGCGCGACCTGCTCGAGCGCAGCTTTGCCCTGCAGGGCCATCGGCTCGACGAGATGCAGGAAAAGTTCGGGGCGGTACTCGACGCGTTCGAATACGGGGCGCCGCCGCACGGCGGGATCGCGCTGGGGATCGATCGCTGGGCCGCCCTCTTTGCCGACCAGCTCAACATCCGCGAGGTCATGGCCTTTCCCAAGACCCAGTCCGGCAACGACCTCATGCTCGACGCACCATCCGCACCCGACCCGCGCCAGTACGCCGAGCTCGGCCTGCGATTCGTTGGGGTCGAGCGCGCTGACTGATCGGACGGGTTCGGCTGTGACGCGGTGACGGACCTCCCCGTGAGCCTCGCCACCCTGGCCCGAGCTCGTCGCGGCGTCGGCTGGTTGGCGGCTCACCCGCGATTGTTGGCGGTGCTGGGCGCCAGCTGCATCGCGTTCTCGGGGATTCTCGTTCGGCTATCGGGCGCCTCACCGTCCACGGCGACGGTCTTCCGGGCGCTCTATGCGTTGCCCATCCTCATCCTGCTGGCTGTCCCCGAGGATCGCCGCCTGGGACCACCCGCTCGACGAGCACGACTGCTGGCGGTCGGAGCCGGCCTCTTCTTCGCCATCGACCTGACCACGTTCCACCTGGCCATCGAGGAGATGGGCGCGGGCCTGGCCACCGTCATGGGCAACCTGCAGGTCGTCGTGGTCGGCATCGTGGCCTGGCTATTGCTCGGCGAACGACCGTCGCGTCGGGTGCTGGCCGGAGCACCCCTGGCCGTCGTTGGTGTGGTGCTCATCTCCGGTGTCGTAGGGGGAGGCGCCTATGGCCGGGATCCCGGCCTTGGCGTGGCCTACGGGCTGGTCACTGCGTGCTCGTACGCGGGCTACCTGCTGCTCATTCGTCGGGTGCGAATGCCGGGTAGATTTGTCGGACCCGTTCGCGATGCCACGGCCGCCACGGTGCTCGGGGGGCTGCTCGGGGGCGTCGTCATCGGGGACCTGGTCCTGGTGCCGTCGTGGCCGGAGCATGGCTGGCTCATCGTGCTGGCACTCAGCGCTCAGCTGGCCGGTGGCCTGCTCATCGCGGCGTCGCTGCCGTTTCTCCCGGCGGTCGTGTCATCGCTCATCCTGCTCAGCCAGCCCGTGGCCGCGGTCGTGCTGGCCGCACTGCTCATCGGCGAAGCGCCGTCCCCGTTCCAGTTGACTGGCGTCGGGCTGGTCCTGGCCGGCGTCGCGCTGGGCACGATCGGCGGTATCCCGGCTCGGTTCTGGCGGCGAGCTCCGTCGAGGTAGGCGGGTCAGTCGCGGCCGGATACAGGCGAACGCGACGGTTCGCCCGCCAGTTCGTCCATCGAATCGACCCACTCGTGCCTGTGATCGTGGACCGGCCCTTGCGGACCGTCGTACGGCGGCAGTTCTGAGCGGGCCGTATTACCATCGCGGGTCACGCCCGGATCACCCAACTCGATGGCCAGCACGGCAATGTCCAACGCGGTAACGTCCAGCGTGCCTGCCGGATCGTCGAGCAGACGGGCGAGAGCGGCGACGCCATCCGGCTGGGTCAGAGGCAGCAGCTTCGGCCAGCCCGCGACGCCCGCATAGGTCGGTTCGAGCAGCGCGTCCGGTCGTGCACCATGGGTCTCGATCAGCGACGTGACGGTCTCCGGACCGACCCAGCACATGACGCTCGGCCAGACCAGGACGGCCCGCGTAGCCGCCACCAGTTCGACCGCGCTGTCGACCCCGAGCTGGAGCCGCAGCACCGTTCGACCGTCGTCCGCGCCAGGCTCGACCAGGGTCGCGGTCGCGCCGGCCAGCGCGGTCAGCACCTGTCGGTCAGCATCGGGCGTGACAACCACGATCGGCAGCGCACCACCGGACCAGGCAGTGTCGACGATTCGGCGCACCCGAGCCAGCCCATCGGCGTTTGTCATGGCGGCAGCGATGCTGTCAGCGAGAACGACGGCGGCGACGGTCATATCGGGATGCTAGCAGGCCGCGGACGCCGGATAGCCGCCCGGTCTCCACGGGTGTCCGAAGCCCCGCTGATCGCGAAGGCCGGCGCGGCCAATATTCGCCAGTCTGTGGGACAATGACGGGCCCCATGACCCAGGAGAACCGCCCTACCGTGCCCGCTGCCTCGACCCCCACTCCGACAATCGCTGTCCGGACGGACCTGCGCAATATCGCCATCGTGGCCCACGTGGACCATGGCAAGACCACCCTCGTCGACGCGATGTTGCGCCAGACCGGCACGTTCCGGGCCAACCAGGCGCTCGTCGATCGGGTCATGGATTCGGGTGACCTGGAGCGTGAGAAGGGGATCACGATCCTGGCCAAGCAGACGACCATCGACCATGCTGGCATCCGGCTCAACATCGTCGACACCCCCGGCCACGCCGACTTCGGCGGCGAAGTCGAGCGCTCGCTGCTCATGGTCGATGCGGTCCTGCTGCTGGTCGATGCGGCCGAGGGCCCGCTCCCACAGACGCGCTACGTCCTGACCAAGGCGATGGCGCGCCGCCTGCCCGTCGTCGTCGCCCTCAACAAGATCGACCGCAGTGACGCTCGCCCGGCCGAGGTCCTCGACGCCGTCTACGAGCTGTTTCTCGACCTGGGCGCGGACGAACACCAGATCGACTTTCCGGTCGTCTACACGAACGCCCGAGCCGGCACCGCCACACCGGACCTTGCGATCCCAGGCACGGACCTCCGGCCCCTGCTCGATGTGCTGATCAAGGTCACCCCACCGCCGACCTACGAGGAAGGCCATCCATTGCAGCTGCTGGTCACGAACCTGTCCGCGAACGACTACGTCGGGCGGATGGCGGTCGGTCGGATCTGGAACGGTCGGATCCGGATTGGTCAGCGGGTCAGCGTCGTTCGGCTCGATGCCGACGATACTGCCGGACGGGTCGAACCGGGCCGGACGGTGACCCTCAGCGGGACCGTGACGAGCCTCCAGACGGCGCACGGGATCGATCGGATCGATGTCGCCGAGGCCGGTCCCGGCGACATCGTGTCGGTGGCCGGTCTGCCCGAGGTGACCATCGGCGACACGCTGACGGATCCAGGCGATCCGCGACCGCTGCCCCGGCTCGATGTGGACGCGCCAACGCTCCGGATGACCTTTGGGGTGAACACGTCGCCGCTATCCGGACGGGACGGCAAGTACGTGACCAGCCGTCAGATCAAGGCCCGCCTAGAGAAGGAAGTCCTGGGCAACGTATCCATCGAGGTCTATCCGACCGACAGCGGAGACACCTACGAGGTCCGGGGTCGGGGAGAGTTGCAGCTGGCCATTCTCATCGAGCAGATGCGCCGCGAAGGCTTCGAAGTGACCGTGAGCCGGCCCGAGGTCATCCTGCACATCGTCGACGGCGCGCGCGAAGAGCCGTATGAGCGGATCACCATCGACATGCCGCCGGACTACATCGGCGAAGTCCAGACCGCCCTGGCCGGACGCAAGGGGCGACTCGAGCAGATGAGTTCGGATGCCGACGGCCGCGTTCGTCTGGAGTTCATCATCCCGACCCGTGGTCTCATCGGCTACCGAGGGCAGCTCCTGACCGACACCCGCGGCACGGCGCTCCTCCATCAGATCGGCGAGGGCTACGGGCCGTGGGCTGGCGAGGTGACCCATCGGACCAACGGCGTGATGATCGCGGATCGGACCGGCATCTCCAACGCCTATGGCCTGTTCAACCTCGAAGAGCGCGGTGAGCTGTTTATCGGCGCCGGCGAGGACGTGTACGAGGGCATGATCGTCGGTGAGCACGCGCGCTCCGGCGACATGAACGTGAACGCGACGAAGGCCAAGCAGCTCACCAACATCCGGACCCACTCGCACGACGAGTCGCTCCGGCTCACCCCGCCCCGGCCGATCACGCTGGAGTCGGCCATCGAGTTCATTTCGGACGACGAGCTCGTCGAGGTGACCCCGACCTCGATCCGGCTGCGCAAGCGCTTCCTGTCGGAGCATGACCGGCGACGCGCCCTCGGGCGGGCGGAGGACCTGCGCCGGGCCGCCGATTGAACCCGGCGAACGACCAGCGGCCGGCTGGGGTGTACGATCCCGGCCGATGACAATCTACCTCGACCACGCGTCAACGACCCCAGTCCGCGCCGAGGTGGTGGCCGCGATGCTGCCCTACCTGACCGAACACTTCGGGAACCCTTCGTCGGCACACGCGCTAGGTCGAGCCGCCCGCACGGGACTGGACGACGCGCACGAGCGGCTGGCGGTGGGGCTTCGGGTGCAGCCGCGCGAGATCGTCTTCACCTCCGGCGGCACCGAGGCCAACAACCTGGCCCTCAAAGGGGCCGCCTGGGCGGGCAAGGCGCGCGGCCATCGGATCGTCACGAGCGCGATCGAACACCACGCGGTGGGGCACACGCTGCGCTACCTCGAGAAATTCGGCTTCGAGATCGTCGAGCTGCCGGTCGATCGGTACGGCCGGCTCGACCCCGACGACCTGGCGGCGGCCCTGACCGACCGCACGATCCTGGTCAGCGTCATGCTGGCCAACAACGAAGTGGGCACGATCCAGCCGATCGCCGAGATTGCCGAGCGTGTCCGCGCCCGCCGCGGAATCTTGCTCCACGTCGATGCGGTCCAGGCCGCTCCCTATGTGGATCTCGAGCTCGACCGGCTCGGCGCGGATCTCGTGTCGATCGCGGCCCACAAGTTCGAGGGCCCCAAGGGCATGGGCGCCCTGTACGTTCGGCACGGGACGCACCTCCTCGCCCAGCAGCACGGTGGGTCGCAGGAGCGTCACCGCCGGGCAGGCACGGAGAACGTGGCCGGAGCGGTGGGCATGGCCGTGGCCTACGAACTGGCGGCGCGTGACCGGTCGGACACGGTGCCCAGGCTCCGCTCGCTCCGAGATCGGCTGCGCGACGCCATCCTGGCGCTGCCGGGGGTCGAGTTGACCGGCCACCCGCATGATCGCCTGCCGGGCCTGCTCTCGATCGTTGCCCGCGATACCGATGGGTCCGCCGTGGCGACGGCACTCGATCTGGACGGCATCGCCACGTCCATCGGCTCTGCCTGCGCAACCGGGTCGACCGAGGTGAGCCACGTCCTGTCGGCCATGGGCTACCCGGACGAAGAGGCCCGCGGCGCGCTGCGCCTATCGCTTGGGCGGACCACCACGGCGGCCGAGATCGATGTCGCGATGGACCTCGTTCCGCGCACCCTGGCGGCCATGCGTTCGGCCGGCGCGGTCCTGGCTGGCGACCCCCTCGGCCAGGGGTTGGGGGTCTGACGGCCGACCGGTCGTCAGGGACTGCACCCATGGCCCGCGTCCTCGTCGCAATGTCCGGTGGCGTCGACTCGTCCGTCGCAGCGGCCCTGCTCCATGCCCAGGGCCATGAGGTGGTCGGGGTCTGGATGCGGCTGCACGACGTGGCCGACAGCTATTCCGAGTTCAAGCGCAGCTGCTGTTCGCTCGACGCAGCCGACGATGCCCGACGAGTCGCTGCTCAGCTGGGGATCCCGTTCTATGTCATGAACCTCGAGCGCGAGTTCGATGCTGGGGTACTGCAACCATTCCTGGCCGCGTATCTCGACGGCGAGACGCCCAGCCCATGCGTCGACTGCAACACGTATGTCAAGTTTGGGGCCCTCCTGGGCCGGGCCCGCCAGCTGTACCGTTGCGAAGCGGTCGCCACTGGCCACTATGCCCGCCAGGACGTGACGGCCGACGGCCGTGCCCGTCTCCTGCGCGCGCGGGACGAGGACAAAGACCAGACCTACTTCCTGTATGGGCTGCGCCAGGATCAGCTGCTGCACGCGCGATTTCCGCTGGGCGAGCTGACCAAGCCAGAGGTTCGCGCAGTAGCTCGATCGCTCGACCTGGCGACCGCCGACAAGCCCGACAGCCAGGAACTGTGCTTCGTGCCCGGCGGCGACTACCGGGACGCCTTGCGCCAGCGAGCCGGCTGGGTGCCTGAGGCTGGACCCATCGTCGACGCCAGTGGAGCCGCCGTGGGCGAACACGCCGGGACGGCGGGCTACACCGTCGGCCAGCGGCAGGGCCTGGGGGTCGCGCTCGGCGAGCCGCGCTATGTCAGCCGGATCGACGCGGCGACGAACACAATCGTCCTGGGCCGGCGTTCCGACCTGGAGACGACGACCGTCGCGCTGGCTGACGTGAGCTTCGTGGACGGACGGCCCCCGTCTGGTGTCACGGCACCGTTCCGTGCCGCCCTGCGCATCCGTCACCGCGCGCGCCTGATCCCGGCCACCATCCGACCGGCCACGACCAGCGAGCCGGACCGCGGCGGGCGCTGGATCGCGGAGACCGACCAGCCGGTCTGGGCCGCCGCACCCGGCCAGGCTGCCGTGCTGTACGAGGGCGAGATCGTCCTGGGCGGCGGCCGGATCAGTCGGGTCTGAGGCCGCCCGAGGCTCGGCCCTGACGCTTGCGCGTACCTCGGCCGTGAGGCCAGCGCCCAGCGCGGCCCCTATACTGCCCCGATGATTGGCCCCGGGCTCGTGCTGGCGGTGCTCCTGGGCATCTTCAGCACGGCTGCCTACGTGTTCGTGCGAGGTAGCGTGGGCGGTCGATTGCCGCTGGTCGTGCTGGCGGCCATCCTCGGCGCGGGTGCGGGTGATTCACTGGGCGGGCGCCTGGGCATCGATCTGTTTCGGCTGGGCGATTTCCGACTGCCGGCGGCACTCGTTGGCGCGGGTGTGGGGATCGGATTCGTGTCGATCGTCGCGGCGCTCGGTCCGCAGCGCGGCAAACCATGACGGGCACGACGGACGAGGCGGAGGGCCAACATGGATCGGACCGATTCGTCCGCGGTCTGACACTCGGCCTGCTGGTCGGCGCTGCCATCGCAGGTTCCAGGCTCTGGCGCCGCCTCCTCGGACGACGTCCCAGCGTCTGAGCCCGCCCGGTTCGGTACCATAGCGGCCGATGCTGTCTTCATCCCATCCGACCGATCCCCGGATTCACGCCCTGCCTGCCGACGAGATCCGGCGTCGGTTCATCGCGTTCTTTGCCGAGCGCGGCCACGCCGTTGTGCCCTCGGCCAGCCTGGTGCCGGCCGGCGATCAGACCCTGCTCTTCACCAACTCCGGGATGGTCCAGTTCAAGGAGGTCCTGACCGGCGCCGAGACCCGCAGCTACAACCGGGCGGTCGACTACCAGCGCTGTCTGCGCGTCGCCGGCAAGCACAACGATTTCGAGGAGGTCGGCCGATCACCCAGCCACCACACCCTGTTCGAGATGCTCGGCAATTGGAGCTTCGGCGACTACTTCAAGCGCGAGGCGATCCATTGGGCGTGGGAGTTTCTGACCGTCGAGCTGGCCATCCCGGCGGACCGACTGGCAGCCACGACCTACACCGACGACGAGGTGGCTCGGTCCGTCTGGCGTGACGAGATCGGCCTGCCGCCCGAACGCATGGCGCAGTGGGGCGACGTCGATACCGGCGACGATAAGAACTTCTGGCGGATGGCCGACACGGGGCCGTGTGGACCGTGCAGCGAGATTCACTTTGACCGTGGCGCCCACCTGTCCGAGGGACCGGAATGCGTGCCCGATCACGCCGAACAATGTCCGCGCTGGGTGGAAGTCTGGAACTTGGTGTTCATGGAGTTCGACCAGCGGCCAGAGGGTCGTTCGCCGCTGCCCTTCACCAGCGTCGACACCGGCATGGGCCTCGAGCGGCTGGCCAGCGTTCTGCAGCAGGTCCCCAGCAACTACGACACGGATCTCTTCCTGCCGGTCCTCAGCCGTGTCCGCGAGCTCATGGGTCAGGACCAGGTGGCGTTCGAACGTGAGCGGTTCAGCTACCAGGTCATCGCTGACCATTCGCGGGCGATCACTTTCCTCATCGCCGACGGCGTACTGCCCGCCAATGAGGGTCGTGGCTACGTCCTGCGCCGGATCATTCGGCGGGCAGTCCGCCACGGCCGCCTGCTGGGCCGCCGACAGCCGTTCCTGGCCGAGGCGGCGTCGGTTGTCGTGGAGGCGATGGGCGGGGCCTACCCGATCCTGGTCGAGCGACGCGACGAGATTCTGAGCACGATCGCGCGCGAAGAGGCCCAGTTTGCACGGACCCTCGACGCGGGCACCATCCAGTTCGAAGAGGCGCTGGTTCCGCTGACTGACGCCGAGCGGACCGTGGGGCGCGGTCCCGACGAACTGCCCGTCGACGCCCCGACCCTCGCCGGCGACGTCGCCTTCCGGCTTCACGATACCTACGGTTTCCCGATTGACCTGACCATCGAGCTCGCCGCCGAGTATGGCGTGGCGGTCGACCGACCAGGCTTCGATGCGGCCCTCCAGGTGCAGCGCCAGCGCAGCCGCGGCGGCCGCAAGGCCGAGCTCGCACGGCACGCCGAGGCAACCTCGTTGTACGAGTCGATCGTCCGGCGGCTGGGCGACTCCACGTTCGAGGGCTACCAGAGCATCAGCGCGGATGCCACCGTGCAGGCGATCCTGCGCGACGGCGTCGAGTACGACGAGCTGCGCGCGGTCGACGAGGTCGAGCTGCGCGTCCCGGCTGGCGCCCAGGCCGAGGTCATCCTCGACCGTACACCGTTCTACGCCGAGGGTGGCGGCCAGGTGGGTGATCGCGGTGTCCTGCGCAACCCTGATGACGCGGTCCTGTTCGAGGTGAGCGACACGCAGCGACCGAGCGGCGGCCTCATTGTCCAGCGCGGCACGCTGCGCGGCACGCTGCGCGTCGGCCAGGTGGTCCGCGCTGACGTCGACGCCGAGCGGCGCGCGCGCACGATGCGCAACCACACCGGTACCCACCTGCTCCATCGCGCCCTGCGCAACATCGTGGGCGAACGGGCCCGCCAGGCTGGCTCGCTCGTCACGCCTGACTACCTGCGCTTCGATTTTCCGCTCGAGCGCGGCCTGACCCCGGACGAACTGCGGGCCATCGAAGCGCAGGTGCGCCGGATCATTCGCGAGGACCGACCCGTCAGCGTAGCGACGATGACCATGCAAGACGCGATCGCGGCCGGCGCCGACGCCTTCTTCGACGAGAAGTACGGCGAGCAGGTCCGGACCGTCCGGGTCGAGGGATTCAGTCACGAGCTGTGCGGCGGAACACACTGCCGGGCGTCCGGGCAGATCGGCGGATTCGTCCTCACCGCAGAGCGCAGCATCGGTAGCGGCATGCGCCGGATCGAGGCCCTTACCGGTGAGGCCGCCGACAGCCACCTGGCGGACCGCATGGCGACGCTCGAACGCTCGGCGCAGCTATTGGGGGCGACGTCCGCGGAGCGCCTGCCGGAGCGCATTCAATCTCTGCAGGATGAACTTCGAGAAGCCCGTCGACGCCTCAAGGCGGGGTCGGGTGGTGGTGGTCTGCCGCGTCCCGCCGAGTTGGCCGCGGCGGCGCAAGAGGTGGCCCCGGGCATTCGGTTGGTATCGTTCGCCGGGCCGTTCGAGTCGATCGAAGCGATGAAGGGTGTGGGCAAGGACCTGCGCGGCCTTCTGCCTTCCAGCGTCATCGCCCTTGGTCTCGACGGAAACGAGCCGCAGGTCTTCGTCTCGGTCAGTGCGGACCTCGTGGCTCGAGGGATTGCGGCCGGCGATCTTGTCCGGTCCGCGGCGGTTGCGATCGATGGTCGAGGCGGCGGCCGTGCCGAGATGGCCCAGGGCAAAGGCAGCCACCGCGAGGGTCTGCCGGCCGCCCTGGAGGCGATCGCCGACGCCCTGCGGGCGACCCACCGGACCGCCGGCTAGATGGCGTTCTGGCGCCGGTTCCGGAACCGCGACGAGGCGCCCGCTCTGGCTGCCTGCACGGCCCTCGACATCGGCACGGAGTTCGCCAAGGCACTCGTGTTCGAGATCGACGACCAGGGCCAGGGCACCGTCCGGGGCGTTGGCCGCCGCCGCCAGGGATTGGCCCACATGCAGTCGGGGACAGTGGCGGACATCGCGGCAGTTGTCGACAACTGCTCGGTGGCCCTCCAGGAAGCGGAAGAGATGGCTGGCTTCCGGCCCAGCCAGGTGGTGCTCGGGATCGCCGGCGAGCTCGTCAAGGGCTTTACGACGACGCACACGCAGGAACGTCGACGACCGGACCAGCCGATTACCGAGGCGGAGCTGCAGCGGCTGATCGATGGCGTCCAGCAGGAAGCCCTGCACGAGGCAGAGCGAGCGATCACCTGGGAGACCGGCCTGCCGCATGTCGATGTCCGGCTCGTCCACGCCGCGATCACGGCGGCCAGCATCGATGGCTATCCGGTCAGCAACCCAATCGGCTTTCAGGGTCGCCATGTGAAGATCGCGATCTTCGAGGCGTTCGCTCCGCTGGTCCACCTGGGCGCCTTGGAGAGCGTGGCCAGCCAGCTCGACCTGGAGCTCCTGGAGATCGTCGCGGAGCCGTACGCCGTGACTCGCGCGCTCGGTTCTGACCAGCTCCAGCAGGCGGGCGCGATCTTCGTCGATATCGGCGGTGGGACCACGGACGTGGCGCTGGTCCGATCCGGCGGCATTGAAGGCACTCGCATGTTTGCCCTCGGCGGCCGGGCGTTCACCAAATCGATCGCGGATCGACTGGAGCTGCCCTTCCCGCGCGCCGAGGCAACCAAGGTCGACTACGCTCGGGGCCTGGCGGTCGACCGGCGCGACGAGGTCGCCGCGATCGTGGCCGACGATGTGGCAGTCTGGGCGGCGGGTGTGGAGCTCGTCGTCGAAGAACTGGCAGCTGGGGACCTCCTGCCCGGCCGGATCTACCTGTGCGGCGGCGGTTCGCGGCTGCCGGAGATCCAGGCCGCCCTCGCGTCGGAACGGTTCTGGCGCCACCTGCCCTTTGCCCGACCGCCGCAGGTGACGATCATGTCGCCCGACCAGGTCGGCTCGATCGTCGATGCCACCGGGTTGCTGGTCGATCAGCAGGACGTCACGCCGCTTGGCCTGGCCCGTCAGGCCATCGAGCTGCAGGCCGATCAAGATCCCCTCGATGCCGTGCTGCGCAGAGTCCTCCGCGCGATGAAGGTCTAGGCTCTGACCGTGGCAACCATCCTCTACCTCGATATCGACGATGAAATCACGACGGCCGCCGGCCGGATCCGAGACGCCGTCGAGCCGGCGGTCGCCCTTGTGCTGCCCAGCGGCTCGCGCCTGGCCACGTCCCGGATCAACTTTCGGTTGCTGGCCCGGGAAGCGGTCGAACACAACCGGGTCCTGTCGATCGTGGCCGCCGATCCCGCCGCCCGCGCCCTCGCCGCTTCGGCTGGACTTTCCGCTCATGCCTCGGTCGCGGCATTCGAGGAGGCGGCCGTCGCCGCCAGGATGGCCGTCACCACTCACGAACCCAACCCGTCGACCGAGTCGAGGGTTCGGGCGCAATCCGCTGGACCGACGCGACTGCCGCGCCCGGATCAGGAACTGGCCGCCGCGGCGGCTGGTCCCATCATTGGGCCGACCGGCCCCGACGTGTCGGCCGACGGTCGTGAACCCGCGCGGGACGCTGGGGCTTCGAGTGACCCTCGCCCACGCTCCGGCGGCGCGTCGCTGCCCGTGCTGTCGGCCGCTCGAGGCCGGCGCGGCCGCGATCCGCGGCAGGTCGCCCTGCTCGTCGTCGGGCTGGTGCTGCTCCTCCTCACCGGGATCGTTGCCACGACCATCCTGCCCAGCGCCACGATCGTCGTCACGCCACGAAGCGTACCGCTCAGCCCAGTCTCACTGGTGGTCCGGGCGGATCCCTCGGCGACCGGCGTAGACGTGACCGCCAAGGTAGTGCCCGCCCAGCGGCTGAGCAAGGACTTTGCCGCCAACGGCGACTTCACCGCCACCGGCAAGCGGGTCGTCTCGGCAACTGCCACCGGTTCGGTCACGTTCGACAGTGTCAATACGGTCGGCCCGGTGGCGGTCCCTGCCGGAACCCACCTCTCCACTCTGTCCGGTGTTGTCTTCCTGACGACCGCCCCGGTGACGGTGCCTCCCGCGCGGGTGGCCGGCAACCGGATCAGCCACGGCTTCGCCTCGGTCAGCGTCCGCGCAGCAACAGCTGGCCCTGCGGGCGATGTTGATGCGGGGTCGATCACCCAGGTCCCCGATTTCCTGCGGACGCAACAGGTCAGCGCGAGCAACCCGGTGCCCACCAATGGGGGCACGCGACAGGAGTTCACGCGGATCTCCCAGCAGGATGTCGCCGCCGCCGTCGCCCAGCTCACGGGTCAGATCCAGAACGACTACAAATCCTGGCTGGCGGCGCCCGATAGCTTGCCGTCTGGGGCCACGGCCTTCCCGAAGACGGGTGCCCTCGGTGCCGCTGTCCCGTCGGTCGATCCCGGGACCCTGGTCAACGTGGAGCAGCCATCCTTCCAACTCGGTCTGACGGCGTCGGGCACCGTGGTGACCGTGGACGCCTCCCTGGTGCGCCAGGTGGCCGTGGGTGCGCTCACCGTGCCATCCGGTCAGACACTGCAGGCTGGGTCGGTCGCCGTGACCGTGGGTGCCGGCCAGCCGGACGGTCAGATCGTCGACTTTCGGGTGACGGTGACCGCGCTCGCGATCCCCGTTCTGGATGTCGCCCAGCTTCGGGCTGCGGTCCGTGGTCGCCCCGTGGCCGACGCAAACGCGATCCTGGCCACTTACGGCGTCGTTTCGATTCAGACCTGGCCCGGCTACGTCACGACCATCCCCACGCTCGACGCCAGGGTCGAGCTGACCGTCGCCGCACCGGTCGCCGCAGCATCCCCGTCACCCGCCGCTCCCGCGCGAAGCACGCAGACGGCCGTGCCGTCCGGTGGCGTCGCACCATGACCCGCCTGCTCGGCATTGACCTGGGGGCACGTCGCATCGGGCTGGCGGTGTCGGATCCAGCCGGACCGCCGCAAGCGCTCGTCACGATACGTCGGGCGCGGACCCCGACTGAGGACGCCGTCACCGTACGCCGGATTGCGCTGGAGCAGGGCGTCGGCGAGCTGGTCGTCGGCCTGCCTCTCGAGGCGGCCGGCCAGGAAGGGACCCAGGCTGCGATCACCCGGGCCTGGGCGGCGGCGATTGACCCGCTGGTCGCCCTGCCGATCACGTTTCGGGACGAGCGCTGGACCAGCCACCTGGCGGAGCAACGGCTCGGGCCGATGAAGCGTGGTCGGTCCGGCGGCCCGCCGTCCGCCGCCCAACGCGAGGCCCATCGAGCGAGAGTGGATCGTGAAGCTGCGGCGATCATCCTCCAGGACGAGCTGGACGCCCGTGCCCAACATGGCGCGGACCGATGACGCTGCACGATCGCGGCGATCGACGACCTGCGCAGCAGGCACACCGTTTGCCAGCAGCCCGCCTGGACGAAGAGCACTACGCCCGCTCGTTCGAGGGCACCACCCCCGGGGATCGGGAGCGATCGAGGTCGCTCCGGTCAGGCCCTGGTCATCCGCCGACGGGCAATCGCCGTGGCGCTGGATCAGGCCTGGCCGGGCTGATCAGGTTTTTGCTGTTCGTGGGCGTCCTGGCCGCGATCGTGCTGACCGTGTCGCTGACGGTGCTCCGTCCCGTCGTAGCTCGGGCGGTCGTGGGCTGGGCCGCGGACAACCCGAGCGCACTGCGCCTGCCGTTCGTGGCGGACCTGGTCCGTGAGGACCTTGGCACTGCCTTGACGCGACCTGCCGGTACGGACCCTTCCCAGCTTGAATTCACCGTGACTCAGGGCGACACGGCCTCCTCGATTGCCCGCCGACTGCAGGACCAGGGGCTGCTCGTCGACGGCCGCGCCTTCGTGTTCATCACGATCCAGCGAAACCTGACCGGCAGCCTCGAGGCCGGGACCTACATCCTGCGCAAGAACATGGCCCCGGACCAGCTCGTCACGGCGCTGTTGGTGGCCAAGGACCGGGCGATCACGATCACCCTGCGCGAGGGCCTGCGGATCGAGCAGATCGCCGCCAAGCTACAGACGCTCGGTCTGCCGATGGATGTCCAGGCGTTCTATGACGAAGCGAAGCATCCGCCGGCCGCGCTGCTGACCGACTACCCGTGGCTGCATCTGCCCAAGGGTGCATCGCTGGAGGGCTTCCTCGCGCCGGCCACCTACCAGGTCCTGCCCGATGTCAAACCCGACGCCTTCATTCGACTGTTGCTCGACCGCTTCTATGCCACTGTCGGGCCGGACCGGCTGGCCGTCCCCAAGTCACGCGGCCTATCGTTCTACCAGGTCCTGAGCCTGGCTTCGATCGTCGAGCACGAGGCCGTCCTGGACCGGGAGCGTCCGATCATCGCCGGCGTCTACCAGAACCGGCTCAACCAGCGCCCATTCATCCTCAACGCCGACCCGACCGTGCTCTATGCGAATGACACGGTGGCGCTGGCCAAGCTGCCGTTCGGCCAATGGCCGACGTACGTCTTCTGGGCCTACCCGACCACGCCCCTGGGGCAACTGAACGTGCCCGCCGGACTGGCCGGCTACCAGACCTATCAGCAGGCTGGGCTCATCCCGGGCCCCATCGCCACGCCTTCGCTGGCCTCGATCGATGCCGCCCTGGCGCCCAACACGAAGACCGGCTATTTCTACTTTGTGGCCATCCCCAATGGCGGCGGCCAGCACGCCTTCGCTCGAACGCTGGCCCAGCAGGAGGCCAACCTGCGCAAGTATGGCTATCGGTGAGCGGGCAGTCGACGGACCGCTGGCCGGTACCGGACGACTTCGCGCCGCCGCCGGCGCCTGCCCAGCTGACGAGCTGGTCCGAGGCTGACCGGGTAGCGCGTCCGGCTCGCCTGGCCCGGCTTCGGGCGCGTCTCGCAGCGGCTGGCCTGGACGCCTACTTCGGCATTCGCCGTGAGCACAGTCGCTACCTCACCGGCCTGGTCCTGGCCGACGGGGAGGAGAAAGTGGCGGGCGTCTCCGGCTGGTTCCTGGTCAGCGGCGACGCGCTGGTCGTGCTGGCCGACAGCCGCTATGCCGTGCAGGCTCGTCGTGAGGCACCGACCGCTCGTATCGAGCCTGTGTATGGTGACCTCGAGGCACGCTGGCCGGCCCTGCTCGGCTCGCTCGGGGCGCGACACGTGGCGGTCGAGGCGGGCTTCCTGAGCCACGCCACCTGGACGCGGCTGGTGTCCGCGGCGCCGGACGTCGAACTCGTCGCGGTGGATGGCTGGCTGGAGGCGGACCGAGCGACCAAGGAACCGGCCGAGCTGGAGCGCATCGCGGCGGCCTGCGCGGTCGCCGATCGAGCGCTTGCGGCGCTGCTGCCAGAGATTCGGCCCGGCGTGACGGAAGCGGCTCTCGCCTGGCGTCTCGAGGTACTCATGCGGACGAACGGCGCAGAGGCGCTTGCCTTCGACGTGGCCTGCCTGGCCGGCCCGGAGGCGGCGTTGCCCCACGGTTCGCCGGGTAACCGCCCCGTGCTGGGTGGTCAGGTCCTGCTGTTCGACTTCGGGGCGCAAGTGGCGGGCTACCGCAGCGACATGACCCGCACCCTGTTCGTCGGGGCGCCGTCGGATCGCGCGCTGGCGATGTATCAGGTCGTGGCCGCCGCCCAGGCAGCGGCGCTGGCCGGCGTCCGGGCGGCCGTGGCATCGGGCGGGCCACTGCCCAGCGGACGTGCGGTCGACGCGCTCGCCCGGGATGTCATCGAGGGTGCGGGATACGGCGACCAGTTCGGACACGGGACGGGTCACGGAATCGGCCTGGCCACGCACGAGCTGCCCAGCCTGGGCCGACTGGCCGCCGACGACGCACTACCCAGCCCGACGGTGTTCAGCGTGGAGCCGGGCGTGTACGTGGAAGGCGAGCTGGGCGTCCGGATCGAGGACTTGCTGGCCGTCGATGTCACGGCCGGTCGGGCGGAGCTCCTGACCAGGTTTCCGCGTGACGTGCTGCTGGTCGGCGGCTGACCCGCACGTGCCACGGCGACGGTCACTGCCGACAAGACCGAGCACGGCGCCACCGGGCCAGCCTGAGGGCGGCTACAATCGGCACGATCCAGGCACGATCCAGCGGTTGCCGGTCGCCCAGCCCGCCAACCATCTCCCGGGAGCCCACCACCGATGATCTCCACCGGCGAACTGCGCAAGGGTGTCGCCATCGAACTCGACGGCGACCTCTGGCAGATCCTCGACTACCACCACATCAAGATGGGCCGCGGCTCAGCCCAGGTCCGGATCACCCTCCGGAATATCAAGCGCGGCCAGACCGTGGAGCGTTCGTTCCAGGCCGGCGCCAAGTGGCCACGCGCCCAGCTGGAACGCCGCCCCGTGCAGTTCCTGTACCGCGACGGCGACGACTATCACTTCATGGACACGGACACGTACGATCAGTTCCACCTGATCGCGGCGCAGCTCGATGAGGCCGTGCACTACCTCAAGGACGGCATGACCCTCGATCGGACGACCTACCAGGGTGAGACCATCGGCGTCGAACTGCCCGTCACCGTGGACCTCGTCGTGGCCGAGACGGAGCCGGGATTCGCCGGTGACACGCAGACCGGCGCACGCAAGCCCGCTACGACGGAAACAGGTCTGGTGGTGACGGTGCCGATCTTCGTCGAAGAGGGGGATACGATCCGGGTCGACACCCGGACCGGCGAGTATCAGACCCGGGTCTAGCGGCATGGACTGGCGAGACGACCCGATGGGCACCGTCGCTGGCACGTTCGGCTTGCGGATCCTGGGCGTCAGCGAGGTCACCCGCGCGGTGCGCGACGCCGTCCGGAGCGACGATCGCCTGCGCGACGTATGGGTGGAGGGCGAGGTTGGCCGGGTCACCGTATCGAGTGCCGGGCACGCCTATTTCACGCTCAAGGATGAGCGCAGCCAGCTGTCCTGCGTCTGGTTCCGGGACGATCGCCTGGCCTCGCCCTTCGAGCCGCGCACGGGTCTGCGCGTGGTGGCGCATGGCCGGGTCGACGTGTTCGATGCGCAGGGTGTCTACCAGCTGTACGTCAGTGCAGTGCAGCCCGCTGGTTTCGGAGATCTGGCCATTCGCTTTGAGGCGCTCAAGGCGCGCCTGGCGGCGGAGGGTCTGTTCGACCCGGCAGGCAAGCGGCCCTTGCCCCTACGCCCGGCGGTCATCGCGGTCGCGACCAGCGAGAGTGGCGCGGTGTGGCATGACATTCGACACGTCCTCGAGCGACGCTGGCCGCTCGTCCGGGTCATCTTCGCCCCGTGCCAGGTGCAGGGCGAGCCCGCCCCGGCCAGCATCGTCAGCGCCCTCAGCCGGATCGCACGCTACACCGAGCAGTGCCTCCTCGACGCTCGACCAGACGACGCGCCGGCCGTGACCATCCTGGCCCGAGGTGGCGGTTCCCTCGAGGATCTCTGGTCGTTCAACGACGAACGGGTCGTCCGGGCGATCGCGGCTCATCCGATCCCCCTTGTCTGCGGCGTCGGACACGAAACCGACGTCACCCTGGCCGACTTCGTGGCCGATCACCGGGCGCCCACACCTTCGGCCGCAGCTGAGATCGTGGTGCCCGATCGCGCGGCGGTGAGCTCGGCACTCAACACCGATGCCCGCCGCCTCAATGCGGCCGTCGGACGGATGGTTGCCCTTGCCCGCCGTGAGATCAGCGCGGAACGACGCGCCCTCGACGGCCTCCGACCAGCCGCCCAGCTGGCCGCTGCACGGGAACGTCTTGGCCTGCAGCTCGATCGCGCGACGCGGGCGCTCCGAGAGCGAGTCGGCACCGACCGGCGGGCATCGGACCGCGCGGCAAGCAGGCTCGGGCCGCTGATGGAGCTTCGACTGGGTGTCGCGACAGGCGCGCTGCGGACCAGCGCGGCGGCATTGACCGTGCTCGGCCCGCAGGCGACCCTCGAGCGCGGCTATGCCATCGTCCGGCACAACCTCGACGGCCGGATCCTGCGCGATCCACTTGACACCACGGCCGGCGCCCGCCTGGCGATCCGCCTGGCCCGGGGCGACCTGGCGGCCGTCGTGGACCGCCCCGTGCCGCCGGCTGGCATGGGCGTCGGCGCCGTGGAGCACGGGCCGCGGCCACACCAGTGATCGGCCTGCTCCTTGGCGTGCTGGTCCTTGCCTTGGCGGCAGCGGTCGTGGGGATAGGTCTTGGTATCCTGCTCGCGCCGCGGATCGGTCGGCTGACCGCTAGCGACGACGACGGTTCTGCACCGGCCAGCGCAGCAAGCCATGATCCACTGGTGCCCGTCGCGGCGCCACCAGCAACCCCTGCCGAGGAACCCCGGTGACAACGTCCGAACCAGATCTGACCGCGGTCGTCACCCCTGCGCCGCCGTCGCCTGGCCCTGACCCGGCGATGCTGAGCTTCGACGACGCACTGACCGAACTGCAGCGGACCGTCGCGGCGCTCGAAACCGGTGGCCAGCCGCTCGAACTGTCGATCGCCATGTACGAGCGCGGCGTGGCGCTCCATGAACGCTGCGCCGGGTTGCTCGCCGACGCCGAGTTGCGGGTGCACCGATTGGTCGAGCGGGCGGGCGGCGCCATCGA
>JANMQO010000273.1:0-3154 GCA_031370565.1 Chloroflexota bacterium
CCGCGGGTCGAACAGGTCCGCCTCGGACTCGTCGTACCTCGCGGCGACGCGCTCGTCGAAGTAGCCGTCGTCATGCACGGCGAGAATCTACGGCACACGGCCGCGACGCGCCTCGAGGCCCTTGCGTCCCGGCGGCGACCGCGTGCACGGGAGAGCGCCCCGCGGTAACACACGCCGCTGTGGGCGAGCATGATCTCACCCGAGAAGATCTCGATATGGATCAAACCACGCGACCCAAAATGAGGTCCTGTCGGAGCCGTCCCTTGAGACCGAGAGCGTCAGAAGGACTTGCACCGCCGGGTTCCACACCTCGGATCGTCGTGCCCGATTGATGAGGCGCTCCGCTGGATCGCGTGAGGGGCCCACGCCTCGGCTCCGGGTCCGACGTCAGGCGATCGGAACCGCGGAGCGGCGTGCCCGCTAGGCTGCAGGTCTGAGCGCAGCTCGTCGGCGCAACCCAACCCGCAGAGCCAGTACGGCGACTACGACAAACGGGATGGTCGGCAGGTACACCGTCGCTAGTATCCCGAGCTGTGTCAGCTCGGAATTCCCGCCGTTGGAAATTGAGAGATACCTGCCAGGATCTGTCCGTTCCAGATTGCTGGCCGCAGCTTCCGCCAACGACTGGAACTCGGCGTAGGTCACGCCGTCGACTCGGAGGCGCCCGCCGCCCATGAGGGTCACGGTGAGTGTTCCGCCATCCCGATTGAGCTCGGCGGCCTGGCTCAGCTCGGTCACTCCGCCGGCTGCCACCAACGCGGAAACGGTCGCGAGGTCAGATCGCGGTGGAAGATCTGGACGCAGGGCGATGAACTGCGCGGTCGCGACGGTGACTATTGCCAAGGCCGCGGTGACGACGACGGCAGCGGCCAGGATGAGGAATGGGCGGCGGCGCGATCTCCGGTCCGGCGCAAGAGACCCATCGGGTTGCCCTGGATCTGAGGTAGGCACCGCATCGAGAGAAGGCGCCGCTCCATGGAGACGGGCGAGCAACTCAACGCGGCCGGTGACCCCGAGCTTCGAGTAAATACTCGCGAGGTGACTGCGAACGGTCGCCTCCGAAAGGGTGAACCGGCTCGCGATCTCGCGCGCCGGGAGCCCGGCGACCGCCGCAGATAGGATCTCCCGTTCGCGCTCTGAGAGTGGCGACAGGTCGAGCGGGTCGAGGTCGGCGGAAGCTAGCGGATGAGGATCGCTCACGACACCATCATCGCTCGCGCCAGCATCGAATGTCATCCTTCGAACCGATGGAAACTCAGCGCCCAGGTGGCCGTCTCGCCTGGCATCGGTCGAGGGGCGGCAAGGGGCAGTCCCGTCATCCGGAACCGGGCCCTTACGGATCGCAGTCGCCAATGGCTGGCGGCTGACCTCTAGCAGGCAGGAACGCGCGGTCGGCGCAGCGGACATGGCCGAAGATCGAACGGTTGGCCCCGCTCGTTCGTCCATCATGGTGACAACCCGAAACCGCACACCCGAGACGGAGGGCATGTTGGACGAGGCCGCAGCGCCCGTGACCGCTGACGATGCAGTCCGCCGGCTGCTCTTCGCTCGGATCGACGATGCCTATCGGCTTGCGACGTTCATCCTTCACGACCCACTGGCCGCCGAGGATGCCGTCCAGGAAGCGGCCTTGCTCGCCTGGGACCGACGCCGAACGCTCCGGGACAGCCAGAGGGCCGACGGCTGGTTCACCCGGATCCTCGTCAACGTCTGCCGCGACGAGCTCCGGCGGCGCACCCGGCGGCCGCGCCTCATCGCCTTCGATCCGGCGGCCGGCAGGGGGCCCGGTCTATCGGTCGCCCACGCCGACCTCGCGCCCGCGCTCGGCCGCCTGACGCCCGACGAGCAGGGCCTCCTCGCGCTCCGCTTCGGGCGCGAGCTCACCGTCCCCGAGATCGCGGAGCAGCTCCGCGTCCCCGAGGGGACCGTGAAGTCACGCCTCCACGCCAGCCTCCAGCACCTGCGCGCCGCGCTCGACGCCGAACGCCGTTCAGAGGAGGCAACACGATGACCGACGACGAGCTCGAGCAGCGCCTCCGCGCCCACTACCGGGCGATCGACCCCGCTGCTGCCCCCGGAGGTTTGGGTCTTCGGATCTACGATGGGCTGAATCGCCGGTCGAGCCGGCCGGCCATCATCGTTCGGACCCGCCCGGCCTTCGCCGCCGTCCTAGCCGCGGTCCTCATCGTGGCGGTCGGACTCGGCCTGGGGCTCCGCCCCGGCGGGTTCCTCGCTTCACCCGGAGCGTCGCCGACTCCGCCGGCCTCGCCGCAGCCCAGCTCCCCATCCCCGAGCGCCTCCGCGAGTCCGGCACGACCTCGCCCGACGTTGACGGACGAGGGGATGCCGGTGTTGGACATTGCGCCAGCCGCCAGCAGGATCGCGCCGATCCCGGACTCGCCGGCGGTGCAGGCTGGAGTCGCACCGACCGGCCCGTATGCCTACCTGCGGGGGATCGCCGGCAAGACGCTCTTCGTCGCCGACGCCGGCGGCGGGTCGGAGCGGCAGGTATCGCTCGCGCTTTTGGCAGACGAGCGGATCGACGAAGTGCTGACCGACCACTCATGGATCGTCGTGGCCGTGTCGCGGGCAGCCACGACGGGCGCCGCCGAGAGCCAGCTCAGCTGCAAGCAGCTCGAGCGGCAGCCACGGGCCTGGCGCATCCTTGCGGCACCGCTCGGCGCCAATGGCCTGCCCAGGGTCTCGTTCCAGCAGATCGATGCAGGGCTGGCGTCCCGGCCCTTCGAGCTGCCCCAAAGCGCGGGTCTCGCGTGTCCGTACCCAGCCACCCCGCCGGTCGCCTTCGCCGCCAGCCGGGTCGCGTATGCCGTCGAAGCGGCGACCGGGGCGGCCTCGACCGTGGTTGTCCGCTCGCTCCCCGATGGCTCGCTCGTGCGGAGCTACGCGAGCCCTTCGCAGGTGTATGAGGTCGCCGTGTCGAACACGGCGGTGGCATGGTCGGAGACGGCCAACGGGCTCACCGACGGTCAGACCCCAGACTGGCGCGTCATGTCGGCTTCGACCATGGCGGGCGCGCCGCGTCAGGTTCCGTTGGGAGTCGTGGCTGGTCCTCGGCACGCATTCCCCCCGAGCCTGCTCCTCGACGGCAACGCCCTCATCGCGTCGCTCGATCAGTTCGCGGGCGAGAGCGGCA
>JANMQO010000247.1:0-2811 GCA_031370565.1 Chloroflexota bacterium
GCAGGTCGGTCAGGTTGGCCAGGCCGCCCGAGGCCAGGATGTCGCCCCGTTCGGCGGCCACCAGGCGGGCCAGCAGCTCGAGGTCTGGGCCGCCCAGCAGGCCGTCCCGAGCGATGGCGGTGGCGGCGAACACGGTGACGCCGGCGTCCGCCAGCCGATTGAGCACGTCGAGCACCGGCAGGCCGGCGGCCCCGGTCCGCCATCCCTCGCCGAGGGCGAACCCGTCACGGACGTCGAGGGCCACCACGACGCGCTCGGTGCCGTGGCGGGTCACCAGGCTTGTGGCAAAGTCCGGATCACGCAGGGCCGCCGTGCCGATGACGACCCGGGCGGCACCGCCGGCCAGGGCAGCCGCGACGGCCGACGCATCCCGCAGGCCCCCGGCCACCTGGCAGCGCAGGCGCTCCCCCACCGCGGCGACGATTTGGTCGACGATCGGCGTCTGGACGGGCCGGCCGCTGAACGCGCCGTCCAGATCGACAACGTGGAGCCAGGTCGCGCCGGCGTCGGCGAAGGCCCGGGCCACCGCCACTGGATCGTCGCCATAGACCGTTTCGTGCGCGGCATCGCCCTCGCGCAGGCGGACCACGCGTCCCGCCCGCAGGTCGATGGCCGGCAGGAGCTCGAACGGCGCGGGGTTGACGATCCCGTTCGCATCGTAGTAGTGTGTCATCACGTTAGCATGCTACTACATCGAGGTCTGGCGCATGGCATCCCAACCGGACTGGCGAACGGACGACGTTGACGCGTTGTTCGAGGCCTTCGTGGCACTTGACACCGTCGATCGAGCCTCGGCCTTCCTACGCGACCTTTGCACCCTGGGCGAACTCCACGACATGGCCCAGCGCTGGGCGGTTGTGCGACTGCTCGACACCGGCCTGCACTACGGCGAGATCTCGCGGCGGACGGGCGCCAGCACCGCCACGATCACCCGCATCGCGTCCTGGCTCCGGCACGGCGAAGGCGGCTACCGCGCCGTGCTCGAGCAACGCAAGGCACGCGCCGCGGGCGCTGCCAGTGCCGCCAGCGCCACCTCTGGCCCGTCACGCTACCCAGCCGGCACCGAACGATGAGAGACCGCCTGCGCCTCGCGGTCCCCAACAAGGGCCGACTCGTGGAGCCGACCCTGCACTTGCTGCACGACGCGGGGCTCATCTTCGAGGAGCACGACCGCAGCCTGGTCGCCCGGGTCCAGAACTTCGAGCTGGACATCCTGTTCGTGCGGACCAACGACGTGATCGAGTTCGTCGGCGACGGGGTGGCCGACCTGGGCGTGACCGGCATCGACCTGCTCGCCGAAAGCGGCACCGATCTGCCCCGCATCCGCGACCTGGGTTACGGCCGCTGCCGGCTGGCCGCCGCCGTCCCGACTGATTCGCCGCTGCACACGATCGAGGCCCTGGCCGGCGTGCGGATCGCGACGGCCCACCCGAACACCACCCGGGCCTTCTTCGCCGCTCGTCAGATCCCGGTCGAGGTGGTCCCGATCTCCGGCGCGGTGGAGGTCGCGCCCCGGCTCGGCCTGTCGGAGGCCATCGTCGATCTGGTGTCGACCGGCTCGACCATGGCCATGAATGGTCTCCGCCCGATCGGCGACCTGCTCGCCTCCGAGGCGATCCTCGTCGGCGGGCCAGCCGCCCTGGCCGGGCGCGCGGCCGACATCGCGGCGATCGACACGATGCTCTCGGCCGTGCTCGCCGCACGTGGTCGCAAGTACCTCATGATGAACGCCCCGGCGAACAAGCTCGAAGAGCTGACGGATCTACTGCCCGGCCTCGAATCGCCCTCGGTCATCCCACTCACCCACGCCGGCATGATCGCGATCCACGCGGTCATCGACTCGGATGCCGTGTGGGGGCTGCTGCCGCGCCTGAAGGCGGCCGGCGCCTCGGGCATCCTGGTCCTGCCGATCGAAAAGATCGTGTCATGACGGCGCCCGCCAACCGGATGGCCATGGCCAGCCCCGGAGCCGGTCCCCAGGCCAGCCCCGGAGCTGATCCCTCGACCGATGCGGGACTCGTCCCGACGGCGCCTGCCAGCTACGCCTGGGAAGCAACCAGCGAGCAGGTCGCGCTCCGCTACGGCGTGTCGCTCGACCGGATCGTCCGGTTCGACCTGAACACGTCCCCCACCCCGCCCGAGTTCGCCACCCGGCTGTTGGCCAGCGGGCCGTTCGAGACGAGCCTGTCCGAGTACCCACCGTCCGACTACCAGGCGCTGGCCGAGGCCGCCGCCGCGCGCTACGGCGTCGGCCGGGACGAGGTCCTCGTCGGCGCCGGCGCGGACGAGATCCTGGACATGGTGGCCCGGGCCTTCCTGCCGCCCGGTGGCAGCGCCGTCATTCCGGTGCCGTCCTACGCGATGTACCGGGTAACCACGGAGCAGCGCACGGCCCGCGTCGTGGCGGTGCCCCGGCTGGGAGCCGATGTCGGATACGCGCTCGACCTGCCGGCCACTCGGGCGGCTGCCCGCTCGGCGCAGCTCGTCTGGCTGTGCAGCCCGAACAACCCGACCGCCCTGGCCGAACCGGACGGCGCGATCGCGACGCTCCTCGAGGGACTGGCCGACGACGCCGCCGCGGACGGCCGAATCCCGCCGACGGTCTGCCTCGACGAGGCCTATGCCGAGTTCGTGGGCTCGACGCTGTTGCCCCTGCGCGCCCGCTATCCACGCCTCATCGTCGTGCGGACGCTGAGCAAGGCCTACGCCCTGGCCGGGCTGCGGGTCGGCTTCGCCCTGGCCCTGCGCGAAACGCTGGCCGTCATCGAACCGTATCGCCCGCCGGGTTCAGTTTCAACCGTGTCGGTCAGC
>JANMQO010000255.1:0-2287 GCA_031370565.1 Chloroflexota bacterium
CAGCCTGGCCGCCGACGACGCGGACGAGGCGATCTGGGGGATCGTCCACTCGCACGTCCGGTCCGCCGCCCGCCCATCGCCCACCGACATCGGCCTGGCCTTTTACACGGATGCGCTCTACCTGCTCGTGTCGCTCGCCGATGCGGAGGCCGACCCGACGACTGGTCAGCCTGGCATTCGAGCCTGGCGCATCGTCGGCGGGCAGGTGTTCGAGGTGCTCCTCGACGAGTAAGCGGGAACCAAGGCGAGCGCGGTTTGCGGGTGACGCATAAGCGGGTCGAGTCCAGACCAGAACGCTAGCGCACCGCGCGGCCCGTGACGATCGCGTCCATGAGTGCCGCGTCGGTCGGCGTCGGTCCCAGCCCCAGGCGAGCGCCGACCCGCGCGGCGAGCGGCGGCTCCAGGTTGGTCGCCCCGAGCAACGGCCAGTTCGCCTCGGCGAAGACTTCGCTCGGCGTGCCATCGATGGAGATGCGGCCGGCCCGCATCACGACCACCCGCTCGAACGAGCTCGCCACGAAGCGCATGTCGTGGCTGATCGCGATGACCGTCCGCCCCGTGGCCGCGACCTCCGCGACGACGGCCTGGATCCGGGCGACCCCACGGGCGTCCTGACCCGTGGTCGGCTCGTCGAGGACGACGATCGGCGTGCCCATGGCCAAGATCGAGGCGAGCGTCAGGAGCTTGCGGCGCGAGTAGCCCAGGTCGTACGGGTTGGTGCTGGCCTGCTCAACCAGGCCTACCGCCGCGAGTGCACCGTCGACCGCCGCCGCGAGTGCCGCACCAGTCCGGCCGAGATTGCGGGGGCCGAAGCTGACCTCGGCCCGGACGCTGCCGGCGAAGATCTGCCTGTCCGGGTCCTGAAAGACCAGCCCGACTCGGGCGGCCAGCTCGGCAACTTTGAGCCCGGCCGCATCCGCACCATCGACCACGACCCGACCCTCGGTTGGTCGGAGCAGCCCGTCGAGATGGCGGACGAGGGTCGATTTGCCGCTCCCGTTCTGGCCGACGATCGCGAGCCGCTGGCCCACCGGGACGACGAGGTCCACGCCGTCCAGGGCGCGGGTGCCATCCGGGTAGACGTAGCCAAGGCCCACCAGCTCGATCGCGGGGCCCGGCTCACCCGCGAACCCCAGCTCGATCGCAACGCTCGGCCTACCCGTGGCGCTCGTCCAGCTCCCGACCCGAGGCCCATCGGTGGCGCTCACCCGAGGACCATGGCCGGGTCGAGTCCGCGGGCGGTCAGTGCGCGCTCGAGTCGAACGCGCGACGGCGCCTCGACGCCCCAGCCCTCCAGTCGCGGGTCTTCGAAGACGTCCGCTGCCCGCCCCTCGAGGACGATCGTCCCGTCGTCGACGACCGCCACTCGACCGCACAGGCCGTCGAGCAGGTCCGTCTTGTGCTCGACGATGAGCAACGCCGTGCCGGTTCCGGCAAGCGCCCGGAGTGCTTCGCCCACGAGCCGGGTGCCCTCCGGGTCGAGCTGGGCGGTCGGCTCGTCGAGGATGATGTGGCGCGGCCGCATCGCGATCAGCGCGGCGATCGCGACCAGCTGACCCTGGCCACCGGACAGACGGTTCGGGGCGCGCTCGGCGAGGCCTTCGATCCGCAGCGTGCGCAGCGCGGCGTGGGTCCGTTCGAGGATCTCTGGCACGTCGAGGCCGAGGTTCATCGGCCCGAGCGCGACCTCTTCGAACACCGAGCGCGCCACGCCCGACAGCTGGGTCGCCGAGTTCTGGAAGCCGAGGGCCACGCGCTCGGCGAGGTCGTGGGTCGGCCGGCCGGCCATCGCCTCGCCATCGATGGTCAGCGTCCCGGTCAGCCCTCCGCCGATCGAGGCCGGGGCCAGCCCGGAGGCGACCAGGCAGATCGTCGACTTGCCGGCCTCGTTGGCGCCGACCAGCCCGACGATCTCGCCATCGGCCAGTCGGAGGTCGACATCGTGAATCGCCGGTCGGGCGTAGCCAGCGTACCGATAGCTGACGTCGTGCAGCTCGAGCATCGCGGCCTAGATCAGGCTGGGGAAGTGGCCGGTCACGCGGAGCGCGACCACGCCGGTAAACGCCGCGAGCATTGCCCAGCGGGCAATCCGCTCGACCGTTCGGTCCGGGGCAGCCCACAGCAGGTTCCGCCGCCCCGGCCGACTGAACGCCCGGACCTCGAGCGCCAGGCTGCGCTCCTCGACCTCGGTCAGCGACGACAGGATCACCGGCCCAACGAGCGGCAGGACGCCGCGCAGCCGCGCCCTGATGCTGCCCTCCGTGTCGAGCCCGCGCGCCCGTTGCGC
>JANMQO010000290.1:0-5430 GCA_031370565.1 Chloroflexota bacterium
GCGATCGCCTCGACCACCGAGCGGATCCACGAGCGCGTCGCGGAGCTGGCGGCCGAGGGCATCCTGGCCAGCGGCCACGTCGGGGACCTGATGACGGACGGCGTCCCGGCCAGACTCATCGAGGAGACGTTGGCGGCCCACAGCCACCATCTCGACATCCTCGTCAACAATGCCGGCATGATCGCCGTGGGCATGGACGAGGCGTCTCACAGCGTGCTCGAGATAAACGACGCCGAGTGGGACCAGGGCATCGCCCGCAACCTCCGGACGGCGTTCTCGGTTACCAGGGCCGCCCTGCCTGCCCTCATCGCCAGCGGCCACGGCCGAGTCGTCTTCGTCTCGTCGGTCACCGGCCCGCTGGTGAGCAACCCCGGCGCCGGCGTGTACGGGGCGGCCAAGGCGGGCATCATCGGCCTGATGCGCGGCCTCGCGATCGAAGTCGGCCGGCACGGCGTCACGGTCAACGCGGTGCTGCCCGGCTGGATCGCCACGGCGTCGCAGCTGCCCGAGGAGGCGATCGGGGGTCGGCACACGCCGCTCGGACGGTCCGGCACGCCCGCGGAGGTCGCCCAGGTGATCGCGTTCCTGGCGTCGCCTGGCGCAAGTTACGTGACCGGTCAGGGGATCGTCGTCGACGGCGGCAACACGATCCAGGAGTTCAAGGGCCCCTCGGAGGCCTGGTACTGATGGCCAAGGCGTTCGGCCCGGCTCGCGGGTAGCCGCCCGGGTCGTCACATCCCGGTGGGGTGGCCGGGCTCTCGGACGACGCCGCTACATTCGAAGGTCACCCGGTCGTCCCGCCGGTGTAGGCTTCGGGGCGATGGCACTGTCCACGATCGCGGCCGATCTCAGCACCTGGCGCCCACAGCGGTTCGGTGGCGGCAGCATCCGCAAGGTCGCCGACCCGCTCATCGAGCCCGCCTGGGAGGGGCTGCGGGTGCTCGTCCGGGTCGGTCTCGACGACCCGGCCGTTCCTCCCCTGCCGGCGGGCGGGTCCGGTTCGTCCGGTGGGTCCGGTTCAGTCGGTGGGTCCGGCCTGTCCGTCACGGTCCTCGACGAGGATGGCGAGCCGCTCACGGAGCTTGACGACCTGACCGAGGCAATTGCCGCGGCGGCCGTGGCCGCCGGAGCGACCAGCCTCGTGCTCGATGGCTACCTGACGGGCCAGGCCACCCAGGCCGGTGAGGGACTCATGCTGCCCGGCACGGATGCCCCGTCTGTCGGGTCGATGGCGACCCAGCTCTTCCTCGGGTCGCGCGGCGGAGGCCGAGATCACGTCCGGGACGTCGAGCGGGCGAGTGCGGCGCGTGCCGCCAGTGGGCCACTCGCGTTCGTCGCGATCGACCTGCTGCTCGTCGATGACGAGCGCACGATCCAGCTCCCCCTGCTGGAGCGCAAGCGGCTGCTCGACAGCGCCTTCGCCGAGGGCGAGCTCGTCCGGCGAACCCCGTTCATCCGCCCACCGGTGGACCAGTGGATGGCCACCTGGCGAGGCATGGGCTTCGGCTGGCTGGCCTACAAATCGGCCAACAGTCGCTATCGGCCCGGCGAGCGCAACCCCGCCTGGGCGACCATCCGCATCCCGCAACGCTGATGCCCGACACCCTCCTGACGCCGGCCATCCGCGACCAGATCGAGCGGCTCGGCCACGCCGACATCATGGTCGGCATCCCGAGCTACCGGAACGCGGCCACCATCGGCCACGTGGTGCGGGCGGCCCAGGCCGGCCTGGTCCAGTACTTCCCGGACCTCCGCCCGGTCCTGGTCAACGCGGACGCGGGCTCGTCCGACGGCACCCAGCGGGTGGTGGTCGAGACGGAACCCCCGGACTACATCGAGCGCATCCTCCTGGTCCGCCCGACCAACCGCCTGGTCCGGGTGGCCGTGACCTACCCGGAGGTTGACGGCATCGGCGGCAAGGGCGCGGCCCTGCGCACGATCTTCGAGATGGCGGCGGCACTCCAGGTCAAGGCACTGGTCGTCGTCGACTCGGACCTGCGCTCGATCGTACCCGAGTGGATCGAGCTCCTGGCCGGCCCCATCCTCAAGGGCGGCTATGACTACGTCGCCCCGCTCTACTCGCGCTACAAGTACGACGGCACGATCACGAACACGGTCACCTACCCGCTCACCCGGGCGCTCTACGGCCGACGCATTCGCCAACCGATCGGGGGCGACTTCGGGCTGTCCGGGGACCTGGTCCGACACTACCTCTCGCTCGACGACTGGGACGCCGACGTGAGCAAGTTCGGGATCGACATCTGGCTGACCACATCGGCGCTGACCGGCGGGTTTGCGGTCTGCCAGGCCCGGCTGGGGGCCAAGGTGCACGACCCCAAGGACCCCGGCTCTGACCTTGGGCCGATGTTCCGCCAGGTGGTCGGGACGATCCTGCGGCTGGCCGTCCGCAACGCCGACCGCTGGCTGTCGATCGAGGGCTCGCACGACGTGCCGGCGTACGGGTTCGAACGACTGGCCGACCCGCCGCCGCTCGAGGTCAACACGTTTCGGCTGCTGTCCGAGTTCCAGGCAGGCTCGCTCACGCTGGCCCCGACCTGGGCGGAGATGCTCGCGCCGGCGACATACGCGGCGGTCATCGAGCTGGCCCGCGAAGCTGGCACACTGCTGGACGCGGCTGGGCGGACAGGTGGCACCGCCGGGTCCGGTGGCGAGGATGCCGCCGCCGGCGCGGCCCGCTCCACCCAGGAGATGGCCGACGCGCTCGCCGCGTTCCATTTCCCGGACGCGCTCTGGACCCGGGTCATCTACGACCTTGTTGTGGCCGCCGGGCGCAGCCCCGACCTGCGCGAACGGAACGTGGCGGCCCTCGTGCCAATCTACTTCGGTCGGGTGGGCAGCTTCGTCATCGAGAACCGCAACGTCTCGACCGACGCGGCAGAGGAGCGCGTGGAGCGGCAGGCACGCGAGTTCGAGCTGGCCAAGCCGTACCTCGTTGAACGCTGGACGGAGGCCCGATGAGTCGCGCCCCGCTGCCTGCCCGGATCCTCATCCCGGTCGCCAATCCGGGCACGGCCGAGGAGCTTGTCCGGATCGGCGCCGCCCTGCTCGACCCCCGAGCGGGCCGGCTGGACGCACTGGGGATCGTGGAGGTGCCCGAAGGCATGCCCCTGTCCGAGGGCGCCACCCGCGCCCGGCATGCCCGGCGACTCCTGCAGCGGGTCCTCGACTACGCGCCGCACGGGACGACCATCCAGCCGATCGTCCGGATCGGCCGCCATGCCGCCGAGGGGATCCTGGAAGCGGCCACGGAACAGGAATCGGACCTCATCATCTTCGGCTGGGGCGGCCGCCAGGTGCCCCCTGGGGCGAGTCATGGCAGCGCCGGATCGCCGGCCCGACCGAGCGCCCGCTCGGGCATCCTGACCGGCTTCAGCGACACGATCGAGGCCGTGGTCCGCGAATCGCCCTGTGACGTGGCGGTCATCAAGCAGCGCGGCTCAACTGAGATTCGGCGGATCCTGGTCCCCGTCCGGGGCGGCCCCCACGCGGAACTCGCGCTGTCGCTGGCGGACGCCCTCGCACGCCACCACGAAGCGGTCGTGGTCGTCCTGCACTTCGTACCGCCGGGCGTCACGCTGGCCGTTCGGGCGCAGGCGGAGCGAGCCCTGGCGGCATTCGTCCGACAGCACGTGAAGGGCCGGGTCGAACCACTGATCCGCGAGGCATCCAACCTGCGCAACGCGATCCTGCGCGAGGCAGAACGGGCCGACCTGGTGGTCATGGGCGCGTCTGCCTCGCCTCCCGGCAACGGCGCCGCGTCGCTCTTCGGTGCGATCCCCGAGGCGGTCGCGAACCGCGCCAAGGTGACCGTGGTCGTGGTCAAGACCGGCCAGTCGATCGGTCGCCAGACGTTCGAGCAGCTGGCCGAGCGGGCGGAGACGCTGGCTGCCGCAGACCGCGCTGCCGAGGAGGCCCGGGCGGTCCCGGTCCGGGTGGAGCGCTGGTTCGGCGAGTCCAATTTTCACCACGCGGAGTTTGCCGACCTGCGTCGTCTCGTGCAGCTCAAGGAGACCCAGGGCGTCACGATCAGCCTGGTCCTGCCCACGCTCAACGAAGAGGAGACGATCGGCCCGATCGTCCGCCGCGCCATGCGCGAGATGATGGGCCGGGTGCCCCTGCTGGACGAGATCCTGGTCATCGACTCCGCCTCGACGGACCGGACCCGCGAGATCGCCGAAGCGGAAGGTGCCCGCGTCGTGGAGCACCCGGCCGTACTCCCCCGCTACGGCAGCTTCGTGGGCAAGGGCGAGGCGCTCTGGAAGTCGCTCTTCGAGACGTCCGGCGACCTCATCGTGTGGGCGGATACGGACGTCCGCAACTGGCATCCGCGGATGGTCTACGGCACCCTTGGCCCGCTCCTGACCGAGCCTCGGCTGCGCTACGTGAAGGGCTACTACCAGCGTCCCATCGTGGAGGCCGGCGTCCTGCGCGAAGGCGGCGGCGGCCGGGTGACCGAGCTGATGGCGCGGCCGCTCATCAACCTCTTCTTCCCCGAGCTCTCGGGGTTCATCCAGCCGCTGTCCGGGGAGTACGCCGGACGCCGGTCGCTGCTCGAGACGATCCCGTTCTTCACGGGCTACGCCGTGGAGATCGGCCACCTCATCGACATCGCGGAGCTGATCGGGATCGAGGGCCTGGGCCAGGTGGACCTAGAGCGGCGGGTGCACCGGAACCAGGAGCTCGAGGGGCTCTCCCGGATGTCCTTCGTCATCCTGCAGGCGGTCATGAAGCGGCTCGAGGAGCGGCGCAAGGCGAGGTTGTTTGCGGAGCTCGGCTCGACGATGAAGCTGCCCCGCTCGGGGCGCGGCCGGCTGGGCCTGGAGGTCATCGAGCTGGCCGACCAGGAGCGGCCGCCGATGATCCGGATCCCCGAGTATCTGGAACGCCGACGCGGCACCGGATGACCAGCTCTCTCGCCGTCATGCAGCTGGTGCATCATCGCGGGGTCCAGTGAGCGTGACCGACACCCGTTTCTGCCGATTCGACCCGGCGACCACGCTCGGTGAGGCCACGTTCCATGCATGAGCCGCATGACCGGTCGCTGACCGTAGTCTTCGCGCCGGACTCGTTCAAGGGCTCGCTCACTTCTGTCGAAGTCGCGCTGGCGCTGGCCGAGGGCTGGGCCAGAGCGCGGCCGCAGGACGAGATGCTCCTGTGCCCGCTCGCCGACGGCGGCGAGGGCACGCTCCAGGCGATCGCCGCCGCGGGCGGCTGGGCCTGGCAAACCGCCGACGTCCACGACCCGCTCGGGCGGCCGATCCAGGCGCGCTGGCTGCGTTCCGCCGACGGCACGCGAGCCGTGATCGAGATGGCCGAGGCATCTGGCCTGTCGCGGGTCGCCCCGCCCGACCGGGATGCCATGGCGGCGACCTCGATCGGCACCGGGGACGCGATCCGCGCCGCCCTGGA
>JANMQO010000313.1:0-11607 GCA_031370565.1 Chloroflexota bacterium
AAGCCGTGGCAGCGATCCCGACAGCCGGGGCCGAAGCCGAAGCCGTGGCCGTCCGATGAGCGACCGCCCGGTCATCCTGTACGACACCACCCTGCGCGACGGCACGCAGGGCGAGAACATCGTGCTCTCCCTCGCGGACAAACTGCGCATCGCTCGCATGCTCGATGAGTACGGCATGCCCTATGTCGAGGGCGGCTGGCCCGGTTCGAACCCAAAGGACATCGAGTTCTTTGCCGCGGCCCGCAAGCTCCGCTGGCAGACGGCGCAGCTGGCCGCCTTCGGTTCCACTCGACACCGCGCCAACCGTGCCGCCGACGACCCGAACCTGCGCGAGCTGGTCGCCGCCGAGACGCCGGTCGTCACGATCTTCGGCAAGAGCTGGCTGCTCCACGTGACCGAGGTGCTCGGCGCGACGGCGGCGGAGAATCTGGACATGATCGCCGACTCGATCGGCTTCCTCGTCGACCGGGGCCGGGAGGCGGTCTACGACGCGGAGCATTTCTTCGACGGCTACGCAGCAGATCGCGAGTACGCGCTGGCGACCCTGCGCGCCGCCCGCCAGGCCGGCGCTCGCACCCTGGTTCTGTGCGACACGAACGGCGGCACGCTCACCGACGAGCTCGGCCGGGTCGTCCGCGACGTGCTTGCCACGCTTGAGGCGGACGCCGACGTGGCACCGGTCACCTGGGGCATCCATACCCACAACGATGCCGACCTCGCGGTCGCCAACTCGATCGTGGCCGTGGCCGCCGGCGTGCGCCATGTCCAGGCCACGATCAACGGCTACGGCGAGCGCTGCGGGAACGCGAACATGGTCAGCATCCTGGCCAACCTCGCGCTCAAGACGGCGCACCAGCTCGTGCCTGCCGGCGGTGGCGACCTGCCCGCGCTGACCACGCTGTCCCGCGCGGTCGCCGAGATCGCCAACATCACACCGGCGGACTACCAGCCCTATGTTGGCCGCTCCGCCTTCGCCCACAAGGGCGGCGTCCACGGCGCGGCGGTGGCCAAGGTGGAACGCAGCTACCAGCACATCGATCCGACAGCGGTCGGCAACGAAGGCCGGCTGGTGGTCTCCGAGCTTGGCGGTCGGGCGAACACGAAGCTGCGCGCCGAGCAGCTCGGCCATCAACTCGAAGGCGTGGTCGACCCGCGCGTCCTGTCTACCCTCATCAAGCGCCTGGAGTCCGAGGGCCAGGCGTTCGAGGGTGCCGAGGCGAGCTTCGAGCTGCTCATCCGGCGCCATGCCCGGGACTACGTGGCGCCCTTCCGGATTGTCGACTACACGTGTCTAGTGGAGCAACGCGACGGCCGCGAGCTGCTGGCCGAGGCGACCGTCAAGGTCGAAGTCGACGGGGAGATCCTGCACACGGCGGCGGATGGCAACGGCCCGGTCAATGCCCTTGATGCGGCGCTGCGCAAGGCGCTCGGCGCGTTCTACCCGCAGCTCGACGTGGTCCACCTGGTGGACTACAAGGTGCGCATCCTCGATGGCGGCGCGGCCACCGCGGCGCGCACCCGGGTCGTCATCGATTCGGGCGACGGCAGCAGAACCTGGTCGACCATGGGCAGCGATACGAATATCATCGCAGCCTCGGCAGCGGCCCTGGCCGACTCGCTCGAGTACGCCATCTGGAAGGCCGGCGCCCAACTGCGTCGACGCGACGAACGTCATTTCACCACGGCCCGGCCGGCATCCGCCCCCACCGCCGAGCCGATCTCCGGGAGGTAACCGATGTCCACAACCGAGACCGCCACGCTCCACCTCGCGCGCTGGACCGTCACGTCCGGCTCCAACGTCCAGAGTCGCGGCGCGGTCGTGGTCGGATCGGGCGACCACCAGTGGGAGGGCTCGGCCGAAGGGAACGGGCCGGTCGATGCGCTCTTCCGATCGGTCGACGCGGCGCTCGGGGGCGTCCTGACCGGGCATCCCCGGCTCATCGCGTACGACGTCCACGCGGTCGCTGAGGGGCCCGATTCGGAGGGCCTGGTGACGGTCAAGATCGCCCCGCCGTCGACGGCCGCCGGCCAGCGGGCGACTGGCACGTACAGCGGGGCGTCGCGCAACGTGAACATCATCGCGGCCTCGATCGAGGCGTACATCGGGGCGATCGATCAGCTCCTGGCCGAGGCGCACTGGCAGGGTGCGACCGAGCTGGCCGGCAACCGCAAGCGGGCCCGTGCCGCAGCCGGAGCCGGGGCGCCGCGTCGGGCCGAGCTGGACGAAGAGGCTGCCGAGCACGACACCACCGCCTGGTTCGAGCGCTGACGCAGCCGGTGGGCCACGCCGATCCCCGCCGACCCACCCCGAGCGGGCAGCCGGCCGACCGGCCGACCGTCGACGGCAAGGGTGGACATGCGCTGGCCACCTCGCACCTTGGCCGGATTGCCTATTCGGGCGAGCCCGGAGCGTTCGCCGAGGACGCTGTGGTGGTCGTCTTCGGCGATGTCGCGCGGGTCGGCCTGCCGGGCTTCCGCCAGGTCTTCCTCGACGTCGCGGCAGGGTCGTCGGCCGCCGGTGTCGTGCCCATCGAGAACCTCGTCCACGGCACCGTCCGGGAGAACTACGACCTGCTCCTGGAGCATCCACTCGACATCCGGGTGGAGGTCGTCGTGCCGGTCCGGCTGTGTTTGGCTGCCCTGCCGGGACAGCGTCTGGCCTCGATCGAGCGCGTCTACTCCCATGTCCAGGCGCTCGGCCAGGCCGAACGCTTCCTGCGCACCCGGTCGTGGTCGCTGCTGACCACGTACAACACGGCCGGCGCGGGTCGACTCATCGTCGATCGGGGCGAGCTCGGCTCCGCCGCGGTGCTGTCCCCCCGCGCGGCCGCCCTGTGCGGGCTCGAGGTGCTGGCCGATGGGATCCAGGATGTCCCTGACAACCGAACCAGGTTTTTGGTGCTGGCCCGACCCGGTTCGGCACTCCCGCCCCAGTACGCGGCGGCCCCCGGCGCGGAGCCGTTGGCGACGCCCGCCAGGGACGAGACGCCCGCCGCGCAAGCGATGCCGGCGGCCGACGCGCCTGTGCGCACCACGCTCGTCTTCGCGCTGCGCAACGAGCCCGGCACGCTGCTCCGGGCCCTGGGCGCCTTCGCCGCGCGCGGACTCAACATGAGCTCCATCGAGTCTCGCCCCAGCCGGGAACGGGCCTGGGAGTACGTGTTCTGGATCGATCTGGACGCCGACGCCGCGGATCCAGCGACGACGGCCGCGCTCGATGAGCTGCGGGCCGTCACGACGATGGTCCGCGTGCTCGGCTCCTACCCCCGGGCCGCCAGGGGTTGAAGGCTTGGTTGCCACCCCCGGCGTAGAATTGGGGCGATCCAGCCGACCCTCTCTAGGAGCCCCGATGGCCACCGTCACCGCCGCGACGCCGCATCCCATCTTCCTGGCTGGCCGGTGGGTCGAGTCGCCGGAGCGGCTCATCGTCGAGAACCCGGCGGACGCCGCCAACCCGGCCGGCTCGACATTCAACGCGACCGAGGCGCACTACGAGGAGGCTGTCTCGGCCGCCGTAGCCGCGTTCGAGGAAACGCGCCGCCTGCCCGCCTACGAGCGTGGCCGCGTCCTGCGTGAGATCAGCGCCGGGATCAAGGCTCGCCGGGAGGAACTGGGGCGGCTCATGGCGCTCGAGTCCGGCAAGCCGATCCGGGACTCGCTCATCGAAGTCGATCGGGCGGTGCTCACCTTCCGGCTCGGGGCCGAGGAAGCGGAGCGGATGATCGGCGAGACCATCCCGCTCGACCTGCTGCCCTCGTCGAAGGGTCGTTTCGGGGTCACCCGGCGGTTCCCGATCGGCCCGGTGGCCGCCATCAGTCCGTTCAACTTTCCGCTCAACCTGGCGGCTCACAAGCTGGCCCCGGCGATCGCCACGGGCTGCTCGATCGTGCTCAAGCCGCCGAGCAAGGACCCGCTGACGATGCTGACCGTCGCGGAGATCGTGGCCGAGACCGGCCTGCCGGCGGGCGCCGTGAGCATCCTGCCCATGACCCGCGAGCTGGGTGACCGGATGGTTGCCGACGAGCGATTCAAACTGCTCACGTTCACCGGCAGCCCATCGGTCGGCTGGCGGATGAAGGAGCGCGCCGGCAAGAAGAAGGTCGTGCTCGAGCTGGGCGGCAACGCCGGGGTCATCGTGGACCAGTCCGCCGATCTGGACTGGGCCGTCCGACGGATCCTCGTCGGGGCATTCAGCTATGCCGGCCAGGTCTGCATCAGCGTCCAGCGGATGTTCGTGCACGAGGCTGTCTGGGAACCGTTCATGACCCGCTTCGTGGCGGGCACGGCGCGCCTCCGGATGGGCGACCCGCTCGATCCCGAGACGGACCTCGGGCCGATGGTCGACGCCACCGCGGTCGCCCGCACGCAGCGCTGGGTCGACGAGGCCGTCGCGCTCGGTGCCAAGGTCCTGGCCGGCGGCCGCGCCGAGGGCACCTTTTTTCCGCCGACCATCCTGACCGAGACGCCGATGACCGCCCAGGCCTGCTCCAACGAGGCCTTCGCGCCGCTTGTCGTGGTCTATCCATTCCGCGATTTTGAGGATGCCATCCGCCAGGTCAACGACAGCGCCTTCGGCCTCCAGACGGGTGTCTTCACGAACGACCTCGGGCACAGCTGGCGAGCCTTCGAGGCACTCGAGGTGGGTGGCGTCATCGTCAATGACGTGCCCACCTACCGGATCGACAACATGCCCTACGGCGGCGTCAAGGATTCCGGACTTGGCCGCGAAGGCCTGCGCTGGGCGATGGACGACATGACCGAGGTCCGGATCATGGTCGTGGCCCAGCCGCAGTAGGCGGGTCACTGGAGGTGGCGCGATGAGACTCGAGGGGTACGGCATGGGCTTCGGACTGGCGGGCATGCTGGCCGTGGCCCTCTGGGCGGCGATGGTCGTCCTGGTCGTCGCGCTGCTCGTGCTGGCCGTGCGTTGGCTGATCCGGGCGGACCAGCACGGTCGGACGCCGGGCTCCCAGCCGACACCGCCCGCAGGGCGCGATCCCCTCGAGATCCTGCGTGAGCGCTACGCGCGCGGCGAAATCGACGATGACGAGTTCGAGCGACGTCGGCGGACGTTGGGCGGCTGACCGCCAGCGAGTAGTGAATCCCGTGCCCCGCACGAGCCCCGTGCCGTGACGGTTGGAGACTGCCCGACGTAGGGCGCGCGCTGGCGACGTTGCGCCGACCGGGACGAGATGGCCCGCCGGCCGTGCCGCCCGTCACCATCCGCGTCATGGACCTGTCCCTCAGCCCCGCCGAACTCGACCTCCAGGCTCGTGCCCGCGCCTACGTCCGCGAGCTGCTCCAGCCGCTTGAAGCCCAGTTTGAGCTCGACGGTGGACGGATGCCGGTGGCGCAGGCACAGGAGCTCCGGCGCGCCGCCATTGCCGCCAACCTGCACGGTGGCTCGATGCCCAAATCCCTCGGTGGGCAAGGCTGGACCGCCCTGGAGCAAGTCCTTGTCCACGAGCAGTTTGGGCAGGTCACGGGCGGCCTGTGGTCCTACGTGCCCACGCCATACAACGCCCTGCTCCACTGTGACCCGGACCAGCGTCGGCGATATCTGGACCCCTCGCTGCGCGGCGAGCGGTCCGGCAGCTACGCGATCACCGAGGTCGAGGCAGGTTCCGACGCCCGGACCCTGGCGGCCACCGCCGTGCGTGACCCCGCCACGGGCGACTACCTGCTCAACGGGGAAAAGTGGTTCGTCACGGGCACGGACGACACGGACTTCATGCTGTTCCACTGCCATCTGCTCGATGGCGACCGTCGTTTGCCGACCCTGTTCCTGGTCGACTACGACGCCGCCGGACTGCGCCTGACCCAGGACCCCGACTACACCCACACCTTCGCCGACCGTCATCCGCAGTTCCGGCTCGAGGACGTCCGAGTGCCCGCCTCGGCGATCCTGGGGCCGATTGGCGGCGCGGACGAGTTGACCAACGAGTGGTTCGTCGAGGAGCGCATCCACATCGGCGCTCGCTGCAGCGGGGCGATGGAGCGGCTGCTCCGCCTGGCGGTGGACTGGGCCACGGAGCGAGTGCAGTTCGGGCAGCGGATCTACGATTTCCAGGGCGTCAGCTTTCCCCTGGCCGATTCCGCGGCGGATGCCTCGGCCGCCCGGTTGCTCACCCGCGAGTGTGCCTGGCTGAGCGATACGGGCGCGGATCCAAAGGTCGTCCATGCCCGGGCGGCCATCGCCAAGTTGTTCGCCTCGGAGGCGGCCTACCGCTGCGCGGACCGCGTTGTCCAGGTCTTCGGCGGTCGGGGCTACATGCGCGCATACGCTCCGGAACGGTTCCTGCGTGAACTGCGGGTGGACCGGATCTGGGAGGGCACGAGCGAGATCCAGCGGGTGGTCATCGCCCGCGCGCTGGAGAAGCGGGGCGTTGACCGGGTCGTTGGGTAGACGGGAGCAATGACCACCGACGCCTCCGTCCCTGGGACCGCGGCCGGTGTCGCGCCCCGAACCGCGCCGGCTGCCTCGTCAGCCGCACAGGCGACGGTCGCCGCATCCAGGTCTGCCTCGGTCGCCACGCCGGAGCGGGCCTCGATCGACCTGCGGCCGCTCTTCGCGCCGCGCTCGATCGCCGTGGTCGGCGCCACGCCGCGCTCGGACCTGGCCTGCACGATCCGGGACAACCTGGCTGTGCTGGGCAGCCGCACCCCGTGCCATTTCGTCAACCCGCGCTACACGGAGGCGTGGGGACAGCCCTGCTTCCCGGACGTCGCGGCGCTCCCGGAGCCACCGGACCTGGTGATCATCGGGACGAACCCGTTGCGAGCCGCCGCCCTGACCGAGCAGGCGGCGCTGGCAGGAGCCCGAGCCGTGATCATTCCCGGCGGCGGCGTGGTCGAGGGTGGTGCCGCCGCCGCCCAGATGCAGGCGGACGTACGTGAGATCGCCCTGCGTCACGGCCTGGCGCTGCTCGGCCCCAACTGCATGGGCGCGGTCGATTTCACCACGAACTCGGCGGCCTACATCGGGGACCTCAATCCCTGGCTGCCCCGCGGCGGCGTGGCCGGAATCGCCCAGAGCGGCAGCGTCACCGACGCGTTCATCCATTCGGGGACCCGGATCGGGTTCAGTCGCATCGTCGGGACCGGTGCCGAGGTCGTCCTCGACGTATGCGACTTCCTGGCCCATAGCCTGGACGACCCGGAAACCCACACGATCCTGCTGTTCGTCGAGGGGTTCAAACGGCCGGAACGATTCCTGGCCCTGGCCGATCGCGCACTCCAGCTGGGCAAACCGATCCTGGCCGTGAAGGTGGGTCGCTCTGCCCAGGCACGGGCCGCCGCCCTCGCCCACAGCGGCTCGCTGGCCGGCGAAGACCGGGTCACCGATGCGGCCCTCGCCGCGGCTGGGGTGATCCGATGCACGGATCTGGACGAACTGCTCGAGGCGGCCGAGTTGCATGCCGGTTGCCACCGCCTGGGCAGGGGCGTGGGTCGGGGCAGGACTGGCGTCGTCACCGTGTCGACCGGCGAGGCGTCCCTGGTCGCCGATCTTGCCGGTATGACTGGTCTCGACCTGCCGGCGGTGCCGGAGGCCGCGCGCGCGGCCATCCTGGCGGAGCTGCCCACGATGGGCTACATCGGCAACCCGATCGACCCGTGGGGTGCCGCCGATGAGTCGGTCTGCTATCCGGCGGTCCTGCGCGGATTCGCCGCCTCGGGCGCCTATGACGTGCTGGCTGTCGTGCATGACTTTCCGTATCGGTCCCTGCCCGGAGAGCTGGCCGTGGCACAGTCGGTCACCCGGGCGCTGCTCGAGACGACGGCAGGTCGACCAGAGATCCTGCCGGTGTACGTGTCGCTGACCTCGGGCGAGCCCACGCCCGAGATACAGGCGCAGCTTGACACGGCCGGCGGCGTACCGCTGCTGCGCGGCGCCCGCGAGGCGGCCCTGGCGATCGTCGGTCGGGCTTGGTGGGAGCGGCGCCGGGCGGAGCGACTGGAGCACGGTCCAGCTCGGCCAACGTGGCCCGAGTTGGCGACGAGTCGCACCTCAGCGGGCCACGACGAACTGACCGACAACCAGACGGTCGAGGTCCGGGTGGGTCGGGCACTGGCCGAGCGCGAGAGCCTGGAGCTGCTGCGCGCGGCCGGGCTCCAGGTGGTCCCGGTTCGTTCCGCCAACGATCCGGACGAGGCGGTCGCTGCGGCGGCCGCGTTCGGAGGTGGCCCCGTCGCGCTCAAACTCGACGCCCTCGAGCTCGCCCACAAGAGCGACATCGGGGCGGTCCGTCTCGGACTGGCCAGCGCCGACGAGGTACGACTGGCAGCGCAGACGTTGATCGATCTCGGTCGGATCCGTGGGCTCGCCGTGCGTGGCCTCCTCGTCCAGCCGATGGCCTCGCCCGGTCTCGAGCTCATCATCGGGTCGTCGCGGGACCCGCTCTTTGGGCCGGTCGTCATGGTCGGCCTGGGTGGCATCTTCACCGAGATCCTCGACGACGTTGCCATTCGCCTGGCGCCGCTCCGGCGCACGGACGCTCTGGTCATGCTGGACGAACTCCGGGGCGCGGCTCTGCTCGACGGCGCGCGGGGCCGTCCGCCCGTTGATCGCGGCGCCTTGGCGGACCTTGTCGTGACACTTGGACGGCTGGTCTGGTCGCGGCCGGATATCCTCGCCGTCGATCTCAACCCGGTCATCGCCGGAGCGCACGGCGCCCTCGCCGTCGATGCCCTTGTCGTCCTGGCCGAGCCTTCGCCGGAGGCCATCAGGCCCTGATCCGCTCGCGGCCGCAGCCCACTGGTGCCGGCGGGCACCCGATCCTGCGGAAGCCGTCGAGGGTGGTGCATTGCGTCACGCGCGCCCGCACGGGCAGTACCTGGGACCGGACCAAGGTACGGGGGCGAATGACCCGCCTGTCCGGTGGTCAACTACGGCGTGCGTAGGGTCTTCTAGCTGGGAACACCGACGACGCTCCCGGACAGACAACCAACGGTCCGAACCGGGCGTCGATCGGCACCACAAACTGGCCCGGGAAACCGCCCGGGCCGGAACGAACTGAGAGGCCTGGACCCGATGGATCAGACAACGGACACGACCGGCACCCGGGACGGGCGCAGCCGTCGGCGTCGACGCGGACTCATCGCCCTGCTGCTGACGGTGTCCGTCGGCACGCTCGGAGCCGGCGTCTTTTCGCTGGCCTACTTCACCGATACGGATACGACCAACGGCTCCTTCGCGACCGGCACGATCAAGCTCGACGTGAGCCCGCTCAGCGCGCTCTTTGCCGTGACCGGGATGCTGCCGGGTGACACGCAGAACTCGACCCTGACCCTGACCAACAACGGCAGCGGCCAGTTGCGCTACTCGATGACCACGACCGTCACTGGCGCCGCGCCACTGGCCGGTCAGCTCGATGCCGTGGTCAAGACCAAGGGCACCAGCTGCGTGGCCTTCGACGGCACCGTGCTCTACTCGGGCAAGCTCAACTTGGCGGCCTTCGGCAATCCGGCCGTGACCGGCAACGTTGGCGACCCAACCCTCAACTCGGGCAGCACCGATCAGCTCTGCTTCCGGGTCAGCTTGCCGGTGTCCACGAACGACACGTTCCAGGGCGTGAGCACCGCCGTGACCTTCACCTTCAACTCCGAGCAGACCGCCAACAACCCGTAGGCGGGTCGATTGGCTGCGCTTGCAACGGCCCGTCTCGCCCGCGTTCGGGTGGATCCGGGCCGCTGCGGCTACCCCGGTACTTGTCAGGAGGCGCACCGAGATGACCACCCGCGCCCGCTCGATTGTCATTGCCCGCCGTGTGGCGGATGGTGCGCTGCTGACCCTGTTCGCGCTCGTCGCAGTCGGACTCGTCCTGGGGCGGGTCCTGCCCATGACCGGCCACCCGACGGCGATCATCCGCGGTGCCTCGATGTCACCAACGATCCCGCTCGGTTCGGTCATCGCCATCGATCCGGTCCCGGCGAGCCAGCTGGCCCCGGGCGATATCGTGACCATGCGGGTCGGTCCGCAGCAGTCCATCTTCACCCACCGGATCGTCCGATTGCTCAAGTTGGATGGCATTCCGTTCATCGAGACGAAGGGTGATGCCAACGCCGCGCCGGATGGTGCAACGGTCCCCGTCTCCGCCGTCATCGGACGGGTGGTCTGGTGGATCCCCCTGGCCGGTTTCCTGCTCGCGCTCCTGTCGGTGCCCATTGGTGTTGCGTTCGTACTCGGGCTCGGCCTGACCCTCGGCGCGGTCGCCCTCCTGCTTGAGGGAATCGGACCGGGCCTGACCGGCCAGGTTGGCGACGGAGCGGTCGAGGCCACCGGTCGGGTCCGCAGCGGCCCGGTCGCGGCTACGGGTCCGGTTGCCGTCGGCACGCCAGCACCGGCGGTTGCCCGGCCGGTTGCTCGGCCGGTTGCCCGGCGCGTCCCACGCCAGCGCCGCACGGCCCGGCAGTCGAGCTGAGCGCGACCGACGTGACAGGAGTCCTCGTGCGTACCCGCCGCTTCCGCATCGGCGGTGCCGCCGCCTGCCTGGCCATGATCGGTGTCGTCGCGCTCGCCTCGGCCTCTGTCTCCCTGGCGGTGTTCACGGCCCAGCCGCAGACGACGGCCAGCTTCGCGACCGATACGCTCGCCCCCGCGACCGCGCTGTCTGCCGTGGGCGGCACGACTGCCGTACTCTCCTGGACCGCGACGGTGCGGACGTATGCCGCGGGCTACCATATGTATCGGGCGGCGGCCCTGGCCGGCCCGTACGCCTTGCTGGCCACCGTCACACCGCGCACGACCACAACGTATGCGGACGCACCCGCACCCGGCACGTACTACTACACGGTGCGCGCGTACTACCAGAGCTGGGAGAGCGCGGACGCGGGCCCCGTATCGGCCGTTGTCGTGGCCGCTGGTCCCATCGGCACGGGCTATCTGCTGTGCACGTCGAACGTGGCCGACACATCTGGAGCCGGCGACAACAACGGCTATGAAGGCTCGTCGGGCAACGCCTGTCTGGGGGGCGCCACGCCGGCCACGGACTCCAACAGCGGGACGAGCAACTCGACGAGCTGCGGCTCCGGCACCACGCCCAGCACGACCAAGGACCGCCATCGCTTCTGGGGCTTCGGGCTGGGACTCCCGGCGGCGGTCAGCGCCATCGGCGGGATCGAAGTCCAGGCGGACCTCGCGCTCAACAGCAACAGCGGCACGACGAACCTATGCTCGCAGCTGTCGTGGGACGGCGGGACGACCTGGACCGCGATCAAGGTGCAGGCGATCGCCACCGCCGGCCGCACGACCTACACGTTCGGCACGAGCGCCGACCTGTGGGGTCACGCCTGGACCCTGGCCGAGTTGAGTTCGACCAGCCTGCAGGTCCGGATCATCGATGCCTCGTCGAGCGGGTCCAAGCAGTTCAAGCTCTATGCCGTCAGGGTGCAGGTCACGTACACGCCCTGAGGCGGTCTCTGGGCTCGGCCGCGTCGCCCCGAGGGCCGCGTCGCCCCGAGGGCCGCGTCGTCTCGTCCGCTGTCCGTGGGCTACACTCGCGCCCGATGGCCACCCCCGCCCGCCGCACCCGGACGGCCGCCGATCTGCTCGTCGAGTGCCTCGAGGCGGAGGGCTGCGACTACGTCTTCTCCGTGCCGGGCGAGGAG
>JANMQO010000328.1:0-2317 GCA_031370565.1 Chloroflexota bacterium
AGGAGCGTCGTCGACGGGACAGGCGGAACGCCCGTCGCAGCGTGGTGGGCGAGTACCGCGTCGGGGGCTGGCGGATCGCCATCGCGACGGCGCTTGCCGAACATGAGGAAGGCAGCCCAGGCCACGACCGCCGCCGTGGTGGTGATCATGACGGGAAGAGCCCGGAAATTGCGGGCGAAGAGGTTGCCGTCGGCGCCCAACAGCTGCAGGGCGCCTGGCGATGCAAACGACCCACCCCAGCCGGTGCCCGTGCCACTGCCGCTGGCGCCGGCCGCATCGAGCGAGCTAGTGGCATCGCCCGGCAAGGCGTTCTGAGGAAGTCCGCCGCTACCCGGTTGGACGCTGCCAGCTACGCCGCTGCCAGCTCTGCCGAGCGCGGTGGCGTCGTCGACGCCGCCGGACAGCCTCCGTTGTGCGGCGTCGGTCACGGACGCGGAGGCGTCGACGGTCGACGACGCCGACCCGCCAACGATCGAACCTGGCCCGGCGTTGCCGCCCGAGCCGGAGGTGGTCGTGCCGGCGCCTGTCGTGGTAGCGGGGCCGGAGGTCGTCGAGCCGGAGCCGCCGGTTGTCGGATCGGTGCCGCCCGGCGTGATTCCACTCGTTGTGCCACCACCCACTGTGGTGCCGGAGCCGCCGGTCGTCGTTGTGGTGCCGGAGCCGCCGGTCGTGCCGCCGGTCGTCGTGCCGCCGCCGGTCGTCGTTGTGGTGCCGGAGCCGCCGGTCGTGGTGCCGGTCGTCGTACCGCCGCCGGTTGTCGTTGTGGTGCCGGAGCCGCCGGAACCTGTCTCGGAGCCGTCCGATCCACCCGATCCGTCCGAACCGGCTGTCGTGCCGCCGGACTCCGTGCCGCCGGACGCCGTGCCGCCACTCCCGCTCGATCCGGACCCGGTGTCGGCCGCCGGTCCGCCCACGATGTGGACCGCATCGGCCTTGATGCTCGCCGAGAACCGGTCACGACTCAGCGCCTCGAAGAAGACGACGTGCAGACCTGCTGCGAGCCTTGCCTCGAACCCGTATCGGACGCCTTGCTGGTAGTTCGTCGCTGAGGATCCTGGGGCCATGACGTGGGCGGTGCCGTCGATCCGGACTCGGACGTAGGCGGGCGCGGAGCCCTGGTGGTTCCGGTAGGTCACCCCAAACCTGATGGTCGTCGTCGGATCGCCCGACGTCGGCGAGACGGCTGGCGCGAGCAGGCTTGTCGGTCCCTCGATCGCGGTTGCCGGGCCGACCAGGGCAGCCAGCAGCAGGCCGACCACGGCCAGGGCCGAGAGCCACAACCTGGCGACATGCCAGAGGCGCGCGCGAGGGACGAACAACACGATGAGACCTCCGCCCGGGTCGATGACGATGCGCAAACCCGGTGCTCGGTCGAGCATGCGCGGCTGACCGGCGGCGGGCAATGGTACTGACCTCCCCCAACCAGCCGCCGTCGGTCCGGGCCACGCGGTGCGTGGGGGCACCGAGCGAGACAGGCCGGCCGGCGGGCAGGCTTCTCCGGCGGTGCGTCCCGGAACCGCTACCCGTCCAGTCGCGTGACGTCCGGAGTGGTCCAGAGTGGTTCGGTCGGCGTACCCTGCGCTGGCTCCAAAGTGCGGCTGGCGCACCGTGGTCTGAGCGCCCACCATGTTGGCATGCAGATGGTTGCCGCCCCGACCCAGACGTCGGGCGCTCGTGTCGTCGCGTTCGGTCGGCTCGGGGTCGGTCTCGTCCTGGTCGGCGTGGGGATCGCACTCGGCTACCTGGCGTTCGCGACTCCCGTGGCGGAGCACCTCATCCCGCAGGTGCGGACGACCACGCCGATCTTTGTGCTCGCGGCTCTGGGCTGGACACTCCTTTTCGTTGCACCCGCGATGGCAGCCATCGCCGGCTTTCTGTGGATCATGGGCGGCCTCGAACGGATCGCCGCGTTGCGCGGTGCCCAAGACGGCCTCAGCGAGCTGACCGGTGTGCTGGGAGACGAGTACGCGGCTGCCACCAATGTCTGCCTGCCAGACGGCCGGTTCGTGGCCGAGCTCGTCGTCGGACCGCACGGTGTGGCCGTCTTCGACTGGCTGCCGCCGAGCACCCTCAGCCGAGTCACTGGCGGCGCGTGGGAGCTGCAGATCGCCAAGAACCGCTGGGTGCCGATCGAGAATCCGTTTGACCGGACCGTCCGCACTGCAGACCGGGTTCGACGCTGGCTGAGTAGCGGCGAGCGGGACTATGTGATCAAGGTCCACGCCGCACTCATCGCCGCGGACGCGTCAGTCGGTCGGACCGCCGCCTGCGCCGTGATCACCCGCGATCAGGTACCGGCATTCCTGGCCTCGCTGCC
>JANMQO010000294.1:0-4103 GCA_031370565.1 Chloroflexota bacterium
AGCGCGACTCGGCCGACAGCCGGCAGGCGGCCGCGCCTGGTTTCGTTCACAGGCGGCGCCCAGAGCGGCCGCGCATCGTCGGGCGGTGACCAGCTCGGTCGATCCGCTGGGCCCGGCGCCGGGGCGGTCTCGTCGGGCTGCGCCGACACGCGGGAAGGAAGGCCGGAGTCGGGTAGATCGTTTGTCATCAGGTCGCCTGTCTGGGATGGGTCAGTCCGACCCAGTGTGGAGCACCTCGGTCAAGGCCGGGTGACGGATTGGTGAAGTCGTCGATGCTGTCCGATTGGTCGCGTCCGGTCGGTCGAGCCGCCGCGTTCAGTTTCGGCGGCCTCCAAAGGTGCTCATGACCTGGCGGACCTGGCGGGCGTCGTGGCCCTCCGGACGCTCGTCGAGGTAGCCGCGCAGCTCGACCAGGGCGTCGCTGAACCGGCCCATCCGGCCTAGCAGCAGCCCGCGATCCCGGCGATGGTCGGGATCGGTCGGCTCGACCACCGACAGCAGCTCGATGATGCCGAGGGCGGCCGGCCAGTCGCGCCGAGCCAGCTGGACACTGCGCAGGTTGCGCAGCACGCGGGCCAGGATCTCCCGTCGACTGGCCGGACGGAGCATGCCGCCGTGGAACAGGAAGCGCTCGCCGAGGGCGCGCTGGATGAGCGCCTGGCAGTCGTCGCGGGTGAGCGATCGACCAGCGCCGGCCGGATCGACCAGGACGCCACCTGGTCCGCCGACGATGAAATGCCCGGGCAGGCCGATTCCGACCAGCTCCAGGCCGAGCCGCCAGCCGACCTCCAGTTCGACGATCGCGAGGCTGATCGGCAGGCCGATCCGGCGCTCGATCACCCGATCCAGGCGCGAGTTGTCCGGGTCATGGTACTCGGCCGAGGATGGGCCGCGCAGGCCACGCTCCACATAGAGGACGTCGTGCAGTCGTGCCAACGCCGTCGGCGGGTCATCACGGTCGAGCCGGAGCCGGGTTCGGTTGGCCAGCTCGTCGAGCGCGGCGACGGTGGGCTCGGGTTCGACCTCCGGACGTCCGTCGGCGGCGATGAGCAGGGCGCCGAGGGCAAGATCGATCTCGGGCTCCGGCTTCGCCACCAGCCGCGCGAACCGGGCCCGGTTGGCCGCCCGCGCCAGATCGCTCTGGTTCATCGGCGGAGTCTACGCGGGCCGCCCGCGACAGGCCCCGAACCTGCGACGATCTACCGGACGCTGAGCAGCGTCACGTCGCGCCCTGAGTCACCACTGATCGCGACAACAGAACCGTCATCGGACCAGGACACCGCCATCCCCGGCAAATCGGCGATCGACGCACCACTCGGATCGATGATCCAAGTGGTGCGGGTCGCATCGGCAGCCTCGGTCACCAGGGCGATGTACCCCGAGGAGGAGGCGAGCGCCCATGATGCATGGGGGAGCACCGCCGAGACCACAACCGACCCATCCCATTCGAGAAGCGCGCCAGAACCACTTGCGCCGGTGGCCGCCAGCAACAGATCGCCGTTGGCGAGCCAGGTGAGCGGAAGCCCAGGAGGCTGCCGGCCGACATCGTGGACCCGACCGGTCGGGAGATCGATCACCACTTGGTGGCACGTACCCGAGTCGCCCTTTGCCGCGCACGGGAACGCGACGTGCGCGCCGGTCCGGTCGAACGAGGGGACGTAACTGGGATCGACGTGGATGCCGTCGAGCGGTCGCGCGCCGGCAGTGAATGGGCGGCTCATCACCGCGATCGCGACGCTCTGGGTGCTGCCGGCCGTCCCGCCGAGTGGTGGACTCGTCGCGATGATGAGCGTCGATCCATCGTTCGACCAGCCGAGCGGCCAGCCTGGCATCGGGTGGCCGACCACGCCGTTCGTCCAGACGACGAAGCGATCGGAGTCGCCCGGACCACCGGCGCTCGCGGGCATGAGGGTGAGCCCTCCGACTCCATTGCCGATGAACCCGCGCCCCCGAAACGTCCCGGGGACTCCGGTGGACGAACCGTCGAGCCCATAGACCGTAACGGACCCGCCGGTGGATCCCTGGCTCGATGGCGACCAAGTCGCGAACCGCCGCGCGTCCACCCAGGTTGCGAAGACCGCCCCTGGGGTGGCAACTGTCTGGCCGCGGGCGTCGATGACCTCGATACCCCCGCTGTCGATGAGCAAGTGACCTCCATCGGGCGACCAGGACAGGGGGGTAATCAGAGCCCGCCGAGACACTTGAATGCCGGCTGTCTGGGCCGATGGAGCCGGGCTTGAAGGGGCCGTCGGCCACGGCGAATTGGTGGTGGACGGAGCCGCCGCGGTCCCGTCAGACTTTGGCACGGTGCCGATTCGTGCAACAAAGACAACCACCAGCGCCGCAACAGTGACAGCGGCGAACCATCCCGGCGACAGACGGACCGATTGCGTGGGCGCGGACACCCGCGTCGCCTCCCAGCGCCCACCGAGTGCGTGGCCAACCTGTCGATGTGCGCGCAGCCGGGCGGAGCACGACGCGCAGCCGGCAAGGTGCGCCGCTTCGCTCGAGAGCGCCTGGACTTCGCCGTCAGCGATCGTGAGCAGTCTCCTATCCGACAGGTGCGTCCGCAAGAAGGATCTCATGAGGTCCGCCCCTTTCGCTCATAGTCGACGAGCCACGTGGCCAACTTCCGGCGAGCGTGGAACAGTGTCGCGGCGACCGTCCCCCTTCGGATGTCCAGGGCGTATGCGACATCCTGCTGTGAGTAGCCCAGCCCGTATACCAGCGCCAAGATGTGGCGCTCGCGCGGAGGCAGGCGTGCGATCGACGATGCCATGTCCAGTCCGAGATCGACCTGCGCTGGCGCGTAGACCTGCGCTGGCGCGTAGACTTGGTCGCCAACCACGTCTGTCCTCGTACGCGACTGATAGCGACGCGTCTTTCGGACAGCGATGGCGCGAAGCCATGCGCCCACCTTGCCCCGGTCGCGAAGCTGGTCGACGTGGGTCCGCGCGAACAGAAGCGTGTCCTGGGCGATGTCCTCTGACTCTGGCCCGCCCCCAAGCGCACGACACAGCTGCACGAGGTCGTCGAAGTGGCGACCATAGGAGGCGTCGAGGTCCTCTGCGTCGAGGTGCTCGCGCGGCGTTCGAATGCGCACCACCGTCTCCATTGTCTCTATGTGCAATCGGCGAAGCCGAATGTTTAGTGAAGGCCGCCCCCTGCGTGGAGGTGGCGTCCCAACCCCACTGGAAAGCGAAGAGGGCGGGGGTTCCAAAAGGGGCCCCAGGAAGCTCGCCAAGGAGACCACGCCGTGGATCGAGCAATAGTCCCCGGCGTCCAGATCGAGCCCGAGGTCGAGGCCGCCGCGCTCCGTGGGCTCGAGGCGCCCGGTGTCGAGTGCGTTGACGGCATGCAGTGATCGTCAGCGATGCGAAATGTGCCCGGTGATCAGTTGTCGAGATCTGAGACCGATGAGGATGGGACCTCCAGATCGGCTGTGCTATCCTCCCGCAATTCCTAGCGATCTTGTCGGAATTGGCGCCAGAGGAGGACGTCCGACCCGTGACGGACCTCGCCGCACCGACCCAGGGGACGCTCAGGCTGCGCCCGGGCCCGATCGGTCTGCCCGACCCGAACTTCCAGCCACCGACGATCGCCGAATCGGGCGACCCGTTCGCGGCCGTCCGGGTCCTCCACTTGCTGGCCCGGATCGAGCGCGGTCGAGCCCTCCGCATCGACGAGCTGACCGCCGCGCTGAACGCGGCCCATCTCGATTGGGCGTTCGCCTCCGACGTCGTGGTCGACGTGATCGTGCAAGTCCAGGCGAACTGGCTGACGGACTACCGGAACAGCTCGGGGATCGTGCTCGAGGAAGGACCGTACGGGGCGACCGTCACGATCGAGGATTCGAGCCGGGTCGACCCCTGGATCGTGCGCCAGGTCGAACGCCAGGCGGCCGCCTGTCGCGAGGTGCTGCGCGCGTTCAGTCGGCGTGACGGCCGCGGTTTCGATGACTGAGTCTCGGGTCGTCCGCGCCGGCCGCGGTATGGGCTGTGGCGCCCGGTGCAGATGTACCGTGCGGGCCCGACGCTGATACGTCGTCGCCCGCGAACCGCGCCGACCGTCGCGCGCTCGTCGGCTGCGAACCGACCGCCCCC
>JANMQO010000094.1:0-24702 GCA_031370565.1 Chloroflexota bacterium
CAGGCCATCGCCGACGATCCGTCCGCCCGGGCGCTCTTCCTGTTCCCGACCAAGGCCTTGGGCCAAGACCAGGTCCACGAGTTCGCGGAACTGGCTCGGGCGTCCAACCTGACCGTGTCGGCAGCCACCTACGACGGCGACACCCCGGCTCCGATCCGCTCGGCCATTCGGACGGCCGGCCAGGTCGTGGTGACCAATCCGGACATGCTCCACGCGGCAATCCTTCCCCAGCACACCAAGTGGTTCGCCCTGTTCGAACAGCTCCGGATCATCGTGATCGATGAGCTGCACAGCTACCGGGGCGTCTTCGGCAGCCATGTTGCCAACGTCCTGCGCCGCCTGCTTCGGCTGTGCGCCCACTACGGCTCTCACCCGATCGTCGTGTGCTGCTCGGCGACTATCGGCAATCCAGCCGAGCTGGCAGCCATCCTGACGGGCCGGCCCGCCCGACTTGTCGACCGCAACGGCGCGCCGGCGGGTGAGCGCCATCTGCTCCTCGTCGAACCGCCACTCCTCGACGCGGCCACGGGAGCCCGCGGCTCGGCGCTCACGTTGGCCAACCGCTGGGCGCTCCCATTTCTGCGTGCGGGACGCCAGACCATCGTGTTTGGAAAGTCACGCACAGCCGTCGAGTTGCTGTTGACGGGACTGCGTGAGGCACTCCGGGAAGGTGCCGGCCCACGCTCGCGCGTGCGCGGCTACCGGGGCGGCTACCTGCCGACAGAGCGCCGGGCAATCGAACGAGGGCTACGCGACGGCGAGGTACTTGGCGTCGTGAGCACGAATGCCCTGGAGCTCGGGGTCGATATCGGGCGACTCGACGTGGCCATCCTGGCGGGCTACCCGGGCTCCATCGCGGCGACGTGGCAACAAATCGGGCGGGCCGGACGACGCGGCGGCGTGAGTGTGGCCGTGCTGGTGGCATCAGGCGCACCGGTCGACCGCTACGTCGTCAGCCACCCCGAGTTCCTGCTCGACGGGTCGCCGGAAGAAGCCCGCCTGGACCCCGACAACCTGCACGTCCTGCTGGCCCACCTCAAGGCAGCCACATTCGAGCTGCCCTTCGAGCCAACCGAACGGTTCGGCCCGACCGAGGCGGACGACCTGCTCGCTTTCCTGGCCGAGGACGGTCACGTCCGGCAGGCGGGCGATGGCCGCTGGTACTGGTCAAGCGAGAATTTTCCGGCCTCGGCCATCTCCCTGCGCACCGCGGCCCAGGAGAATGTCGTGATCATCGACACGACCCCGGACCGACCGCGAGTCATCGGTGAGGTGGACCTGTTCAGCGCCCAGACGCTGGTCCACGAGGACGCCATCTACCTGCACGAGTCGGCTCAGTTCCACGTCGATCGGCTCGACTGGGGCGAACGCAAGGCCTACGTGCGGCGAGTCGACGTCGATCACTACACCCAGGCGGATCGAGCGGTCACCCTCAAACCGCTGGACGTCTTCGCCGAGGCGCCAATCGGTGACGGTCGGCGCGCGCACGGCGAGGTCATGGTCGCCAGCCTGGCCACCATCTACAAGAAGCTCAAGTTCGTCACGAACGAGAACATCGGCTGGGGTCGGATCCACCTACCCGAGATTGAGCTGCAGACCACGGCCGCCTGGCTCATCGTCGGTCCGGAAGTCCTCAACCTGGGCCCAGACGGCCCGTGGCGGCGAGATGAGCTGGACGCTGCGCTCGTCGGAGCTGGAAGAGCCATCCAGGTCGTGGCCAGCGTCCTGCTCATGGTCGACCCGCGCGATCTGGGCCTGGTCAGCCAGGTCCGCTCGCCGCACCATGAGGCACCCACGATCTACCTCTACGAAGCCGTGCCAGGGGGCGTGGGTCTGGCCGAGCGACTGTTCGAGCGGACCGACGAGCTCCTGGCTGGCGCCGCCGACCTCCTCGCCCGGTGCGCCTGCGAGCGCGGCTGCCCGGCCTGCACGGGGGCCCGCCTCGATGTCGAACTCGACGCACGTGCCCTCGCCCTGCGGTTGCTCCTGGCGTTGGCGGCGGCTGGCGGGCAGGTTTCCGCTGCCGGTGGTCGAGCGTGACGAACTCGACGCTGCTCGGCCGACGTCTGACGGCGCTGCGCCTCGAGCGAGCCCGAACCGGTCAGCTCGAACCGGAAAGATCGCCCCCCGCCTCGCGGCCCGCTGACTTCGCCCGGCTGGCCATCGAGCGCGCCCGGCGACTGGCGGTGGCCGTGGATGGCGAGCTGATCCAGACGGAGTCCGGTCGCTACATCCGGATCGAACCCTCCGGCCCGGACGTGCCGCTGGATCGAGCCCGGCTGGCGGTCTTGCCGGGAGCGCCGCCATCCGATGTCCCGCTGGTCTGCCTCGACACCGAAACGACCGGCCTGGCCACGGGACCCGGTACGGTCGCGTTCCTCATCGGCGTCGGCACGTGGTCCGACGGTCGTTTTCAGCAGATGCAATTGCTGCTGCCCGACCAGGCCGACGAAGTGGCCCTGCTTGAGGCACTCAGCGCCGCCATCCCGGCGGAGGCGTGGTTGGTCTCCTACAACGGCCGCGGCTTTGACTGGCCCCTCCTCGTGGCGCGCTATCGGATGGCCGGACGGGCAGCGCCGGTGCACGCGGGTCACCTTGACCTGCTGCCACTGGTCCGCCGAGTCTTCAGGCACCGGCTCTCGGACGCGCGCCTGCGCACCGTGGAGACGGAGCTGCTCCACCTGGACCGGGGCCCGGACATCGACGGCTGGGAGATCCCCGGCCGCTACCTCAGCTGTCTTCGGGGCGGTCCGGCCGATCCCCTGGTCGAGGTTGTGCGCCACAACCACGAGGACGTCCGCTCGCTGGCCCGGCTGCTGGCCCATGCCGAACAGTCGCTGGGAGCCTTGGCGGACCGTCGGGCGGCCCCTGCCGGCGACCTGGCTGGCCTCGCCCACGCCTACCGCCGAATCGGCCGGCTGGAGGAAGCACTTGCCTGCATCGAAGCGGCGCTCGAGGCCAGATCGGCGGCGCGACCCGCCCGATATTCGTGGACCGCTGTCCTGACGACCCGAGCCGATGCGCCCGAACCGACCCATCCCTCGCGCAACACGCGTGACGCCCAAGACGCCCGAGACGCCCGCCCTCCCCTGTTGCTCGAGCGAGCACGCCTCCTGCGCCGCCTCGGACGACACGAGGACGCCCATGCGGCATGGCGCGACCTGGCGACCGGCGGCGGCTCGATGGCCGGGATCGCCTGGCTCGAGGTTGCCAAGGTGCTCGAGCATCGGTGGCGTGATCCCGCGGCGGCCCTCGGCGCCTGCACCGCCGCGGAGCGGATCGCCGAGCGCGCTCGGTGGCTTGGGCGACCGCTCATCGGGATCGAGGCCGATCTTGTCCGACGCCGTCGACGCCTGGCAGGACGGATGGCCCGAGCAGGCTCCGGCGGTGCCAGCTAGAGTCAGGAAGCCACGCACACGCCCGCCAGGAGGAACCGGATGTCGTCGTTCGACCCGCAGCATGTCCGCGCTGAGTTTCCGGGCCTGGCCAGGATGCAGGACGGACGTCCGGTCGTGTTTCTCGATGGCCCCGGCGGTACGCAGGTCCCGCAGCGCGTCATCGATGCGGTGACCGAGTACTACCGCGACCTCAACGCCAATGACGGCGGCGCCTTCGAGACGAGCGTCGCGACGGTCGCCCTGGTGGCTCGCGCCCGCGCGGCAGTCGGCGACCTGCTGGGCGCCACCTCGCCGGCGGAGATTCGCTTCGGCTACAACATGACCACGCTGACGTTCCATATCAGCCGGGCGATCGCGGCGACGTTCCAGCCCGGCGACGAGCTCCTCCTGTCGGGTCTGGACCATGAAGCCAACGTATCCCCCTGGAAAGCGATCGCCGAAGACCGCGGGCTGGTCGTGCGGACCGTGGACGTCCGGACGGACGATTGCACGCTGGATCTGGCCGATCTCGACGCGAAACTCACGGAGCGGACGCGGCTGGTAGCGGTCGGCTACGCCTCGAACGCCGTGGGCACGATCAACCCGGTGCAACGGATCGTCGAGCGGGCGCACGCTGCAGGCGCGCTGACGTACGTCGATGCGGTCCACTACGTCCCGCACGGAGCGGTCGACGTGCAGGCGCTCGGCACGGACTTCCTGGTGACCTCCGCCTACAAGTGGTTCGGCCCACACCTCGGGGTGCTGTACGGCCGAGGCGACCTCTTCGAACGGCTGCCGGCCTACAAGGTTCGACCAGCGCACGACCGGATCGAGACAGGCACACCCAGTTTCGAGTCGATCGCCGGCACGCTCGCGGCGGTGGACTACCTGCGCTCGATCGGCCGTCGCTTTGGGACCTCCAGCGCTGCCGACGGCTCGACCGACGGCCGGCGCGAGATCGTGGCAGGCATGCGGACGATCGTCGCCCACGAACGAACCCTCGCGCTCCACCTGCTCGATGGCCTGGCCACCGTCCCGGGCCTGCGCGTCTGGGGCATCACCGATCGCGACCGCGTCGCCGAGCGGACGCCGACCGTGGCCATCACCCTCGAGCGCTGGACCCCTCGAGCCCTCGCCGAGGCACTGGCGGCGGCGGGCATCTACGCCTGGGATGGCGACTTCTACGCCCAGGCACTCATCGAGCGTCTGGGTCTGTTCGAGACGGGCGGCGTCGTGCGTCTCGGCCTCGTCCACTACAACACGGTCGACGAGGTGGTTCGCGTCGTCGCCGCTCTCGATCGGCTGGCCGGATAAGCCGCCAGGGTCGTCAGCTGCATGGCCTGCAGCCAGCAAGGAGATCGCGTGTTCTTCTATGAACTCCACGAAGGCGACGACGACGTCTTCACTGATGTCCTCCTCGCCAGCGACGAGGAGATCTCGGCAGAGGACTTCTTCGACTTGGTCCAGTCCGTCCGGCGCCAGGTCCAGGGTTCCATGGAAGCCGACACCTTGAGCGAGTCGATCGCGCTCGAACTGGAACGACGCCACGGCTTCCTGTTCATCGCCGACGACCGATTGCATGCCGCCGTCAACGTCTCAACCGTGGACGCGGAGAATTTCCTGGTCGCCGTGGATGACGAAGCTGCCGCACGCGCCGACTATCGTGGCCTGTTCGCGACCTACTCGGAGGAGGACGAACCGGCCGACTGATCGGGCCATGCCCGGCGGATCCGGCGTTGCACCGCGGCCAGGCTGAGGGTCGCCGGCAGGCCGGGCTCCTCAACGACGAGGGATGCCACGGCGGACGCGAACCGGAGCGCAGCCGGGCTTGACCAGGCGCACGCCCCGACGTCCTGAGGCGTACCCGCCGCACCGGCAGCGATTGGTGGCGCAGCCAGATCGACCAGCGACGGTCGGACGATCGTGGCGAGCAGCGCCGCCAGGAAGGAATCGCCGGCCCCGGTCGGATCTGCCTCGCGATCCGGAGGCACCGCAGCGTAGCGCAGACTGGTGCCCACGGAGCCGAGCGTCCCGCATGCGGAATTCGCGCCCGGCGCGGTGGCAAGCAAGCCTCCGTCGCCGCCCTCGGTCACGAGCAACCGGGCACCTGGGCGCAGCAGCGCCGTGAGTGCCCTCAACGACGTGCCCGGTTCGACATCGTGGCGGCTCAATGCGACGAGATCTGCTCTGTCGAGCAATCCGGACCGAACGGGGGCGCGCCGGGTCACCAGCGCGTTCGTGGCAAGCGAACGCAGCAGTCCCTGCCACCCGAGCGCCACAAAGGCGGTCCCGGGGATCGGCTCGATCCACGCCTCTCCGACCTCGTTGGCGACCGGCGCCAGATCCCACACGGGTGCTCCCCGCCACGGGCTGGGCAACGTCGACGGGTCCATGGCCTGACCTGGATCCAGGCACAGCTGACGCCTTCCTTCGGGACGCTCTTCGTTTCGGAAGATCGGCCCGGCGGCGAGAGGCACGAGCAGTAGCTGGACCCCAGCGGTCCGCAGTGCGTCCAGTTCCACGCAGGTCGCCGCCAGCGCGTCGACGCCGATGACAGCTGCCGTTCGGACACCCAGTAGCGCGGTCGTCAGTGCCCCGTAGGTGACGCCCCCGCCGAGCCGCCAGCCGCGCGGGTCGTCGGACGTGACGTCCCGCGACGCCGCCCCGACGTGGACGATCTGGGGACCTCGCGTTCCCGCCGCCGGCGCGCTGGCGGCGGCCTCCGTTCCCTGTACGCCACGTCCGGCACGGCTCGCCATCTACTTCGAGAAGAGGATCTCGAGGACGTCGCCGTCTTTGACGAGGTACGTCTTGCCTTCCGAGCGAAGCTTGCCGTGGCGGCGCGCCTCGGCCGTGGATCCCAGCTGCAGAAGGTCCTCGTACGCGACGGTCTCCGCCCGGATGAAGCCGCGAGCGAGGTCCGTGTGGATGGCTCCGGCCGCGTCGACGGCGGTGGAACCGGCCCGGATTGGCCAGGCGCGGACCTCGTCCGGGCCGGCGGTCAGGAAGCTGATCAGGCCGAGCAGCCGGTACGACAGTTCGATCACTCGGCCAAGGCTCGACGACGCCAGGCCGAGTTCCTCCATGAACACCGCGGCGTCGGCCGGGTCGAGTTCGCCGAGTTCCATCTCGATACGGGCCGACAGGGCATCCACGAGCACCTGGCGATGGTCGTATCGCACGGCGATCGCTGCCACCAGCTCGGCCTCGTGGGCGATGTCCCCTTCGCCCACGTTGAGCAGCACGAGGACCGGCTTCTGGGTGAGGAAGCGAAAGCCCCGGATCGCCTTCTCTGCATCCGCGTCGAGGGCCGTATCTCGGATCGGCAGGCCGGCAGACAGCGCGCCATGGAGCTCGCGCAGGACAACTTCTTCGCGCTCGTTCGCCTCACGCTCGGCGGGCGTGCCGTGGCGACCGGTTGCGCGCAGCCGGTCGAGACGTCGCTCGACGACCGCGAGGTCGGCCAGGATGAATTCCACATCGAGGTTTCCCAGGTCTCGCCACGGATCGACCGAGCCGGCCGGATGCGGCAGAGCGGGATCATCAAACGCGCGCACGACGTGCAGCAGAGCATCCGAATCGCGCAGGCGGGCAAGGTGTTCTGGGGGCAACTCCTCGGTGCCGATCCGGCCAGCCGAGGATGCCGGAGGTGCCGGCAGGTCAGCGTACGTGACGTCCGCTTGCACCAGCTTCTTTGGCTTGAAGATGGCCGCCAGTTGGTCCAGGCGATCGTCGGGGACCTTGACCACACCGACGTTCAGCTGGAGGCCGCCGAATCCGCCGGTCTCGGCGTGGCCGCGGGTGAGCGTGTTGAATACGGTGGTCTTGCCCGACCCGGCGAGCCCGACGATGGCAATCTGCATGAGGTGGATTGTCCTCGAACCAGGCGATCCACGTCAGACCCGACGCGCATCGCGCAGGTCGGCGACCCCGATCAGTACCCGATCGCAGGATCCACGAGGTTCAGCAATGGCGTGCCGGTCGCGAACCGGCGCAAGTTTTCGCAGAACAACTCGATGCTTCGGTCGACCACCCGGCCGCTCGACCATGAGGTGTGCGGCGTGACGATGACATTGGGCAGATCGTAGAAGGGCGAGCTCGGCGGTAGTGGTTCCTCTCGAAACGCGTCAAGCACCGCCCCGCCGAGCGGACCGTCCCGCAGTGCCCGGAGCAGCGCGCGTTCATCGACCAGACGGCCTCGGGCCACGTTGATGAGCCACGCACCTGGTTTGGCCCGAGCCAGGGCGGCCTCGTCAATCATGCCGATCGTGGCGGGCGTCAGCGGAGCCGCCAGCACGATGAAATCAGACTCAGCCAGTAGCTCGGACAATCCTTCCGGGCCCATGACCCGCTCGATCGTGCCCTGGCCAACCAGTCCCCTGCCGTCCGCCTCGTCAGCCAACGCGGACGCCTCGTCAGCCAACGCGAACACCGCTTCCGCCCGTCGTCGGGTGGCCAGCACCCGACAGCCGAACGCCGACGCGAGCGAAGCCACCGCCTGGCCGATCGATCCCAGGCCGACGATCCCCACGGTCACGTCGCGCAGTTCTGTCCCTTCGAGTGGCTGCCACGTTCGCTCCCGCTGCAGCTCGAGCAGTTGGGGCAGACGTCGGCTGACGGCCAGCATCATCATCAGGACGTATTCGGCGATCGGTTGGCTGAATACCCCCCGGGCATTGGTCACGACCAGTCCGCGGTCCCGGCCGGCCATCGTCAGGACGCGTTCGACGCCCGCCGAGGCCGAATGCACCCAGCTCAGTCGCGGCGCACGAGAGAGAACCCGATCGTAGGCGTCCGCCGACAGAAAGCCCCGCAGCAGTACCTCGACGTCGTCGAGCGGCCCATCCGTCTGGCCTTCGCTGGACACCGTCACCAGCCGTGAGCCCGGGGCCGCAGCTCGAATCCGCTCCAGGTCGCGGGGCCGGTAGCGAGCAGCGAGCATGGGCGTGAGCGCAATTGCCATGGGCACGCCGTGCGGGCCACGGCCCGGCCCAGCGACGTCCGGCATGCTCACCCGACCATCACCCGGCGCCACCATCGATCCGGGTCCTCGATTTCGCCCGCGCGGGGCAATGCCTCCGGGCCGGTCCAGAGCGCCTCCAGCCCAGCCGGTCCACCCAGCGCCGCCAGCGCGGCCACGAACGTCGCCCCTGCCCGGTACTGCTCCAACTTCAGGTCCAGTCCCGTCAGGCGCATGATCGCCCGCTCCAGGCCGGTGCGAGGTTGCTGCCGACGCGCGTGGAAGCGCGCGCTGATTTGTTCCACACCAGGCACGAGATCGCGCCCGACCTCGTCCATGATGTAGTCGCTGAAGCCCTCGAGCAGGCTCATCAGCGCCTGCGTCTCGCGGAACAGGCGGCGCTGTTCGTCGGTCATCAGCCGTTCCATCCAGTGGCCCTCGGAGCGCTCACCGCGCAGGACGCGTCCGAGCCGCCGGAGCATCCCCGGGGCCAGTTCCCGGGCGCCGCCCGAAAAGGCGGCCAGCTGCCGTTCCAGTCGGTCGGCCAGGTACGGACGAAGCCATGGGTGCGCCTCGAACTCAAACGCGTGGGTCGTCTCGTGCAGGGCGATCCATGTCCGGAACGCGTCGAGCGGCACATCCAGCGTCTGCGCGGTCAGCCGAATGTTTTCCTCGACGAACAGCAGTCGACCCGGCACCGTCTCGGCACTGAGCAGGGCCAGGTCGTACTGGCCCAGGACGCGTGTCGCCAGGAAGCCGAGCAGCAAGCCGATCTGACGGGTCATCACCCAGCGCTGGGCGAGGGCGACGGTCGCTCGGCCCAGACCCCCGCCCACCGGCAGCAGGTCCTCCAGCAGACCGTCCTCGAGCCGTCCCAGGATGGCGGCGAAGCTGGCCGTGTTCGCGCGGACCCAGGTCGCCCGATCGACGACAGCCACCCGCCCGACCACGCCGGGCAATTCCGTCCCGAGCGCCTCGGCCAAGCGTGGCACAACCCGGGCCATGGCCGCCGCATAGGCCACTTCACTGGTGCGCAGTTCGGTCGGCGAGAGCGTTCCAGGCGCCTTTCGCAGCCGACCGATCGCGATGCGTTCGGCCCCCGGCCAATCCACGATGCCCCGCCGGACGACCCGTTCCGCGCGGCGTCCCACGACGGTTGCGACGGCGCCGATGGCCGAACCCAGCAAAAAACCCGCCTGCCAATTGCGGCCCGGATAGGCGGACCCGTTGCCGACCGGGTCGCCAGGACGTCCCTTCCGGTGGATCGGCCGACTCACGCCGACGGCCGCATGGTCAGGGGTTCCACATCGGCGAATCCGGGACCGAACAATCGCGCTGCGAGCCGCCGGAAGGCATCCACGTCACCGGTGGTGAGCTGCCGGTGAACCGCCTTGGCGACCACCCCGACGGGCGCCTCATGGCCCGCTCGGCCCGGGTCCGCCGCCGTGCCGCGGGACGTGCCCGGCGCCTCGAGGCCGTTCATCGCGAGCAGTTCGACCAGCGCCGAGGCAGTCGCCGTGGCGGAGTCGACGACGGCGACGCGATCGCCTGCGACGGCCTGGATGACCGGACGCAGGAGGGGGTAGTGCGTGCAACCAAGGAGGAGCGTGTCGATCCGCGCCGAGGGCGGCAGGGGGAACACGAACTCGCCCGAGGCATCGCGCTCGCCAAGCAGCGGCGCCAGCGACTCCCGCACGACGCGCTCCACTTCCGGTCCGGACAACCCGCCAGCCTCGACCATCGGCACCAGCGCGGGGGTCGCGTGCTCGTAGACCTCGACCGCTGGGTTCTCTTCCTTGATGGCCTGGAAATACGCGTGCGAGCGGACGGTGGCGGGCGTCGCGATGACCCCGACGCGACGGGACCGAGTGGCCAGAGTGGCAGCCGCAGCGCCAGGTCGAATAACCCCCAGGATGGGCAGCCGATGACGACGTCGCAGATCGGCAAGGGCGACCGCAGTGGAGGTGTTGCAGGCGATCACGACCGCCTTTACATCTCGCTCGACGAACTGGTCGAGCGCCTCGCGAGTAAACGCGAGTACTTCCTCGTCGCTCCGGGTGCCATACGGGGCGCGGGCGTTGTCGCCCAGGTAGAGCGTCGACTCGTGCGGCAGGCGACGCATGATCTCGCCCAGCACGGTCAGTCCGCCTATCCCGGAATCGAAGACGCCGATCGGTCGATCGTCGGCCACGTCAGCGCCGGGCTACGGCCGGTGCGCGCTCCGGAGCCAGCAAGTCGGTGGCCACCTGGACGACATCGCGGCTGATCTGGGCAGTTGGTTCCGCCAGGATGAACGGCACGCCCTCGTTGTTGGATTGGACCACCAGCCGACCATCGGAGACGACCCGATGTTCAGGCATCCGGCCGATGGCGTCGGCCAGTTCACGATCTCCGATGCCGCCGGCCGAATCCGCGCGGTTGAGCAGGTAGCGCACTTTGGTTGGCGCATATCCGATCGAGCGGAACGTGTCGGCCATGGTCAACGTATTGTGGATGGTGGTCGAATCAAACGTGACCAGCTCGATGATGGTGTCGGCCGCGTCGAGCAACGCGAGGGTGCGTTCATCGAGCCCGGACATTGTGTCGATCACGATCACGTCGTATACCCGGCGCAGGAGCGACAGCGTCTTGTCGATGTCCCGCACGCTGACCATCTCGGCCTGCTCCACTCGCGGCGGAGCGAGCAGCAGGTCGATGCCTGACGGATCGCGCCACAGCACGTCGGACAGATCTGCTTCGGCGATACGGTCGGTGGGCAGATCCACGATCGACGGGGCGCTCAGCGGCACTTTGAGCAGCGCGCGCAGATCTCCGAACTGGAGACTACCGTCGAACAAGACCGTCCGACGCCCGGCCTGGCTGAACGCCACCGCGAGATTGAGCGCGATCGTTGTCGTCCCCACACCACCCTTGGGCGCGAACATCGTGAACACCCGCGAACTGCCCACCGCGCCGCTCTCCTTGCGAGCGGTGTGGACGGCGTGGATGCGGCTGATCAGGTCGTAGCCAGAAAACGGCATCGACAGGACGGCATGCACCCCATGGGCGGGATCGGCTTCGATCGGTTGCTGAGGGACAGTCAGGAGGATCACCGAGACGCCCAAGTTCGCCTGGTTGATCTGCTCGATGAGCGCGGGCGCCTTCAGTCTGCCCTGCAACAGGGCGTCGATGATGATCACGTCCGGGCGAAGCTGGCCAATCTGGGCGGCCGCCTTCGATCCATCGGTCATGACGTCGAGCAACTTGATCAGCTGCTGCGCGTCGAGCAGACCCCGGACGTACTGCGCGACCTGCGGGACGTCTTCGACGAGTAGCAGGCGGACCTGGTCGGTGGGTGCCATCGGCCCGACTATACCAAGCCCGCAGGCGCAGCTGGCCCTGACCCGAAGGTAGGGGGTTCGAGCGCGCCCGGAACGACCGCGCCGAACGCGCCGGACGCGCCACGATCCAAGGGCCTGGCTGCGAACGCTCCCACCGCGCTCCCTACGCGTCGCGCCGTGGGACGAGCACCTGGAGAGCGCCGGGCTGCACGATCGCCTCCATCGAGCCGGAGCCGAAACCGTCCCCGTCGACCTGGCGCGGCTGGTCCGGTCGGGCACGGACCCGGACCCGTTGACAGCGCAGCCGGACCGCCTGCCCGGACGGCGTGCCGCCGAGTTCCGTCCTACTGAGCAACTCGATCAGTCCGCGCACGCCCCCGACCACACTTCCGACCCGCAGGATGAGCACATCGAGGAGACCATCGTCGGGCACGATCCGGAGTCGGGGGCGGACCAGGCCAGGGATCAGCTCGCCGCAGTTGGCCACGAGCACCAGACTAGCCTCAACCTCGAGACATTCGCCGTCCAGCTCAAGCTCGTAGGGCACCGGGCCGAGCTCGCCCAGCTGGCCGGCGGCCGCAGCCCAATAGGCCAGACGCCCCAGGCGGTGCTTGCGGGGCGCACCCGTGGCCCCGACGACGCGGGCGTCCCAGCCGACACCGGCGGCCACCGAGAAGAGACGGGCGGGGCGGGCGACGGGCACGGGGCCGTCAGACCTGATCTGGTCGCGCCCCGATGCGTCCTGCCCGTCGAGCGTGACACTCCCCAGGTCGATCGGCCGGACGAGCGCCTCACGCAACGCCTCAAAGGCGCTGTGCGGATTGTTCGGAATCCCCAGGGCGTGAGCCAGCACGTTGCCCGTACCGGCCGGGATGATCGCGACCGGAATCCCCGTATCGGCCAGGTCAACGGCCACCGCCGAGGCAGTTCCGTCCCCGCCCACCACGACGACCAGTCCGGCACCGGCTCGAACGGCTTCCGCTCCAGCCGCATCGGCCGATGCCGCATCGATCGCAGTCAAGATCATGGGTGGCTGGCCGCTCGCCTGGCGGGTCCAGGCATCGAGGTCAGCCAGCACCGCTGCTCGCCGGACCGGATTGCGCAGGCGCGAGGCGCGCGGATTGACGATGGCCACGACCGGCCCGTCGAGGGCGTCGAGACGAGCCGGTACGGCCGTCACGGACGCACGGCCACGAGGACCGCGCGCTCACTGCCGGGTTCCAGTGGCGCCAGATCGTAGTCGCCGGCCACGACCTCGACCACGAGACCGGCCGTCTCGGCCATGTTCCGCAGCTCATCGGCGCCGATCAATCGGAGCCGATCCGTGCGGACCCAGCGAGCCGGTGGCTGGCCCGGCGCACCCTCATCGAAGATCGTCGTCAGTGTCACCGTCTGGCTCGCAGCGTTGTGGATGGCGCTGGCGGTCTTGACGACCAGTCGGCCGGACTCCGGATCCTGGCGAGCGTATTCGAGGATGACTCGACCGTCGTAGCGGGCCAGGTCGTCGGCATCCGGCAACCAGACATCGATGACCGCCATGCCACCGGGAGCCAGCTGCGTCGCGAGCGTCCGAACGGCCGCCGCCTGCGTGGTTCGATCGCCGAGCAGGAAGATCGAATTGAGAGCCAGGATGGCCAATCGGTGGCCAGCACGAGTGGCATCTGGCAGGTCAAGATCCAGGATGTCCGACTGGATGAGCTCGAGCCGCCGGACCGCTTCCCGACCGGCGTTCGTCGCGCGGACCCTCGCCCGCGCCAGCATCGCCGGGTCGCGATCCACCCCGGTCACCGACCAGCCGGCGCCGGCCAGCGGCACGGCCAGACGACCCGAGCCGACGCACAGTTCCAGGATGGATCCACCCGCCCGGTCGGCCAGGGCGCGGTACAGGTCGAGATCGCCCGGGTCCTCAAGCAGGTCCACATCGTACAGACGGGCCAGTGCGACGGCGGTCGCGTCGAGGTCGCTGGTGATGGGCAAGATGGTTCCCTGTATCAGCGTTCGAAACGGACGGGTCGGCCGGCCCGCTTTTTCACAGCCAGGGCGCTGATCGCCTCGAGCACGACTCGATTGGCGAGCATGGCGGTGGTCTCGGCATGATCATAGGGTGGGGAAACCTCGACGACGTCCATCCCGCACAAGTCCACCGCCGCAACGATCTGGCGAATGCCCCGCAGCAGTTCGCGGCTCAGCATGCCGCCTGGTTCCGGGGTGCCGGTGCCGGGCGCCAGACCGGGGTCGACCACGTCGATATCGACGCTCAGGTAGATCACATCCGGGCCATCGAGCGCCTCGGCGATGGCGTCGGCAATGACCGCTTCCGAACCGCGCTCTTCGATCTCGTGCATGAAGTGATAGCGCATGCCCTGGGCCTGCATCCACTCGAACACCTCGACCGGCGGCCAATAGCCATGCAGCCCGACCTGGACGAAGTTCCTGCCCGGGACCGCGCCCGACTCGATGAGCCGACGCATGGGTGTGCCATGACCGGACAGGACGCCCCAGTCCTCGTTGGCGGTGTCCGCGTGGGCGTCGAAGTGGACGATCCCGACGCTGCCAGGCGGACGCAATTCGGCGACCGCCGTGGCGCTCGGCCAGGTGATCGAATGATCGCCGCCCAGGATGATCGGGATGGCGCCCGTGGCGGCCACTTCGCGCACCTTCCGATAGATGAGGGCGTGCGCGCGGTCAATCCACGCCGGGATGATGTTGGCGTCGCCCGCGTCGACGACGTCGAGCAGCTCGAACGGCTCCACGCCCAGCTGCAATGAGTGGATCGACCCGGACGTGTACTGGGCCTGGCGGATGGCTCGCGGACCGAACCGGGCGCCCGATCGATGGCTGACGGCGTCGTCAAACGGCGCACCCACGATGGCAACGTCGGCCTTCCGGCGGGCAAGCTCGGCGCCGTCGGAGATCCAGGGCAGCTTCATGAACGACGTTGGGCCGACATAGGTGGGCAGGTCAAAATCGCGGAACTGTTCGTACTCACGGTCCCAGCCATTGAGCGCCGCGTACGCGCTCGGCAAGTCGGGGACGTGGCGCTCGGACATCGAAGTCCTCCGGGAGACGGGCTGGCGCCGCGTCGAGGTCGGGTCGGGGCCAACCGTCTCAGGGGGCGCCGCCGGTTCGCATCGAACGTCCAGCGGGGCGCGTCGGGTCGATGGTAGCACTGCGGCATGCGGAGCGGTCGGCGGTCCGCTCGAGGCCGCGGCGCGGGGACATGCCGGTGGCCTGGGCGCGGCGGCATCGTGGCGCGGTCGAGCGCGACTGAGCGAGGCGGGGACCTACGATCCGCTGCGGAACTCACGCCAGGCGGTGTCGACCAATCCTGGGTCCGCCAACAGCTCGTAGGCCGTCTGCGCGATGAGCGCCGCGACGAGCAGGGTGATCTCGTCAGCGCGGGGCGACGCCGCCGCATCGCGGAAATCCAGCGAGTGACCTGGGATCCCTTCCTCGCAGATGGCCACACAGGGATGGATCGTCGGCAAGATTTGGCTCACGTTGCCCATGTCGCTGCTGCCCAGGTTGTCCGACGGCGCTTGATCTTCAATGCCATACGCCGCGAGGTTGGCGGCAAATCGATCCCCGAGCGTGCGGTTGTGCTTCATCGTGGAGGCGGCGCCCGAGAATTCAACCTCGACCGTGCAACCTGCAGCCAGCGCCGCCGCCTCGCACAGGCGCCGGAACCACTCGCGCAGTTCACCGTAGTACGCCTCGTCCGGGGAGCGGACCATGAACCACGCCCTGGTCCGGGACGGGATGATGTTGGCGGCGGTCCCGCCTTCCTGGATGATCCCATGGACCCGTGAGTCGGGGCGCAGTTGCTGGCGCCACAGCCCAACCGAACTGAACAGCAGGATCATCGCGTCGAGCGCATTGCGGCCCATCCACGGCTCCGAGGCGGCATGCGCCTGGAGCCCGTGGAACGTGACCGAGACGTCCTCACTGGCCAGCAGGCGGGTTTCCACACTGGTCACATCCGAAGGGTGGAAGAGGAGGGCCGCATCGAGGCCGTCGAACAAGCCATCCCGGATCATGATCGCCTTGCCCGATCCGCGTTCTTCTGCGGGCGTGCCGAGGAACACGATTTCGCCTGGCAACTCAGCCGCGATGGCAGCAAGGGCGATGGCAGCGCCCACGCCCGAGGCGGCCATGGTGTTGTGGCCGCAGCCGTGACCGAGCCCCGGCAGCGCGTCGTACTCCGCCAGGATCCCGATCCGAGGACGCGCGCCGCCGCGGCCGCCCGAGAGGCGCCCGACGACCGCCGTGGCCAGGCTGCCGGCCGGGTAGTCGACCGCGTAGCCGTGACGCGCGATCGCAGCAGCGATCCAGCCGGCGGCCTGGTGCTCCTCGAACGCGGGCTCCGGGTTGGCGTGAATCCGATGCGACAGCTCAAGGATTTCGTCGCGATAGGCCTCGACGGTTGCGGCGATGCGACGCTTGGCGTCGACGAAGGGCTCGACGGGCGCGGTGTCGGACAGTGACGCGATGTGGCTGGACACAAACACTCCTTGGGACCGGGCGGTCAGCGCTCGGCGGACAGGGTCGCCTCCGCGACCATGACCATGACCATGACGAACAGGGCGATGGGCAGACTGAACGCTCCCTGCAGCCGCAACACGACGAAGACGGCGACGACGACCGCGACCCACGCCCCACGTCGGGCGGCCCTCGCCCAGTCCCGTCGATACGCGATCCGGTGGTGTCGGCCGAAGACCGCCAGCCAGAAGAGCGGCACACAGGTAAGACCGACGGCCATCCCCATCAGCCCGGCTCCAACGAATCCGGCCACCGGATCCGCGCGGGGATCACGCGTGATGACGACGAATCCGACCAGGATCCAGACCAGCAGGGCGGCGCCGAACAAACCCAGGTTGGCCAGGCGATCGCGGGCTTCCATCGTGCCCGAGTCTAGCCGGCCTCCCTACACGCGTGCGAGGCCACTCGCGGGCCTGCCACCTGAGCGCTCACGCCAGGGCGCCTTCGAGGTCGACCAGTTGAGCAAGTTCGAGGTCTGGGCGCAGGAGATCCGGCATCCTGTCGGACAGACGGGGCCGCTCGCTCCAAGGGAGCGGTGAGTCAAGCGGACGCGAACGCAGATGAGCGGTCCGCCACCCAACCGCGGCCGCCCCAACCACATCGGTTGCCCAGTCGTCGCCGACATGGAGCACTTCGGGCCCGTGCGCCCCAAGCGCTTCCTCCGCCGCCCTGAACATGCGCGGGTCCGGTTTGATGGTGCCGACCCGCTCCGAGACGACCACTGCACGCAGGAAACCCGCCCAGCCGGCCGCCTCGACGTACCGGTCAATCGTCGCGGCCAGCGGCCAGTTGGAGCAGATCCCGAGCACGTGGCGCTGTGCCAGCCGTTCCAGCAACGGACCGACGTGGGCTGGCACCGGCATCAGCTCCACGAAAGCCGCGCTGTAGGTCTGGACCAGGGTGTCCGCCTCCAACGGGTCCACCAGCGTCTGGGCGAGGCCATCGTCCCAGCGGCGATCGCCAGGCGGGGGCACCAATCCGCGCATGCGGGCCAGCACACGCACGACCCGTTGGCCAAGGTCCACCTCGCGAAGCTGCGGCACCTCCTCCGCGAACTGGCGATCGCGCTCCTGCTGCCAGGCCGTCACGAAGGCCTCCGCGTCGAACGGTCCGTACCGTCCGGCCGCAACCACGCTCAAGCGTTCCACGACCCGGGCAAGGTCCCGGCGCTCGATCGGTACCAGCGTATTGCCGAAGTCGAAGCTGATCGCCCGCACGCCATGCAGCACCCGCTCCCGAATCGGCTCCCGACCGTTCGTCACCGGACTGCGCTCGACGGACAGATATCCCGGTACGGACAGTAGGTGCACGCCACGGCGTCCGGCTTCGCCTCGAAATCGCGCACCCTGATCCCCTCCGCCGCCCGTGCGATGAGCTCGCGCGCCCGGGCCAGCCGCCGATCGTCCAGCTGGGCCCTGCCGATGAGTCCGGATTCCAGGAAGTAGAGCTGCACCGCATCCGGCAATCGCCCGGTGAGCGCCTCATAGCCCATCGCATAGATCGTCAGCTGGAGCGATTCTCGGGCCCGCTGCCGGGCGGCGGCCGGATCGCGCACGTCGCTCGACTTGTAGTCCGTGATCGTCACCAGTTCACGAGGCAGAAGCGCCAGCGTCTGCGCGACCACGTCTGCGCTGGGAATCGCGGCAACCGTCGCCTGCATCGCTTCGGTCTGGCCGGCTCGTTCGTCGGCCGACGGCTGAGCGGCCGGCTCGATGTCCACCCGGTCCCAACGGCCTCGAATTCGGTCCCCACCGAGCGTGAACGAGAAGTCACGCTCCACGTAGGCCGGTACCACGACGGTGGGTCCGAGCTGGTCTCGTCGGAAGCGGACGAGCGCGGCCCGGCCCGCTGCCAGGCGCGCCTCTTCGTGCTCTCGCGTGAGGAAGCCCTCGTTCGTCCAGGCGGCTTCGAAGGCAGCCACGATGTCGTCCTCCGACATGACTTCGGCTCGTGCCTGTCTCTTGTGGAACTCCTGCACGGCACGGTGCAGCGCAGAGCCATAGATCAACGAGTGGTGCGGTGCAACGGGAACCCGGACGACGTGGGCGTACTTGTACTTCAGTGGACAGCTCAGGTAGTTGTCAATCTGATTGAAGCTGAGGGAAAGTGGCTCCGCCGACACGGTTCGCCGGACTCCGACCGGGACCGGGATGGGCGAAACCTCAAACGCGGACAAACGCTCCAGCGCGTTGCCGGACGACGTGGGGCCGGTATTTCCGACCGGTAGATCGAGCGCCTCCAACACGAATGGCGAGACGCGACGTGCCCGTCGCCCGCCGTAGTCCACGGCGTGGGTCAGGACCAGCTCATCGCGGGCACGGGTCATGGCCACGTAGAACAGGCGGCGTTCCTCCTGGAGGTGATGATCGCCCTCGGGCAGCCGCTCCCGGACCAGTTCAGCCGGCACCGCGAGCGGATCGCGCCGATTGGTCGCCGGAAAACGCCCGTCGATCAGCCCCACAAGGAAGACGGTTCCAAACTCCAGGCCTTTGGCCTTGTGCACGGTGAGCACCGCGACGGCATCGGCCTCAGCATCAAGGTCCGCCGTCGGCGGATCGTCGCCTGCCTCGATCAACGTCTGGAGGTGACCAGCCACGAAGACGCAACGATCATCGGCCAGCACGGCTGACTGTGCTCGCACGATGTCGAAGAAGCGGGTCACGTTCAAGAGCGCATCCTCGCCGCGAGCCTCTTGCCTGGAGGCCAGTCGCGCGAGCCAGCCCGATTCCTTGAGGAACGCGAAGAGGACCTCGCCGGCTGGACGGGCGTGGGCGAGCGTTGCGTAGCGACGCAGGTCGGCCACCAGTCGGCTCAGGCCGGCGCGGGTCGCCGGCGCCAGCCTGAGCAGGCCCGGCTGGCGGTCCAACTCCTCGAGGATCGCCCAGACGCTCCTGTTCTTGCGCCTCGCACTGGCCACGATCTCGGTCAGATCCTCGCCGCCGAGCCCGTACACCTCTGACGTGGCCAGGGCATAGACATCCACGCTCGACCCGAGGTCGGCAACCACCCGCAGGAACGCCAGCAGCAGGCGGACTTCCGGCCGTGCATACAGTCCGGACGATCCCGAGAAGCGCCACGGCAGTCCGGCCAGGTTGAGGCTGCGCAGCATTCCGTCCGCCTCGGCATTCGATCGCACGAGGATGGCGTGATCCGCCGGCGCTGCTCCGGCCGCGATCCGCCTGGCGATCTCCGCAGCCACCCAGTCAGCCTCCTCCGCAGCACTGGCGAACGCCTCGTGGCGGATCGCAGGTCGGCGCCTGCCGGCTGGCGGTTCCGGCCGTTGCGCTCGGAGCCGCTTGTCGATCCCCGCCTGCACTTCGAGCCGGTCCGGATCGTTGAAGGTGATCAGTCGGTGACTTGCGGCGAGAATGCCGGCGCGCGATCGATAGTTTCGCCGCAGGACCACCAGTCGAGCGCGACGGTAGCGATCTCGAAACTCCAGGATGTTGCTCGTCGCGGCCCCTCGAAAGCGGTAGATGGACTGGTCGTCGTCACCGACCACGGTCAGGTTCCGATGCGGCTCGGCGAGGATCCCCACGAGCTCGGCCTGCGCCCGGTTGGTGTCCTGGAACTCGTCGACCAGGATGTACCTGAAGCGGCGCTGGATCTCCCCGCGCGCGGCGGGCGAATCCCGCAGGAGACGCAGGGCGATCGCGACCTGATCCCCGAAATCGATGAAGCCTTCGGCCGCCATCAACGCCTGGTAGCGTGTGTAGGCCCGGGCCAGCTCGAATTGCCGGGCAGCCTCCTCGGCGGACGCCGCGGCCAGGCTGCGGGCTCCCTCGGTTGCCGTCGGACCCGTGGCCAGTTGGGCCAGCCGCGCGGCCGTCGCGACCGCCTGTTCGGCGTGCACAAGGTAGGCGACCGGGCTGATGTCCTCGTCCTTGAGGCGGCTGAAATGACTGGCCAGGCCGCCCAGGAAACGGGTCGGATTGCCGAGCGGGCGATAGACGTCCAGCTCGAACTCGAACAATCGCTCGCGCAGGAAGATGACGACCTCCGCACGTGACAGCACTCGCATATCCGGGGGCAGGCCGAGTTCGAGCGCGTACTCCCGAATGAGCCGATCGCCGAACGCATGGAAGGTCGAGATGGCTGCGTCCGTGTAGCCGTACGGCACCAGTTGGTCTACCCGGACTTGCATCTCCGCAGCGGCTTTGTCGGTGAAGGTCAAGGCCAGGACCTCCGAGGGTCGTGCCCGCCTCGTCGCGATCAGCCATGCAATTCGACGGGTGACCACCTGGGTCTTGCCTGTTCCGGCGCCGGCCACCACGAGCAATGGACCCTCGCCATGGCTGACCGCCCGCAGTTGCTCGCGGTTGAGCCCACCGAGCAGGGCATCCAGGCCGCCGCCCGACTCGACGATCGTGGCCGGACCTTCTCGTGCCGGTTCCGACCAGACCGGGATCTGATCCAGCGGTCGCGGCCCTCGGACCGCCCGACGACGGGTCATCGGTGCGCGCTGAGTCGGCTTGGCGATCGGTTGGGTATGTCGCGAGGGCATGAGCCGAGCATCGCCCCGCGCAGTGCCACCTTGGGCGTCACGGCCGAACGATCAGCGCCCGCCGATCCATGCGCCAGTTCGCTCTGCGAGCGCCACCCGACCGGCGCTCGCCCCCCGGGCCAGACCGAGCGCCTCCGTCTCCTCGTCAGACAAGGCCGCTTCGGGCCGCCCGCCGGCAATGCCTTTGGCGTACATCCGCGTCCCCGTCCGGCTGTGCAGGCTGCTCAGCACGAGCCCATCGTCCTCGGCATCAAGCAGGACCAGCGCGAAGCTCTGGTTGCCGCCGGTGTCGTCGAACGGATTGAAGCGAACCAGCCCGATTCGTTGGAAGGCCCGTCGTCCGCTCACCTCCAGTGCTGCCGTCCGGCCGGTCAGTCGCTGCACCTCGGCGTCGATCTCGACAGCACGCCCGATATGAGCTTCCAGCAGACTCTGCAGGCTGCGCCCGTCATCCCCGCGGGTGAGCGCGTCGAGGCGCCGGCGCAGCCCACCGACGCGACGAACGAGCACGATCAGCCCAACCGACTCGATCGCCGCGACCGCGACGAGCAGACCAATGGTGAGCGCGAGGTTGTCCTGAATGAGCGCCGTCACGTTCGGGCGGGGACCTCATGGGGGCGTCGGCCCGAGTCTAGCAGGTGGATCGCGGCTCGAGCCGAACGCCACTCCAGCCGAACCCCGGCCCGCGGAACGACCGCGTGGCTCCGTCGTGGCGGCCGGTGCTATCCTCTCCGGGCGGCGGTGATATCGCCGTCTGCTGCCACGCCATCGACCTTCCGGAGGTTCACCGAGCGCATGAGCAAGCGAGCCCGCGGGGCCACCCGTCCCGGCCAGCGCCGACCGACCCAGCGCCTTGGGGCCCGACCTGGCGAGCGCACCCCCAGCGCCGAACCACTGGCCGCCGCGACCCTGACCGATACGGGTGTGAGCCCGAGCCTGCCGTCCGTCGCGCTCACCCCGACGCGCGAGCCCAGTCGTGCCCGGTCACGGCCATCAGGCGCGTTTGCGGCCTCCGCCGCGCAGGAATATGCCTACGTGGCAACGGACGTCCGACGTATCGTGGTCATGGGTGGCGCGCTGTTCGCCGCGATGTTCGTGCTGTATTTCCTCATCGAGGTCAGCCACATCCTTCGGATCTGACCCGGTACGGATCGGTCCAGCGCGTAGACTGGCCGCGTGCCCGTCCGTCGACCCGTGCCCGAGCAGGGTGCCCTCTTCCAGCCCCCGCCGGGGCGCCAACCCCTGGCCGCCCGGATGCGACCGCGCACGCTTGCCGAGTTCGTCGGCCAGGCCCACCTTGTCGGGGAGCGTGGGCCGCTCCGCCGCTCGGCCGAACACGGATACCTTGGCTCCCTCCTCCTGTGGGGCCCACCGGGAACCGGCAAGACGACCCTGGCCAGAATCCTGGCCGATGCCGTGGCGGCCCGCTTTGTGACCTTGTCGGCAGTCCTCGCCGGTGTCGCCGACATCCGCGCGGCCGTCGCCGCGGCCCGAGAGCGGCTGACCATGGACGGCGGCCGGACGATCCTGTTCATCGACGAGATCCATCGCTTCAACAAGGCCCAGCAGGACGGCCTGCTGCCGCACGTCGAGGATGGCACGATCACCTTCATCGGGGCGACTACCGAGAACCCCTACTTCGAGGTCAATGGGGCGCTCCTTTCGCGCCTCCGGGTCTGGCGTCTGGAGCCGCTCGCCGACGAGGACGTCGCCGCTGTCGTCCGACGGGCGCTCGAGGACGAACCGCGTGGACTGGCCGGCCCGCTTGGCCCGTCAGGCGGCGTGGCGCTTCCGACCGAGGCGTTTGACCACCTGGTCAGCCTGGCCGGTGGCGACGCACGTCAGGCGCTCAACGTTCTCGAGGGCGCGGTTGCGCTAGCGGATGCGGAGGGCAGCCGCGACGAGACCGGTCGAGTGACGCCCCGCCTGGCCGACATCGAGGCCGCCGCACAACACCGGATCCTCGCCTACGACCGCGCCGGAGACGGCCACTTCGACACCGTCTCGGCCTTCATCAAGAGCCTGCGGGGCAACGACCCGGACGGCGCGCTGTACTGGCTGGCCAGCATGATCGCGTCCGGTGAGGATCCCCGATTCATCGTCCGCCGGCTCATCATCAGCGCCTCGGAAGACGTCGGCAACGCCGACCCTCGCGCGTTGCAGGTCGCGGTCGCGGCGGCCGCGGCCCTGGACTGGATAGGCCTGCCCGAGGCCCAGTACGCCCTGGCCCAGGCGACCACCTACATCGCCTCCGCTCCAAAATCGAACCGGTCCGGGACCGGCTACTGGGCGGCCGTCGCCGACGTCGAGGAACACGGCGTTCAGCCCGTCCCGATGCACCTGCGCAACGCCGGCCACCGGGCGATGAAGCAGCATGGCTATGGCGTGGGCTACCGCTACCCACCCGAATTCGAGGGCTCCGACATCGCCCAGCAGTACCTGCCTGACACGCTGGCCGAGCGGCGCTACTACGTGCCGATCGAGCAAGGCTACGAGGCCACCATCGCGGCTCGCATGACCGCTCGCGCGGCAGCTCGGGAGGAGACCCGTCGGCGGGGCCGGCCTGAGCCCGCGACGACGCCGGCTCCCCAGGTGGACGCCGCCAAGGCCGCTGGTTCGGTCATGCAGACCCGCCAGACCACACTCGCGCAGATCGCCCGGACCGAGATCGGAGACGCCAGCGCCGATTGAGGACGCACATCCCGTGCCCCCTCAGCGATGGGTCTCGCGCATCCGAACGAGCACGACCACGCCCGACCCGGCGGTCAGCGCGGCGATGACCCAGATTGCGGCGGGCGCGCCGGCCGCATCGGCGATGACACCGGCCAAGACCGCGCCGACCGCAAAACCGGCGTCGCGCCACAGCCGGTAGACGCCCACGGCCGAGGCCCGCCAGGCCGGCTCGGCAACATCGGCCACGGCGGCCAGCAGCGTCGGGTAGACCATCGCCGTGCCCAACCCCAACACGGCTGCCGCGACGAGCCAGACGCCGAAGGACGAACCGGCGGCGATCGCGGCGATCGCCCCGCCCTGGACGAGCATCCCGGCCACGATCAAACCCTTGCGGCCGATCCGGTCGGACAGCGCCCCGGTGCCCAGCTGCGCCAGACCCCAGACGGTTGGGTACGTCGCTGCGAGGATCCCGATCTGGCCGACGGGCAGCCCGGCAGCCGCGTAGTAGAGCGGCAGGAGGCCCCAGGCCATGCCGTCGTTGAGGTTGTTGACGAGCCCCGCCTGGGATGCCGCGGAGAGCGCAGGGTCGTGCAGCGTCGTCCGCCAGAACACGGTGCGCCAGGGAGGCGTGACCGGCCGCTCGCGGGCGTCCTGCTCGTGCTCGACATGGCCGCGTGTCTCACGGACGAACAGGACCGACGCACCGAGCCCCAGGCCGGCAAACGCCAGGCCCACAAAGAACGGCGCGGGACGGAGCCCTGCCTGCGCCGCGATGAAGCCGGTCGCAAGGGCCGTGAGGGCAACCGCGAGGTAACCGGACGCCTCGTTCAAACCCATCGCCAGCCCGCGCCGGGCCGGACCGGCCAGGTCGATCTTCATGATCACGGTGGTCGACCAGGTCAGACCCTGGTTCATGCCGAGCAGGACGTTGGCCGCCACAACCCAGGCCCACGACGGGGCCCAGATGAGGAGCAGCGGCACGGGCACTCCGAGCAGCCAACCGGCGACCAGGACGGGCTTTCGGCCGAACCGATCGGCCAGCGCGCCTGCAGCCAGGTTGGTGGCGGCCTTGGTCAGCCCGAAGGCGACCACGAAGGTGAGCGAGACGCCGAACCCGACCAGCCCGAAGACGTCGCGGGCGAGCAGTGGCAGGACGGTTCGCTCCTGGCCGATCATGCCGCCAACCAGGGCGTTCACGCCGACAAGCAGGGCGAACTGCCCCGCGTTGGCTCGCAATCCGAGCCGGACCGGGGGGCGGTCGGTCATGGAGATCACCTCGAGAGTGTACTGACGTACGAGCACCACTCGGTGGCTCCGGAGGATCCCGTA
>JANMQO010000159.1:0-22122 GCA_031370565.1 Chloroflexota bacterium
GGTGGAAGATGCGGTCACCATCGGGCCGTTCGCCCACCTCCGGCCAGGCAGCTCCATCGGGCGCGGATCCCGGATCGGCAACTACGCCGAGGTCAAGAACAGCCGGCTCGAGGCCGGCGTGCAGCAGCATCACATGAGCTACCTCGGCGACGCGCACGTTGGCGCCCGTGCCAACATCGGGGCTGGCGCGGTCACGGCCAACTACGACGGCACGACCAAGCAGCGCACGACCATCGGCGAGGGTGCCTTCGTGGGCGTGGACACGATGCTCATCGCGCCGGTCAAGATCGGGGCCGGCGCGAGGACGGGAGCGGGTGCTGTGGTCAACCGCGACGTGCCGCCCGGCATGCTCGCCGTCGGTGTCCCGGCGCGCATTCGGGAACAGCGCCAGCGCACCGAACCGCCCGTACTCGGCCCGACCGGCTCGCTTGCCGCCGCACCGCCCGCCGCCGAGCCGCACGCGCCGCCCGACCGATGAGCGCGCCCTGGGGCCAACTGCTGATCATCGTGGTGCTCGTCCTGCTCGAGGGAATCTTCGTCGCCTCGGAGATCGCCCTCGTGTCCATCCGGCGGAGCCGGGTCGAGCAGCTCATCGACGAAGGCAACCACGAAGCTCGCCGAGTCCGGCGGCTGCTGGACAACCCCGGCCGGTTCCTGGCGGTCGCCCAGATCGGCCTGACGTTCCTCGGGTTCTTCGCCTCGGCCTTCGCCGCGGTCAGCCTGGTCGACGGCCTGGCTGAACTGATCGGCCGGTTCCAGCCGTTGTACGGCTCGCGCCAAGCGCTGGCTCTCATCGTCGTCACGGTCGTCCTGTCGATGTTCACGATCGTGTTCGGCGAGCTCGTGCCCAAGACGCTGGCGCTGGCCTACCCCGAACGGTTCGCGCTGACCCTGGCTCAACCAATCGACCTGCTCGGACGGCTGTTCGGGCCGCTCGTCGCCTTTCTGACCGGTATCACCCGGGCGATCACCCGGCCGTTCGGTGCGGATGTCTCGCGGGCAGCCCAGATCACCGCGGACGAGCTGAAGCTGATCATCGAACGCGGCGGCCAACAGGGCATTCTGGAAGCGGAGGAAGAGCAGATGATCAACGCGGTCATCGAGCTCGGCGACCGGCGCCTGCACGAGGTGATGGTGCCCCGGATCGACATCGTCGCCCTGTCCGCCACGGCCAGCCTCGAGACGGCGGTCGACACGATCGTCGAGGAGGGGCACAGCCGGGTGCCCGTCTACGAGGAGTCGATCGACGAGGTCGTCGGCATCCTCTACGCCAAGGACCTGCTGCCCTTCCTCAACTCGTCGTCCGGGCCACGACCGACCGTCCGCTCGATCATGCGCGCGCCGCTGTTCGCACCGGAGTCCATGTCGATCGACGATCTGCTGCACGACTTCCAGCGCAAGAAGGTCCACATCGCGATCGTCCTCGACGAGTACGGCGGGACGGCTGGCCTGGTCACCATCGAGGATCTGCTCGAGGAGATCGTGGGCGAGATCCAGGACGAGTACGACGTCGAAGAGCCGATGGTCGTGCGCCTGTCCGAGACCGAGTTGCGGATTGACGGTCGGGTGGCCGTGGACGAGCTGGCCGACCTGTTCGACATGTCGATCCAGCTCGAGGATGAGGATGAATACGACACGGTCGGCGGGCTCGTCTTCCATCGGATCGGGCGGGTACCAGTGCCGGGCGACCAGATCGAGGTCGATGGGCTGCGCCTGACCGTGGAGACCACCGATGGTCGGCGGGTGGGCAAGGTCCTTGCTGTCCGCGAGCGACCCGCTCCCGACGATGACGAGGCAGACCGCTAGCCTCCTCGAGCTACGCGCTGATGACCGAGATCATGATTCGCTCGAGGGTGGCACGGGCATCGGTGTCGACCGTGCCAGCTCCGTCCAGTTCGGCGAGGGCCATATCGCGATGGTGCCGGGCCTGGCCGCGGGTGTACTCGCGGGCGCCGGTACGTTCCAGGATGGCGACGACTGCCGCCACCCCGGCCGCGCTCGGAGTCGGTTCGGCGTAGAACGCCCGGAGCCGCGCTTGATCTTCGGGTCCAGCATGCTCGAAGGCGTAGATCACCGGCAGCGTCTTCTTGTGCCGGGCCAGGTCGGTCGGCTCCTTGCCGGTCGATTGCTCCTGACCCCAGATCCCGAGCAGATCATCGTTGAGCTGGAAGGCCAGCCCCAGTGCCCAGCCGAAGGCCCGGTACCGAGCGATGACCGCCTCGTCCTCGGTGGCCAGCAGGGCGCCCGCCTCGACCGAGCCACTGATGAGCGCCGCCGTTTTCCGGCCGATCATGTCGAAGTAGAGCTCGACCGACATCATCTCGTCGTGCTCGCTGGCCCAGATGTCGAGGTACTGGCCCTCGCACAGGGCCACGCACGTCTCGTCGTACAGGCGCATCAGCCGGAGCACGCGGGCGTCGCTGAAGCCAAGGTCAGACAGCCGGTGGAGCGCGATCCGGGACAGGCTGAACAGCATGTCCCCGGTGTTGATCGCCTGCGGCACGCCGTGCAGTGACCAGAGCGTCGCGCGGTGGCGTCGCTCCGTGTCGCCGTCCTCGATGTCGTCATGGACCAGGCTGAAGTTGTGGCCGAGCTCGACGGCAGCCGCGCCGGGTAGTGCCGACTCGTACTGCCCGGTGATCGACGCGTAGGCGAGCAGGCCGAGCAGAGGCCGCATCCGCTTGCCCGCCGGGGCACCCGTGCCGTCGAGGCCCAGGTGATAGCGGACCATGTCGTAGACGCCCTGGGTCGACGGGTCGTGGTTGGCCAGGAGGCCCAGGATCTCCTGCTCCGTCCGCTCGATCAGCTCGCCGGGGTCGAATGCTGGGGTGGTGGCGGTCATCGCCGCGAGTGTAGAGCAGGCCAACGTGATCCGCCCAGGTAGCGGGTTCAATGCCAGCCGACCACGTGGGGTGGCCAGACGCCCGACCAAGCAGGGCTGCCCGACCCGGTGAGCTGGCCAGGCGCCCAACCGAGCCACCCACCCCAGCTCGAGCAGGCCTCGGTGGTACCGTGACGGCGTGCCCAGACCACGGACGTTCACCACCGACGCAATGGTCCTGTCCCGGTTCGATCTGGGCGAGGCGGACCGCGTCCTGACCCTCATCACCCCGCATGACGGCAAGCTCAAGGCGATTGCCAAGGGCGTCCGGCGGCCGACGTCGCGCCTGGGCGGCAGCGTCGAGCCGTTCGCCGAGCTCCGCCTCGTGCTCGCCCACGGCCGAACCTTCGAGGTCGTCACATCGGTCAGCGTCAACCACGCGTGGCTGCGGCTGCGCGACTCGCTCGAGAGCGCGGCGACCGCCTGGTACCTGGCCGAGCTGGCCGATCGCTCGCTCGAGGAACGCCACCCGGCTGAGCCGCTCTACCTGCTCCTGCGCCGCGCCTATGAACTGCTCGACGCGGGCATGGCGCCCGGCCGCGTGGCGCGCTGGTACGAGATGCACCTGACCGACGAGCTGGGCCAGCGGCCCGAGGTGGACCGCTGCGTGGAATGCGACCGAATGCTGGAGGCCGGCGACACGTTTCGCTGGGTGCCGCCGCTGGGTGGCGTCCTGTGCCAGCGCGAGCCCGGACCGCCGGTCGATCGCGCCGGACTGTCGCTGGAGGCACTCAAGGTGCTCAAGGCCTACCAGCGGATGGATGTGGAGGCACTGGCCGGCCTGCGCATCCCGGCGCTCGTGGAACGCGAGGTGGAGGGCGCCATGCGCGACTTCGTGCGGGTCGCCCTGGAACGGGACGCCCGATCGCTGCCGTTCCTCGACGAGGTCCGGGCGGGTCCGGGTCGCGCCAGCGGATCGGGTCGCGCCAGCGGATCGGCCTGACGGACGGTGCCACGGCGCTCTGGCCGCCGTCTGCTAGCATCGCCGAACCAACGTCACCCAGCGGCCGTCCCTGCCACGGCCGGCCGCCGCAGCGGAGCCACCCCGTGACCGACTCCCCGGACTTCGACCCGAATGCCGTCGCGCCTGCCGTCGCCCACCTCGAGACGATCGTCTCGCTGAGCAAGCGCCGCGGCTTCGTCTTCCCCTCGTCCGAGATCTACGGCGGGATCAACGCCGTGTGGGACTACGGTCCACTTGGGGTGGAGCTGAAGAACAACGTGAAGCGGGCCTGGTGGCGGGCCATGGTCCAGGAGCGCGACGACATCGTGGGGCTCGATGCCGGGATCCTCATGCATCCGAAGGTCTGGGTGACCTCGGGTCACGTCGGCTCGTTCAGCGACCCGCTGGTCGAGTGCGCGACCTGCCGGCGGCGCTATCGCCTCGATGAGCTGCCGGGTGCCGAGGCGCTCACCGCAACGGACCTCATGGACCCCACCGTCATCGAGCGCTTCCGCCTGACCTGCCCGAACGACGCCGGTCCGCTCTCGCCGCCACGCCGGTTCAACCTCATGTTCCAGACCTACATGGGCCCGGTCCAGGACGACGCCTCGGTGATCTATCTCCGTCCGGAGACGGCGCAGGGCTCATACGTCAACTTCAAGAACGTCCGTGAGACGTCGCGCAAGAAGCTCCCGTTCGGGATTGCCCAGATCGGCAAGTCCTTTCGAAACGAGATCAGCCCGGGCAACTTCGTCTTCCGGATGCGCGAGTTCGAGCAGATGGAGATGCAGTACTTCGTCCGCCCGGACGAGGCCGCCCGGATCTTCGAGGAGTGGCTGCCGCGGCGGATGGGCTGGTACACGAGCTACGGCGTGGACCCGGCGCGCCTGCGCTTCCGGGAGCACGCGCCGGACGAGCTGGCGCACTACGCCAAGAAGGCGATCGATGTCGAGTACCGCTTCCCGTTCGGCTGGAAGGAGCTCGAGGGGATCCACAACCGGGGCGACTTCGACCTGTCCCGCCATGCCGCGGCCTCCGGCGAGAACCTCGAGTACTTCGACCAGGCCACGGATGAGCACCTCGTGCCGTTCATCGTCGAGACGGCCGGTGGGGCGGATCGAGCCGCCTTCACCTTCCTCATCGACTCCTACCGCGAGGAAGAGGTCAAGGGCGAGAAGCGTGTCTCCCTGGCGCTCCATCCGGACCTCGCCCCGTACAAGGTGGCCGTCCTGCCCCTGCTCAAGAAGCGGCCCGAGATCGTCGAGTTGTGCCACCGGATCAAGGACGACCTGAAGCGCGACATGATGGCCGTCTATGACGACACGGCGGCGATCGGCAAGCTCTACCGCCGTCAGGACGAGATCGGCACGCCGTGGTGCGTCACGGTCGACGTCGACTCGCTCGACGACGGCGCCGTCACGATCCGCGACCGCGACTCGATGACCCAGCAGCGGGTGAGCGTCGATCAGGTCAAGCGGGTCATCCTCGACCGACTCAGCGCCGCCCGGCCGTAACGGGGTCAGCCTTCGGCGAAGGCACGGACGCCGGCCTCGACCGCGCGCTGGTCCTGCGCCGAGTTGCCTCCGGACACACCGACCGCGCCGACGAGGACCCCGCCGCGCTCGAGCGGCATTCCCCCGGCGAAGATGATCGTCCGTCCCCGGTTCACCGTGTGGTACCCGAAGAACTCGGTGCCGGGCTGGGCAACGGGCGCGAGATCGCGCGTCGGCATGCGGTTGGCGAGGGCGGTGTAGGCCTTGTCCTGGGCAAGGGTGATGCTGACCAGATCGGCCGCATCCATGCGCTCGAAGGCGATGAGCTGATCGCCCGAGTCGACGACCGCACAACTCAGCGCGACGGCCATCGCTCGGCCCTCCGCCTGGACCGCCCCGACGATCGCGCGAGCGGCCGCCAGCGTCAGGCCGGCGGCCTGGGAGGCGGTCGGGCCGCGCCAGCTGTCCACGTTGTCGATGCCCCTGGTGGCGGCATCCGTTCCCGACCGGTCAGCCATTCGATCCTCCGCGCTGCAGTGCTGTGCCCGTATCGGGCTCGGGATCTGGTAGCACCGTCGACTGCACGGCCTGGCGCCGGTAGGTGATGTAGACGATGCTCAGGACCGTGAGCGTGATCGCCAGGATCATCGAGGCGATGGCATTGATCTGAGGCGTGAGTCCACGCCGGATCGACCCGAAGACGAACAGGGGCAAGGTCGGTTGGCCCGGGCCTTGCACGAACGACGCGATGATGTAGTCGTCGAAGCTGAACGTGAACGACAGCAGCGCGCCGGCCAGGATCGCCGGTCGAAGCTGGGGGATCGTGATCTGGCGGAGCGTCTGCAACGGTGTGGCGAACAGGTCTGAGGACGCTTCCACGAGCGCGCGGTCCATGCCGGCCAGACGGGCGCGCACGAGCACGAAGACGATCGCCATGGTGAACACGACATGGGCGCCGATGATCGTGTGCAGACCCGACTGGATGACCGGGGCCGCTCCGAGTCCGAGGCTCCTCCAGACATAGGCCAGCCAGGGGTTGAGCCAGCCGAAGAAGTGCACGTAGAAGATGAGGGTGGCGATCCCGATGACGATGCCCGGGATGATGATCGCGATGTAGGTGAGCGCCTCGAGGGCCACCCGGACGGGTCGTGCGGCGCGGCTGATCGCGAGGCCGGTCATGGTCCCCAGGGTCGTCGCGATGAGCGAGGTCCAGATCCCGACGATCAGGCTGTTGCCGAGCGCACCCAGGGCGAAGTCGTCGGACAGGGCCCTGGTGTACCAGCGCAGCGACAGGCCGCGCAGTTCCCCGGTCCGCTCGCCCGCGTTGAAGCTGAACAGCACGACCAGCCCGATCGGCACGTACAGGAACAGGTACAGCAGGATGGCCTGGCCGCGAAAGACCCGATCCACCCAGCGCCCGGCGCCGTCGGCCGGCGGACGACGCACGGTGCCGGGCGACGAGTCAGGACGGCCGTTCGGGCTCAACAGCCTAGACAAGCGGGATGTCCCGCTGGGTCTGCCCGCGGGTCCCAACCCGCAGGTAGAGCGCCACGGCGACGAGGACGACGAGGATGAGGCCGATCGCCATCGCCGAGCCGAACGGCCAGTTCCTGGACTGCAGGAAGGCATCCACGAGTGCGTTCCCGACGAAGAAGACCTTCCCGCCGCCGAGCAGCGCCGGGATCAGGTACTCGCCCATGATCGGAATGAAGACGAGGATGATCCCGGACAGGACCCCCGGCAGCGTGAGCGGTAGCGTCACCTGCAGGAATGTTCGCCAGCGCGCCGCGCCGAGGTCCTTCGATGCCTCGAGCAGCCGCTTGTCCAGGCGTTCCAGGCTGACGTACAGCGGGAAGACCATGAGCGGCAGGTAGTTGTAGACGATCCCGATCATGACCGCCGGGGGCGTGTTGAGCAGGACGACGTTGTGGAAGCCGAGTCCGTCGAGGGAGGCCGGGAGGCCGGTGCTGCCGAGGATGGTCAGCCAGGCATAGGTCCGGATGAGAAAGCTCGTCCAGAACGGCACGATGACCAGCACGAGGAGCAGGGTCTTCTTGGCACCCGCGCGAGTCGCCAGGTAGTAGGCCAGCGGGTACCCGGCGAGGAGGCACAGGATCGTCCCGCCGGTGGCCATCCAGAGCGTGTTGGTGAAGGCCGTCGAGCGGGTTGGCAGGTGCAGGTAGTTGTCGAGCGTGAAGCCACCCGCATAGCCGCCCTCTGGGGCGCGCTCGCCGACGCTGAACAGGAGCAGGATGCCGAGCGGGACGATGAGGAGGAGGAAGTACCAGGCGCTGGTCGGCATGAGCAGCAGGACAGTGGCGACGCGCTGCCGCCACTGTCCCGCGCCCCGGCCCTGTTCCGCGCGCGTCGTCATCGCGGCTGACCCGAGCTGGCGCCGTCGACCGCTACGCTGACTTGAAGCGCGCCCAGAGTTCGGCTCGGTTGGGATCGGTCAGGGTGACCGCTGCACCGAACTCCAGTGGGGAGAGCAGCTTCGGGTCCGGATAGATGATCGGGTTGCCGGTGAACGAGCTGGGCAGCAGAGCGGTCATCGCCGAGTCGACCAGGGGATAGCCATGGAAGAGGGCATCCTGGGCGCCGACCTTGGGGGTGGCCATGTAGTCGAGGAAGGCGTAGGCCGCAGCGCGATGCGGCGCACCCGCCACCACGGCGTAGAAGTCCGACCAGATCTCGCCGCCTTCGCTGCCGATGACGTACTTGATCGCGGGGATATCGCGGTTGAGCTGCGCCGCGTCGCCGGTCCAGGCCATTGCGATCCAGGCGTCGTGGTTGCGCATCGGAGGCTGGTAGTCGCTGGTGATCGCGAAGAAGTGCTTCTTCGCGTCGAGCAGGAGCGTCTCGGCCTTGGCCAGCTCCGTCGTGTCGACCGAGTTGAACGAGTAGCCGTAGTACTTGAGGGCGTTACCGATCCCGGTCAACTGGTAGTCGTGGATCGTCACCTTGCCCGAGTAGTCGGCGCGCAGGAGGTCCCAGTAGTCCTTCCAGCTGCTCATCGGCTTGGTCACGTACTTGGTGTTGATGGCGTAGCCGGTCGTGCCCCAGTCCTTGTTGATCCCGAGGCGGACGCCGGACCCGGCCGGGTACTCGGATGGCTTGAGGAACCGCTGCTCGTAGCGACTCGCGTCGAAGTGCGGGATCTTGGACAGGTCGAGCGGTTCGAGCAGCTTGAGCTTGCCGTACGTCTCGAACGTGTAGTTCGTTGGCACAAGCACGTCCCAGCCGGTGCCGCCGGCCTGGAGCTTGGCCAGCATCTCCTCGTTCGAGCCGAAGATCGTGACGTCGATCTTGACGCCTGTCAGGTCGGTGAAATGCTGGAGCGTCTTGGGGTCATGGTAGCTCGGCCACGTGGTCAGGAAGAGCTGCTTGCCGAGGTCGACTCCGGTGGGTGGCGTCCAGTCCGCGTTCGGGTCAAAGGATGACGGCTGCGGTACCGCCGAGGCCGACGCGCTGGCGGATGGCACCTGCGAGGCGACGCCGGATGCGGCGCCCGATGGCGCACAGGCAGCCAACACGGCAGCGGCGGTCGCCAAGCCGCTCGCCTGGATGAATTGACGGCGCGAGAGATCGCCGCGCTCGAACCTGCGGTAGAGCTTCAGGAACTCGTCTCGGTCCACCGGTATCCCTCCTCCGTGTGCGCCCCCGAGTGCATGCTCCGTCGGCGGTGTGAAACAGGAGTTGACGGGCTCGCCCATTATGCGGGTGCGCAACCCTGCGTCAAGAGTGATTCGAGCCCGGTTCCGACAGGGACAATGACGCCTGAGTGTCGCGTACCCGAGCCGGAGAGTGTTATCCTGCTTCACATGGAGTTGGTGTGCGGAACGCCGACGGCGCGGCGGCCTGGGCACCGGCGGAGGACAGGTTGACCGACGCGACCCCGATGCCGATCCAGATTGAGCTGGGTGAGCGGTTGCGCGGGATGCGCACCACGCGGCGGCTGTCGCTCCGGCATGTGGCCGAGCGAAGCGGCCTGACGGCCAGCTTCATCTCCCAGGTGGAGCGTGGTCGAGCCAGCCCCTCGATTGCCTCGCTCGGTCGTCTGGCAGCGGTCCTCGAGGTGAGCGTCGCCCAGCTGTTCGAAGCTGCCCCGCGGACTGGTCGGCTGGTGCGGCGCGACGAACGGCGCACCATCCGACTGCGTGGTCTCGGTGAGGTCGACGAGTACGTCACGGCTGATCAGGCCGGCATGCTCCAGGTGGCGCTCACGACCTTCGAGGTGGGCGGTCGGAGTGCGGAGCAGCCGTTCGTCCACGAGTCCGACGAGGAATGCGTCCTGGTCCTCGAGGGCCAGCTCGAGGTGGTCGTCGGGGAGGACCGCTACCTGCTCGAGGTCGGGGACGCAGTCACCTACTCGCCCCAGACGGCACACCTGGCACGGAACGTCGGACCGGTTCCAGCCAGGGCGATCTTCGTGCTGACCCCGCCGAGCTTCTGAGCGCCGCGCGAGATGCAGGCAGGACTGTCAGCCACGACGCAGGCTGGCCCGTCCAGCGCGTCCTGGTCAGGCCGTCAGGACGAGGTTCGCGTCGTCGTGCCAGCGGACGACGACGGGCTCGCCAGGCCCGAAGGCACGGGCGGTGTCATCGAGGCTGATCGGCCGGCGGATGATGAGTTGGCCCACGTCCGTCGCCACCCGGTATTCGGTCTGGTCGCCCAGGTACGTTCCCTGCAGGACCTGCCCTGCCATCGACGTCCAGCCTTTGCCATCCGCGGGCCCAGCGTCAGCGGAGGCTGGCTGGATGCGCAGCTGCTCGGGCCGGATCGCGACGTCGACCGCCTGCCCGGCCGCAGGTCGCGCCACACTGTCGGTGACGATTCCGCCGATCCGCAGGCCGGTGCTTGTTTCCACGATGGCGCGCCCGGACGGCGGATCGTGGCTGACCAGTCGGCCTTCGAGAAAGTTGGAGCTGCCGATGAAGCCGGCCACGAATCGATTGACGGGACGCCGGTAGAGCGCCTCGGGCGCGCCCTGCTGCTGGATCCGACCATCACGCATGACCACGATGACGTCGCTCATCGTGAGCGCCTCCTCCTGGTCGTGGGTGACGTACACGAAGGTGATCCCTACCTGCTGCTGCAGGGCTTTGAGCTCGAGCTGCATCTGGTGGCGGAGCTGTCGGTCGAGCGCGCCCAGCGGCTCATCGAGCAGGAGCACGGTCGGCTGGTTGACGAGGGCTCGGGCGAGGGCGACACGCTGCTGCTGCCCCCCGGACAACTGCCACGTCCGGCGCTGTCCGTAGCCCGCCAACCGGACAAGCTCGAGCGCCTCACCGACCCGACGACGCTCCTCCTCCCCACCGACGTGCTGCTGGCGGAGCCCGTAGCCGACGTTCTGGGCTACGTTCATGTGTGGGAACAGGGCGTAGTGCTGGAACACGGTGTTGACGTTGCGCCGGTAGGGCGGCACGCCCGCAATCGGACGGCCCTCGAGCAGGATCTCGCCGGAGGTCGGCTGCTCGAAGCCGGCGATCATGCGCAGGGTCGTCGTCTTGCCGCAGCCGGACGGGCCCAGGAAGCTGTAGAAGGCACCGCGCTCAATCGACAGGGTCATCGCATCAACGGCGGTGACCGGGCCGAATCGCTTCGTCACGTCCACGATTTCGACGTCCGGCGAGCCGCCCCGAGCGGTCCGTGTCGCCATCGGGGGTGGCACCTGGGGCGAGGCGGCTGCGCTCAACTGGCTCTCCCGACTACTGGACATCGCGGACGCGGCTCCCGCCCTGTGCGAGCCGCCATGATAGGGAGGATGACAGGCCCATGTCGAACCGGCCGGCGGCGTCCGCCGCCACGATGACCGACCGACCATCGTTTCCGAGCCAGGCCCGGGTCGTCGTCATCGGCGGCGGCATCGTCGGCTGCAGCGTCGCCTACCACCTCACGAAACGCGGCTGGCGGGATGTCGTCCTGCTGGAGCGCCGGCAGCTCACCTCGGGCACGACCTGGCACGCGGCCGGCCTCGTCACCCAGCTGCGCGCCACGTACAACATGAGCATGCTGGCCAAGTACAGCGCGGAGCTGTTCCCGGAGCTCGAGCGGCTGACCGGCCTGGGCACGGGCTTCCGCCAGACCGGCTCGATCCTGCTGGCCACCACGCAGGAGCGCTGGACGGAGGTGCGCCGCCAGATCTCGATGGCCCGAGTGTGCGGTTTCGAGGTCCAACCGATCAGCGGCCGGGAGGCGGCCGAGTTGTGGCCGCTGCTCGATCCGTCGGGCGTCGTGGGCGCGGCGTTCCTGCCCGGCGACGGGGTGGCCAACCCGACGGACGTGACCCAGGCTCTCGCCGCGGCGGCTCGGTTGGGCGGTGCCCGCATCTTCGAGCAGACGACCATGACCGGGCTGCGCCGCCGCGACGGCCGGGTCACCGGCGTATCCACCGACCAGGGCGAGATCGCCTGCGAGGTCGTGGTCAACTGCACCGGGATGTGGGCTCGGGAGCTGGGCGCCCGGTCCGGGGTCAACATCCCGCTGCATGCAGCGGAGCACTTCTACCTGATCACCGAGCCCGTCCCGGGACTGACTCCGGACCTGCCGGTTCTGCGCTCACCGGATGACACGGCCTACCTGCGCGAGGATGCCGGCAAGCTGATGGTCGGTTTCTTCGAGCCCGGTGCCAAGCCGTGGGCGACCCACGGCATCCCCGACGACGCCGCGTTCGTCACCCTGCCCGAGGACTGGGACCACCTGGCGCCATATCTCGAGATGGCCGCCCGGCGTGTCCCCGTGCTGCGCGATCTCGGCATCCAGCTCTTCTTCAACGGACCCGAGAGCTTCACCCCCGACGACCGCTACATCCTCGGTGAGGCGCCGGGTCTGGGCGGCTACTTCGTGGCGGCCGGGTTCAACTCGGTCGGCTTCCAGTCCGGCGGCGGGGCGGGACGAGCTGTCGCCGACTGGATTGTCGACGGCCACCCGTCAATGGACCTCTGGGAGGTGGACATTCGGCGCTTCCTGCCGTTCCAGGGCAACCGGCGCTACCTCCACGACCGGACGACCGAGACGCTCGGGTTGTTGTATGACATGCACTGGCCCTTCCGTCAGGTCGAGTCGGCGCGGCGCATTCGCCGGACGCCGTTCCACGACCGACTCGCCGCGCGCGGCGCCTGCTTCGGCGAACTGGCTGGTTGGGAGCGCGCCAACTGGTACGCGCCGGTCGGCGTCGAGCCGCGCTACGAGTACTCCTACGGCCGCCAGAACTGGTTCGACCACTCGGCCGAGGAACACCGGGCCGTCCGCGAGGGTATCGGGCTGTTCGATCAGACCTCATTCGGCAAGATCCTCGTCCAGGGTCGGGACGCCGAGCGGTTGCTCAACAGGGTATGCACGGCGGATATCGCGGTCGAGCCTGGCCGGATCGTGTACACCCAGTGGTGCAACGAGCGCGGCGGGATCGAGGCGGACGTGACCGTGACCAGGTTGGACGAACGCTCGTGGCTGGTGGTCACCGCGGGCAGCTCGGTCGTGCGCGATCTCGACTGGCTGAACCGGCACGTGCCCGACGACGCTCACGTCGCGTGCAGCGACGTGTCCAACGGGTTGGCCGTGCTGAGCCTGATGGGTCCCCGTTCGCGCGCGTTCCTGGCCTCGCTGACGGACGCGGACCTCTCGCACGAAGCCTTCCCGTTCGCGACCTCGCGCGAGATCGATCTTGGCTATGCGCTCGTCCGGGCCGCGCGGATCAGCTACGTCGGCGAGCTTGGCTGGGAGCTCTACATCCCGACCGACGTGGCCACCCACGTCTACGACACGATCGTGGCGGCCGGCGAGCTCATTGGCCTGCGTCATGCCGGCTATCACGCCCTCAACTCGCTCCGGCTGGAGAAGGCCTATCGCCATTGGGGCCACGACGTGACCGACGAGGACACGCTGCTCGAAGCCGGGCTGGGGTTCACGGCTGCTTGGGACAAGCCGGCTGGGTTCATCGGTCGCGAGGCGCTCCTCCGCCAGCGAGAGGTTGGTCTGGGCCGACGGCTGGTGTCCTTTGCGCTCGACGATCCCGAGCCGCTGCTCCACCACAACGAGCCAATCTGGCGAGATGGCCAGCTGGTCGGCCGGATCAGCTCGGCGATGTACGGGCATACCGTCGGCCGTTCGATCGGCCTCGGCTACGTCCGCCGCGACGACGGGCCATGCACGGCCGAGTGGATGACCGACGGCCGCTACGAGCTGGAGATTGCCACGGAGCGGATGCCGGCCACGGTGTCGCTGCGGCCGTTCTACGACCCGGGCAACGAGCGGATCCGATGCTGACGGGCCGCCCGACCTGACAGGCCGTCCGGTGGCGCAGTACGGCGGCGCGGCTCAGGCGCGCAGTCGACGCCCCGCCGGGTCGACTACCGGCTCTCGGACAACGGTCGCGCCGATCGTCCGGCCCAGGTAGCGGACCGTCAGGTGGTCGTCGACCCGGGCGTGGTCCCGATCCAGCCAGGCGAGCGCCAGGACCGCGTCCGCTGTGGCACCGTATTCCGCGCTCGTCACGTAGCCGACGCACGTCCCCGCCGCAAAGACTGGTTCCCCGCCGGTCGGCACGGCGCTCCGGCCGTCGAGGCGCAGGCAAGCCAGGCGCTGCATTTCCGCCCCGCCCCGATCGGCCGCCTGGTTGTCGCCGTCGCCACCGGTCAGCCGGTCCGGATCGACGGCGAACGCGAGGCCGGCTGCTTCGGGCGTGTGTTCCGTGGTCATGTCCACGCCCCAGGCGCGGTAGCCCTTTTCGATCCGGAGCGCGTTGAGTGCCACCCGCCCGCAGGCAACGATGCCGTGGGCTCGGCCAGCGGCCCACAACAGATCCCACAGGCGCAGGCCTCGGTCCGCGCTCGCGATGAGTTCCCAGCCGAGCTCGCCCGCATACGAGATCCGGAGCGCGGTCACCGGCACGTCCTCGACCCACAGATCCCGGGCGGTCAGGTACGGGAACCCGCCGTTCGTGACGTCTGCGTCGGTACAGGCGGCGAGCACGTCCCGGGCGCGTGGCCCCCAGAGGCCGAGGGAACCGGTCCCATCGGCCAGGTCGCGCAGGTTGACCGAGCCGTCTGCCGGCAGGTGGCTGCGCAGCCAGGCGTGGTCGAGCGGTCCGTTCAAGCCCAGCTGCCAGCGATCTTCGCCCAGTCGGGCGACCGTCACGTCCGAGCGGATTCGGCCGCGTCCGTCGAGCAGCAACGTGTAGACGACCGAGCCGACGGGCCGACCGGCTACCCGCCGCGCCAGCACCGTGTCAAGCCAGCACGGCGCGCCGGGTCCGCTGACCTCGAGTCGGGGCAGGGTCGTCATGTCGAACAGGCCGACCCGGTCGCGCGCGGCTCGCTGCTCGGCCACGACGGCCGGCGACCACCAGCGTCGCGCCCAGCTGTCGAGCGGCGGGAGACCACCCGCACCGGTCGCAGCGCCCGCGACGCCCGCGACGCTCGTGTCGCTCGCCGCGGGCTCGTTCACGGCGTACCAGCGGGGCGCCTCCCAGCCGGCCCGGTCCGTGAAGACGGCCCCCAGCTGCGTCTCCCGTTCGTGGAACGGGCTGTGCCGCAGGCCGCGCGGCTGGTGGTGTGGGTCGGCCGGGTGGTGCACGTAGTAGACCTCGCGATAGGCCGTCTCGGCGCGCGGGATCCAGACCGACGGGCGCAGCTCGATCGGCGTGAAGCGGCCGATGTCCGCCTCGTGGACTGCAGTTGCGGGCGCGCCATCGACGAGCCACTCGACGCAGGCCCGGGCAACGCCGACCGAGTGGCTGATCCAGCTCGACTCGGCGACCCACAAGCCCTTGACGTCGGGGCTCGGTCCGATGAGCGGATAGCCGTCCGGGGTGAAGGCAAAGACGCCGTTGAAGGCCCGCTCGATGTGCGCCTCGCGGAGGGCCGGGATGAGCGTCCGAGCAAGCTCGAACGGCTGCTCGAAGTCAGCGACCGTGAACGGTCGCACCAGGGCATCCTCGCCGCGCGTTGCCGCCTCGTCGAGGGCCGCTGGATCGACGCTCCGCACGACGTGGTTGAACGAGCCGATCCCCAGTCGATCGCCGTGGTTGCGCAGGTAGATGCCTGCGTCGTGATGGCGCAGGATTGGCAGCGCCGCCTCGGTCGAACGATGGGCAGCCAGCGCCGGCAGGGGCGTGGTGATGACGTACTGGTGCTCGGTCGGCAGCATCGGCAGGGTCAGCCCCAGCTTTGCCGCGATCACCGGCCCCCAGACGCCCGCGCACAGGATGACGACGTCCGCCGGGATGGAGCCCTGGTCCGTGTCGACCGTGCGCACGCGACCGCCCTGCACGGCGATCCCGGTCACCCTTGTCTTGCCGAACAGTCGTGCGCCGCGACTCTGGGCGCGCCGAGCCTGGGCCTCCGCCGCCCGCACCGCCCTGGCGACCCCCTCCCCGGACGTGCGGTATCCGCCGAGCAGCAGGCGCTCATCGAGGATCGGATAGTCGGCGAGGCACTCCGCGGCCGTCAGCATGCGGCCCTCGAAGCCCCAGCTTGTGCTGAAGCCGTGCCGGCGGTGGAGTTCGGCCAGGCGCGGCTCGTCGAGGGCCACCTCGAGCGCGCCGACGTCGATGAGGCACGGTCCGTCCGGGTGCTCGAGCGTCGCCAGCTTGGCAATGGTCTGGTCCGCGAACGCCTGCATCATCCGCGACGGGCTGGTCCGCGAGACGAGGCCCGGGGCATGGCTGGTGCTGCCGCCCGTCTCGAACAGCGGCCCGCGATCGACCAGCGTGACGTCCGTCCAGCCTCGTTCCGTCAGCTCGTCGGCAACGGCACAGCCCACCGCGCCCGCCCCGATGACGACGACGCGAGGCACGCTCACGGCACGTTCTGGGCTTTGGGCTCCTTGCCCTTGGGCCAGTACAGCTCCTTCTTGACCGAGGCCTCCGGGAAGCCCAGCTCGAGCAGCGTGGCGTCCGCGCTCAGGATCATGTCCGGGTTGCCGCACAGGTAGGCGATCGTGTTCGAGCCATCCAGGCCCAGTTCCGCGCAGACCGGCGCGACGATCGTCTCGACCCGGCCGGTCCGGCCGGTCCAGCCGGCGTTGCGCGGATCCGACGGCCGCGACACGGTCGGCACGTAGGTCACCGGGTAGCTGCCGTCCTGCTGCCAGCCCTCGAGCAGCTCGCGATAGCCCAGCTCGCTGGCATGGGACACGCCGTTGAGGAATACCGCTCGGCGCGGTCTGCCGGCGGCCAGCAGCGTGCGCACCATCGACACGAATGGTGCGTTGCCGGTCCCGGACGAGATGAACAGGTGGATCCGGTCGTCATCCGGCTCCAGCACGAACTTGCCCTTGGGGCCGATCATGCGCATGCCGTGCCCGACCGCCAGTTGCCAGAGCAGCGGGGTGAACGCGCCGCCGGTCACCAACCGTACGTAGAACTCGTAGCCATCCGAGCCCGCCGCGGCCGGCGACGAGGCCACCGAGTACGGGCGCTGGACGATCCGCCCGTCGACCAGCACGCCGATCGTCATGTACTGGCCGGACTCGAACGGGACCGGCTCACCCTCGAACTTCACCCAGACGTAGGCCAGGCTGTCCGTCTCATCCTCGCGGCGGACCAGCCGGGCGTTGTACTGGGGCGCCTCGGCGGCGATGGTGCGCGGCGCGGCGAGTTCAGTCATGGCGAGGGCGCCCTCCTGGGCTGCGGGGAGCGGCGGCTTGCGCGACTGGTCCGGCGCGATCTGGCCGGCGCGGGGCAGCGACGCCTCCGCAGTGTATCGAGCCTCGCCCGGCCGGGCAGGTTTCGGCCCGGTCAGCGCGACCGTGCCGTACGACAACCGCGACCATGCCGGCGGGCTCCCGCCGCGAGCGTCGCGGGTACAATCGGCGCGACACCACACCGATCGAGCATCGACCTCGGCGCCGGAGCGCCAGACCCGGAGGACCCGCCCGCATGACCAACCCCGCCGCGACCTCGACCGAACGCGCCCACCGTGCCGCCAAGCGCTACATCTACGCCTGGGGCGGCGGTCGAGCGGAGGGCCACGGCGGGCTCAAGGACCTGCTCGGCGGCAAGGGCGCGGGTCTGGCCGAGATGACCCTGGCCGGACTCCCGGTGCCGGCCGGCTTCACGATCACGACCGAGGCCTGCAACGACTACTTCGCCGCCGGCGAACGACTCCCCGACGGTCTCTGGCAGGACGTCCTCGCGGCGGTCGCCGAGGTGGAGCGGGAGACCGGCAAGGGCTTCGGCGACCCGGCCAACCCTCTGCTCGTGAGCGTCCGATCGGGTGCCAAGTTCTCCATGCCGGGCATGATGGACACCGTCCTCAACCTGGGCCTCAACGAGCAGACCCTGCACGGCTTGATCGCTCTGACCGGCAACGAGCGCTTCGGCTGGGACGCCTACCGGCGCTTCATCCAGATGTTCGGCCGGATCGTCATGGAGGTCAACCCGGAGCGCTTCGACCATGCCCTCGATGCGGCCAAGGATGCCCGCGGGGCCAAGCAAGACACGGATCTCGATGCCGCCGCGCTGCGTGAGGTCGTCGGCGCGTTCCAGACGATCGTCCGCGAGGACACCGGCCGGGACTTCCCCAGTGACCCGTCCGAGCAGCTCGACCTGGCGATCAAGGCCGTGTTCGCCAGCTGGTTCGGCAAGCGTGCCCGCGACTACCGCGACAACCAGAAGATCGCCCACGATCTGGGCACCGCGGTCAACGTGGTGACGATGGTCTTCGGCAATATGGGTGACGACTCGGGCACCGGCGTGGCCTTCACCCGCGACCCGAACACCGGCGAGCGGGTGCTCTACGGCGAGTACCTCACCAACGCCCAGGGCGAGGATGTGGTGGCCGGGATCCGGACGCCGCGCAAGATCAGCCAGCTGGCTGAGGAGATGCCCGAGGCCTTCGCCGAGTTCCAGCGGATCGGCCAGCAGCTCGAGGGCCACTACCGCGACGTCCAGGACCTCGAGTTCACGATCGAGCGCGGGCGCCTGTACATGCTCCAGACGCGCAGCGCCAAGCGGACCGCGGCGGCGGCAGTGAAGATCGCCAGCGACATGGTCGCCGACGGCCTCATCACGAAGGAAGAGGCGCTCGGTCGGATCGAGCCGGCGCACGTCGACCAGCTCCTGCGTGACCAGTTCGACCCGGCTGCCCGGGGCGGGGCCACGCGCGTGGCCCGCGGTCTCAATGCGTCGCCCGGAGCCGCCGTCGGCCGGGCGGTCTTCTCGGCCGATGACGCCGTCGCCTGGGTGGGGCGCGGCGAGAAGGTCGTGCTCGTCCGGGTCGAGACCTCCCCGGACGACTTCCACGGCATGGCCGTCGCCCAGGGGATCCTGACCGCCCGCGGCGGGGCCACCTCGCATGCGGCCGTGGTCGCCCGCCAGATCGGCAAGCCGTGCGTGGCGGGCTGTGCCGAGCTGCTCGTCGACTATGGCACGAAGACTGCCCGCAGCTCGGACTCCGGGGCAAGCTTCGCCGAAGGCGACTGGATCAGCCTGGACGGCTCGACCGGCGAGGTCTTCAGTGGCGCCATCCCGACCGTCCATGCCCGCTACGAGGATCAGCACGATCTGCAGACCGTGCTCGGCTGGGCGGATGAGGTCCGCCGGATGCAGGTCTGGACGAACGCGGACAAACCGGAAGAGGCCGCCCAGGCCCGCAGCTACGGCGCGCAGGGGATCGGCCTGTGCCGGACCGAGCACATGTTTCGCGAGGGCGAGCGGCTGGACATTGTCCGCGACGCGATCCTCGTCGCGTTCGAGGCCACCCGGGCGAAGGAGAAGCGGGCCGCCGGCGCCACGCTCGAGGCGGCCGAAACAGCCATCGTCGAGCGGTTCGACGCGGCCATGGCCAAGCTCGAGGCACTGCAGCAGGGCGACTTCGAGGGCATCTTCCGGGCGATGGACGGCCTGCCGGTGGTCATTCGACTGATTGATCCGCCGCTCCACGAGTTCCTGCCGTCGCACGAAGAGTTGCTCGAGACGGTCGTCCGACTGCGCACGCTGGGCACGCCGGACGGCGATCCCGCGTACGCCCAGGCTCGGACGCTGCTGGCCGCCGTGGAGAAGCTGCGCGAGCAGAATCCCATGCTCGGGCTGCGCGGTTGCCGGCTGGGGCTGATGATCCCGGACTTCGTCAAGGTCCAGACCCGGGCCATCCTCAACGCCCAGATCGCGGTCAAGCGGGCGGGTGGCGACCCGCGCGCGGAGATCATGATTCCGCTCGTCGGCCACGTCAACGAACTCAAGGTCACCCGGAGCCTGTTGGAGGCCGAGGCCAAGGCGGTCGAGGCGGCGGCGGGCGTCAGCGTCGACTACAAGTTCGGGACGATGATCGAGATCCCGCGCGCCTGCTGGGTCGCCGACGAGATCGCCCAGTACGCCGAGTTTTTCAGCTTCGGCACAAACGACCTGACCCAGATGACGTTCGGCTACAGCCGGGACGACGCCGAGGGCGGCTTCCTGCTCAAGTACGTCGAGGACGGGATCCTGCCCGAGAACCCGTTCCAGACGCTCGATGATGTGATCGCGGCCGAGATGGCCATGGCCGTCGAGAAGGGGCGGGGCGCCCGACCGGGCCTCAAGGTTGGCATCTGCGGCGAGCACGGCGGGGACCCCGCCTCGATCGCCAAGTGCGAGCGGATCGGCCTCGACTACGTCTCGTGCTCGCCGTTCCGGGTGCCGGTGGCCCGTCTGGCCGCTGCGCAGGCGGCCCTGTCCGGTGCCGCGGAACGGGACAAATAGCCGACGACCTGCCGCACTGGGCACCGGCGCCCGCTACCATGCGTCCATGTCACGTACGCCCCGCTACGGGCCGGAAGACTCGCTCGCGTCGCCACGCTTCACCGGGCCCTCGACGTTCGCCCGGCTGCCGTACGTCCGGACGCTGGAGGACGTCGACCTGGCGGTCGTCGGGGTGCCGTTCGACACCGGGGTGACCTATCGGGTCGGCGGTCGGTTCGGGCCCAATGCCGTCCGCGCGGCCAGCGTCATGCTTCGCCCGTACAACGCCAACCTCGACGTCAAGCCGTTCGAGGTGCTGTCGTGCGTGGACTACGGCGACATCGCGATCGTGCCCGGCTACACGGAACGCAGCTACGCCGCGATCGAGGCGGCCGTTGCCCCGATCGTCGAGGCCGGTGTGCTGCCGCTGCTCATCGGCGGGGACCACGCCTGCACGCTGCCCCACCTGCGCGCCACCCGCAGCCGCGGTCCCGTCGCGGTCATCGACTTCGACGCCCACACGGACGCCTGGGACAGCTACTTCGGGGAGAAGTACAACCACGGCACGTGGATGCGCCGGGCGATCGAGGAGGGTCTCGTCGACGTCGCCCACTCGATCGAGGTCGGCCTGCGCGGCCCGCTCTACGACAGCACCGACTGGACCGGTCTGCGCAGCGAACTCGGCCTGGACTATCTCACCACCGAGGACGTCCTGCGGCTCGGACCGACCGCCACGGCCGAGGCCATCCGGGCCCGGGTCGGCGATCGCCCGGCCTTCCTCAGCTTTGACATCGACGTGGTCGACCCGGCCTTCGCGCCAGGCACCGGGACGCCCGAGCCCGGCGGCCTGTCCGCCCACGACGCGCTGACGATCGTGCGCGGCCTGACCGGCATCGACTTCGTCGGCTTCGACGTGGTCGAGGTGATCCCGGCCTACGATCCGGCCGGCCAGACCGCGTTCCTGGCCGCCAACCTGGCCTACGACATGCTCTCGCTCCACGCCCTCCGCCGCCGGACACCGTGACCGAGCCCTGGCGGTCGGCGGCTCCGCCCGGCTTCGCCTGGCCCAGCGGGGTTCGTGCCGCCGCGTGCTTCACCTTCGATCTCGACGCGGAGAGCCCGCTCCTGTTTGAGCATCCTGAGACGGCCGGCTACCTGGACGTCATGAGCCACCAGGCCTATGGCCCGCGGACTGGCCTGCCGCGCCTGCTCCGGCTGCTCGACCGCCAGGCGATCCGGGCGACGTTCTTCGTGCCGGGCTACACGGCCGAGCGCTGGCCGGATGCCGTGCGCGCAATCCGCGACGCGGGCCACGAGATTGCCCACCACGGCTACCTGCACGAAGGCTCGCGCGGCGCCGACCCGGCCACGGAGGAGCGTCGGCTGCTGCGCGGCTTGGAGGCGCTGGACGCTGTCGCCGGTGTCCGTCCGATCGGCTATCGGGCACCGAACTGGGAGCTCAGCCACGCGCTTCCGGCGATCCTCGCCAGGCACGGCATCCGCTACGACTCCGGGCTGATGGACGCCGACCACCCATATCGCCTGGCCACCACCGCAGAGCCGGGGGCGCCCACCCTCATCGAACTGCCCGCGCACTGGAGCCTCGACGACTGGGAGGCCTACAACTACCTGCCGGGCCTGACCGGTTCCGGGGTCATCGCGAGCCCGGCCGACGTCACTGCCCGCTGGGTCCTGGAGCTCGACGCGCTGGTCGACGAGGGCGGCCTGTTCATGCTCACGAATCATCCGTTCGTGAGCGGTCGTTCGTCGCGCGCCGCCGCCCTGGAGCGGCTGATCGGACGTGCCCGGGCGATCGATGGCCTGTGGATCGCGACGTGCGCCGAGATCGCCGCGCACACGGAAACGCTCGACCTCGTGCCCGTGGTTCACGAGCCGCCGGTGCTGCCCCCGCCCTGAGCCGCCGGCGATGGCCACGCCCCAGGCGGCACGCTCCGGATCGTCGCGGCGGCACTGAATCACACGGGCCCCGACCTTGCGGCCAGGGCCCGTGTGTGCTCCTCAAACGCAGCCAGTATCAGTCAGCTGGCTTCCGCCTTGACCTTCCCGCCGGCGCCCAGCCAGTAGATGACCGCGGCGACGGCGAATCCGACGTAGTACGCGATGTCCGCGCCATGCAGGACGTTGACCG
>JANMQO010000188.1:0-9992 GCA_031370565.1 Chloroflexota bacterium
GGCCGTGGCCGCCGCCGAGGCGACGGTCGGTCTGGCCCTCGTCATCGCGATCTTCCGCAACAAGAAGACGCCGCTCGTCGACGAGTACGACTCGATGCGGGAGTAGGGCGCCCAGATGCCGTACGACCAGCTCATCCTGGCAATCCCTGCGCTGCCGATCGCCGGATTCCTGTTCAGCGCGCTGTTCGGCCGCCGGATCCAGGCTCGACTGGGCAAGCCCGCAGCCAGTCTCGTCCCGGTCGCCCTGGTCGGCCTCAGCTGGATCGCCGCCATGCTCGTGGCGGCCGGCGCGCTCGGCCACGGGGACCCGTTTGGGACCGCGGGGCACGGCGTGGCATTGTGGCGCTGGATCCCGGCCGGTCGCTTCGTGGTCGACGCCGGCTTCTACGTCGACGGCCTGACTGCCTGCCTGCTCATCGTGGTGACCACGATCGGGCTGCTGGTGCATGTCTACTCGATCGGCTACATGAGCCATGACAGCGGCTACTGGCGCTTCTTCGCGTACCTCAACCTGTTCATGTTCTCGATGCTGCTGCTCGTCCTGGCGGACAGCTTCCTGCTCGTCTTCGTGGCCTGGGAACTGGTCGGCCTGTCGAGCTACCTGCTCATCGGCTTCTGGTATCGCAAGCGCAGTGCGGCGCTGGCCAGCAAGAAGGCGTTCATTGTCAACCGGGTCGGCGACGTCGGATTCGCGCTCGGGATCATGGCCATCTTCGTCGACACTGGCACGCTCAACATCCGCGCCTCGATGGAGGCCCTCACGGCGCCCGGTGCAGTCCTGCCCATCCCGCTGGTGGCGGTCGCGCTGCTGCTCTTCAGCGGGGCGATGGGCAAGAGCGCCCAGTTCCCGCTGCACGTCTGGCTGCCGGATGCGATGGAGGGCCCCACTCCGGTGTCGGCCCTCATCCATGCCGCGACGATGGTCAATGCCGGGGTCTACCTGGTGGCACGGGCCAACCCGATCTTCGCCCACGCCCAGGCGGCGATGCTGGTGGTCGCCGCGATCGGCATCTTCACGGCCATCCTGGCCGCCTCGATCGCGTTCACCCAGACGGACATCAAGCGAGTCCTGGCCTACTCCACGCTGTCCCAGCTCGGCTACATGTTCGCCGCCCTGGGGGTCGGGGCGTGGACGGCGGCGATCTTCCACCTGATGGCCCATGGCTTCTTCAAAGGCCTGCTCTTCCTCGATTCGGGCTCGGTCATCCACGCCGTCCACGACGAGCAGGACATGCGCCGGATGGGCGGCCTCTCGCGCAAGATCCCGATCACCTACGTGACCATGCTCATCGGCTCGCTGGCGATCGCGGGCATCCCGCCGCTGGCCGGCTTCTTCAGCAAGGATGAGATCCTGGGCGAGGCGTTCAAGAACGGCTTCCTGGTCGTCTGGGCAATCGGCTTCCTGGTCGCCGGGATGACGGCCTTCTACATGTTCCGGCTGATGGGCATGACGTTCTGGGGAGCGAGCCGGGTGGACCCGGCGGTCGAGCCGACGATCCACGAGTCAGCCCGCTCGATGACGATCCCGCTCGTCCTGCTGGCCATCCCCTCGGCCTTCATCGGGCTGGTCCTGGGCCTGCCCTTCGGCGCCAGCCGGATCCAGGGCTGGCTCGAGCCGATCTTCGGTGGGGCAGTCGCCGCTTCCGGCCGGCCCGAGGCCGCCTTCTCGCTGTTCGGGATCGATGGCGCGCTCATCCTGGCCAGCGTCGCGATCGCGTCCCTGGGGATCGCCCTGGCCTGGCACTTCTTCGGGGTTGACCTGCCCATCCTGCGCGGTGCGGCGCGGCCCGCCCAGGTGGAGCGGATCGTGGCGACCAACGGGGCGACCCGCTTCCTGTACCGCGCCTCCCTCAACAAATGGTGGTTCGACGAGCTCAACGACCTGCTCTTCATCCGCATCGGCGGGCGGGTCGCCGCGGGCATGTGGTGGTTTGACCGGACAATCGTCGACGGGACGGTCAACGGCATCGGCTCGACCGCGGTCGGCTTCGGCCGAGGGTTGCGCCGGGTCCAGACCGGACACGTGCAGAACTACGCCCTGGGGATCGCGCTCGGGTTGCTGGCCATGGCCGGTTCCTACCTCCTGCTGGCGGGGCGCTGACAGCCATGGACATCACCAGCCTGCCGCTGCTCAGCGCGATCACCTTCCTGCCACTCCTCGGGGCGCTGGTCATCGCGTTCATCCCGCGCGACAACCACCAGGCCATCCGCTATGCCGCGCTGGGCGTCGCGCTGGTCACCTTCGTGCTCTCACTGCTCTTGCTGGTCGGCTTCCTGCCCGGCCGGCCCGGCTTCCAGTTCATCGAGGTCCATTCGTGGATCCCGGCCTTTGGGATCCAGTACAAGGTCGGGGTCGACGGCCTGTCGGCGGTGCTCGTGGTGCTGACCACGACGTTGAGCTGGATCAGCATCCTGGCCTCGTTCAGCCCGATCCGGGAGCGGGTCAAGGAGTACATGATCTCCTTCCTCATCCTGGAGGTCGGGATGATCGGGGTGTTCGTGGCGCTGGACCTGTTCCTGTTCTACATCTTCTGGGAGATCGTGCTCGTTCCGATGTACCTGATCATCGGGATCTGGGGCGGCGACAGGCGGATCTACGCAACGATCAAGTTCGTGCTCTACACGCTGGTCGGGTCGCTGCTCATGCTGGTCGCCATCCTGGCCACCGCGTTCAGCTTCCAGCAGGCGACCGGCGCCTGGACGAACGCCTTCGACATCGAGTCGCTGCGCGCCTTCGCCGGCACGGTCGGCTTCACCAACGGGCTGCAGGTGTTCGCCTTCGCCGCGTTCTTCCTGGCCTTCGCGATCAAGGTCCCGATGTTCCCGTTCCACACCTGGCTGCCGGACGCCCATGTCCAGGCGCCCACGGCCGGCTCGGTCATCCTGGCTGCCATCCTGCTCAAGCTGGGCGCCTACGGGTTCATCCGCTTCGCGATTCCGCTCTTCCCGGCCGCGGCGCGCGCGTTCGGTCCGGCGATCATCGTGCTCAGCCTCATCGCGATCATCTACGGCGCGATCGTGGCCCTCGTCCAGCCGGACCTCAAGAAGCTCATTGCCTACTCATCGGTCAGCCACATGGGCTTTGTGACCCTGGGCATCTTCGTGTTCCAACCGGAAGGGCTGCAGGGCGCCATCCTGCAGATGGTCAACCACGGGCTGATCACGGGCGCCCTGTTCCTGCTGGTCGGGGTGATCTACGAGCGGACCCACGACCGGACGATCGCCAGGATGGGCGGCCTGGCCGGCCGAACGCCCGTCTACGCCGCCGCCTTCGGCTTCTTCCTGTTCGCCTCGGTCGGGCTGCCGGGGCTGTCCGGCTTCGTCGGCGAGTTCCTGGTCCTGGTCGGGGCATTCATCTACAACCCATGGGTCGCCGCGGTCGCGACGTTCGCCATGATCCTGGCCGCCGGCTACCTGCTCTGGATGTTCCAGCGCATCTTCACCGGCGAGCTGTCCGAGTTCCTGACCGGACTAGGCCACCACCTGACCGACATCCGACCGGTCGAGCTGCTGACGCTCGTCCCGCTGGGGACGCTGGTCGTCGTCTTCGGGCTCTTCCCGGGACTCATCCTGACCACCGTGCAGGGCACCGTGGACGGGTTCCTGGCGAGCGTTGCGAACGGCCACGCGATCGCCTTCACCCTGCCCTTCTGGCACTAGGAGCAACCAACCGGCATGGCCTGGGCTGACCTCGTCACCATCGCGCCACTCGTGCTCGCCGTGCTCGTCGCGGTGGGCATCGTGCTGGTCGACCTCGTCTGGCCGGGTCGCTCGACGCCGGTCTTCGTCGTCGCGCTGGGCGGTCTGGCGATCGTGGCCGGCGCGACGCTGGTCACCGGGGGCAGCGCCGCGACCGCCTTCGGCGGCGCCTACCGGGTGGACGCGCTGACCACGTTCCTGGACATGCTGTTCATCGCGATCATCGCGTTCACCCTGCTGTTCGCCCCAGACTACCTGGCCGCGCGGGAACTGCCCCTGGCCGAGTTCGCGTCCGTGCTCGTCTTCGCGCTGACCGGCGCGATGCTCATCTCGGCGTCAACGGACCTGTTGCTGCTGTTCCTTGGCCTGGAGCTGATGGTCCTGCCGGGCTACCTGCTGGCCGGCTTCGCGAAGAAGGACTCGCTCTCGACCGAGGGCGCCATCAAGTACTTCCTGCTCGGTTCGTTCAGCTCGGCGATCTTCCTGTTCGGGCTCGCTTTCGTGTGGGGTCTGACCGGCACCACCCGGGTGGACGGGGTGGCCGCGGAACTCAGCCGGATCGTGGCCGGGACCGCGCCGTTGTCGCCGGGCCTGGCCATGGGCCTGGCCTTCCTGACCACGGGCGTTGCGTTCAAGATCGCCGCCGTGCCGTTCCACTACTGGACGCCGGACGCCTACCAGGGCTCGCCCACGCCGGTCACCGGCTACCTCTCGGTCGGCCCGAAGATCGGCGCGTTCGCGCTCATCCTTCGCCTGTTCGTCGAGGCACTCGGGCCGCTCAGCGGACAATGGGTCACCGTCATCATCGTGCTGGCCATCGTCACGATGACCCTGGGCAACCTGGTGGCGGTCACCCAGAACAACGTCAAGCGGATGCTGGCCTATTCGTCGATCGCCCATACCGGCTACATGCTGGTCGGGCTGGCCGCCTGGGCCAACCCGGGGAACCCACGGATCGAGGGCCTCGAGGGACTGCTCTACTACGGCGCGGCGTACAGCTTCATGAACCTGGGTGCCTTCGCGGTCATCGCGGCGCTGCAGCGGCGGACCGGGGTGACGAGCAGCCTGGAGACGTTCGCCGGCCTGGCTCGGCGTGAACCCGCCCTGGCCATCCTGATGACCCTGTTCCTGCTGTCGCTCACCGGCATCCCGCCGACGGCCGGTTTTTTCGCCAAGGCATACATCATCCTGGCCGCCGTTCAGGCCGGTGGGCCGGTGGGGATTCTGGCGGTCGTCGCGGTACTGAACGCCGCACTCGCCGCGTTCTACTACCTGCGGGTCGTCGTGTACATGTTCATGCGCGAGGCGAAGTCCGAATCGGCACCGATCGTCAAGGGCCGGCTCCTGCGGATCGGCCTGGCCGGCACGGCCATCCTGACCATCGCGCTGGGGCTCTTCCCGGGACCGCTCCTCGAGATCGTCAGCGGCGCCGCCCGGGCGCTGGCCTCCTAGGCTCCTGGCCGCGGCGCTGGCCTCCCAGGCTCCTGGCCGCGGCGCGCCAGCAGAGCCCACGGCGACACTCGCCTAGACGGGCGGCCCCTCCCCGTCGTGGGCGGCCTGCCGCTCCAACGCCGATGCAAGCACGTGCAGCACGCGCGCGCTGTCCCGCGGGTGCGCCAGGAGCAGGTCGGATTGTTCGATGACCTCACGCGGAGTCTCTTCGGCACCGTGAATGGCGATAGTCAGACCAGCCGTCAGTGACCCATCGGCGACGGCCGCACTGACAACGCGAAATGCTTCGGCGTCGCTGCGGTCGTCACCGAGCACGATGACGCTGGCGGGGCGTTCGGTCTCGAGCAGCCGGGCCACCGCCGCTCCCTTGCCGCCGGCACCGGCCGGTCGGAACTCAATGATCCGCCGTCCGTCGAACCGCTCCAACCCAGCGAGGCCATGGTCGGTCGATCGGCGCGCCAACGCCTCGACGATCAGCCGGTAGGCGGCATCGGGGTCCGGCGCGGCTCGGTAGTGGAACGCGACGGACGGCCCCTTGTCCTCGACAAAGAGCCATGCAGGTTGGCCGAGTGCGAACGCGACGGCCCGGCCCAGTGTGCGGGCGCGGTCGGCGAACGGTTCGAGCGCGGGATCGCCAGACACCTCCAGCCGCTCTGCCGGGACGCCGCGCGGCAGCGTTCCACCCTCGAGGCCGTGATTGCCCAGGTAGCCGATTTCACCGACGCGCACCCGGGTCGCCACGTCGAGGGAAGCGCGACCACTCAGGACGATGACCCGCAGCCGGTCCGGGTGACGCACTGCCAGGCGGGACAGCCGGCGCAGTGCGGCCCGGCCCTGCGGTTGAATCCGCGAGCCCATCGGGTCAGGATCGATGACGGCCAGCGTGCCGTCGAAGTCTGTCACGACGAGCAGGAGGCCTCGTATCGCCGCCAGCGCCTTGACGCGGCCGCGGACGATCGGCCACGGGTCGCCGATACTCGCTCGCTCGGGCGAGCCGGCCCCGCTCAGGGCGTTCCCTGGATGCTCGACGGACCGGCGGGCTGGCGCCCGAACGCGGATGGCGCCGAACCGGCCGAGGGGCTGGCCGAGGGGCTGGCCGTCGGCGCGGGGCTGACCGAGGGACTGGCCGTCGGCGCGGGGCTGGTGGAAGGCGCCGACGGCACCGACGAAGGCGCCACAGTACCTGCCGCCGAGCGCGTACCTGGCGTCGCGATGCCTGGCCGCACCGGTCCTGGACCGAACGCGACGACGGCGCCCAGCGTGACGATCGCGCTGATGACACCGGCGAGCAGCGCGAGGGGGACGGCGCGACGTGTTGCCATATTCGCGCGAGGGTACCAGTACCAAACGCCCGGGGCGTCGCGAACAGGGACGGGCTAGGATGACCGCTCGATGAAGACCCTGCTCGAACGCTTGCAGCATCGGCTGCTCCCTGCGGCCCTGGCCGCCCTCGGCGTGTCGTTCCTGGCCGCCGGCCTGCTGACATACCTCGATCCGGTCGCCGCGACGCCGGTGGGCGACCAGCCGCCGGCCATTGCCTCAAGCAGTCCGGCGCCGACCGGCCTGCTCACGCTGCCGCCGCTGCCCAGCGCGAGCATGAACGCGTCTGCGACGTCGCCCACTCCGGTAGTCGCCACCCGGGTCGTCGTCCCCGCTCTGGGCATCGACCTGCCGGTCATCAAGCAGCCCGGTGGTCCGAACGCCTTCCCGCCCTGCAACGTGGCCATGTATCTGCAGGAACTCCATCAGCCCGGTCAAGCCGGCGCCACCTACCTGTACGCTCATGCTCGGACGGGCATGTTCCTGCCGATCCTCGCCGCGTCCCAGGTCAACAATGGCCAGGCGCTGCTGGGCATGCTCGTGCAGGTGTACACCAGCGACGATCAGCTCTACCTGTACGAGGTGACCGAGGTCCGGCGCCATGTCTACGCCCTCGACCCGGCGTTGGCCGAGACCGCAGAGACAGTCTGGCTCCAGACCTCCGAGGGGCCGCGCCTCCCCGGTAGCCAGGTCGGCCCGAAGGTCCAGCTCATCGCCACGCCGCTCAGCCACGGCCCGGTGGATCATGCCCAGGCCCATCCGCCGGTGAACATCGTCAACTGCCAGTAGGCCGCGCTCAGATCCAGCCGAAGCGGCGCAGGACGAAGGCCATCAGGAGGGCGAGGCCGATCGCGGCCGCCGTGACGATCCAGAAGCCGGCGGCCTCTCCGCCCGCGAACGCGGTGCCCGCCTCGCTCATCCCGAAGATCCCGCCGATCGCGGCTATTCCGGTCAGCACGACGGTCACCCCGGTCAGTCGCTTCATGATGAGCGACAGATTGTTGTTGACCGTGGAGAGGTAGACATCGAGCGTGCCGCTGACCAGCTCCCGGTAGTTGTCGAGCTCGTCGGTCAACCGGATGAGATGGTCGTAGACGTCACGGAAGTAGAGGATCTCCTCGGCGTCGATGAGGGCCAGGTCCCGGTTCGTCAGCTGGTTGAAGATCTCGCGGACCGGCCCGGACGCCCGGCGGACTACGACGAGCTCCCGTTTGAGCTCGAACAGCCGCTCGAGCGTGGCGGGCGTGGCGTGCTCGATGACCGCGTCCTGGACGAGGTCGATCTCGTCGCCCAGGCGGTCCATGAGCGGGAAGTAGGCATCGACGAGACCGTCGCAGATCGCCCACAGGAGATGGTCCGGCCCGCGGCCGAGGACCGCCGTCAGGCCGTCTCCGCGCAGGTGGTGGGTCGCCCGCGGATCCCAGCTGGCCGCGTGGACGGTGAGCAGGAACCCGTCGCCCAGCACGATGTCGATCTCGCTCACGTCGATCGGGTCGGCGTAGGCCAGGGCGAACAGCACGATGTGGATACGGTTGTCGGTAACCTCGATCTTGGAGCGCTGATTGCCTTCAAGGATGTCCTCGGCGATGAGCTCGTGCAGACCGAGCGCCCGGGCTATCTCGGCGACCTGGTCGGGTGACGGCCCGCTCGCATCGATCCAGATCGACGTGCCGGGTGGGATGGACCCGCTCGGCAGCGCACCGAGTCCCTCGCGTTCGCGCAGCCCGGCCGTGTCGCTGATCGCCACCCGGATCGTGTCGGCCGCCCCCGGCGGTACGACAGCGGAAACCGGTCGGCGCTCTTGAACCGGCCCTGCTGCCGAGCCCGTCGGCGCCAGGGCCGAGCCCCTCGGCGCCACATCCCTGGGCGCAAGGTCAGACGGTCGGCGTCGGGTCCACGGCGTCCGGGTCATCGAGGGCTCCTTCCCCTGCGCTCGCGCCGGTCCAGCCGTCCTGCTCCGCGGCGACGTCCGCGAGCATACCCGCCCGACCGCCTCGGAGGGCGAGCGCCGGCACCGCGGCGACCACACTGACGACGGCCGCCACCACGAACAGGCCGACCATGATCCGGGCCGCCTCGCCGGAGGCCCAGCGCTCCAGCGCCGCCACCACCAGCCCATCGTGCAGTGGCCGGTCTCGGAGGTCGACCGGCAGGAACTGGCGATAGCTGTCCGCGGTCGCATACACCCGGTCGCGGAGGTGGTCGATCGTGGTCGAACCGTAGGCGGTCAAGACGGCCAGTCCGATCGCCATGCCGACCATTCGGGCGACGGTGACCGTGGCCGAGGCCATCCCGAACGACGCCCGGCCAGCCGCCTCGACCGCCGCCGTCGAGCGCGGGGTCACGGTCAGCCCGAAGCCGAGCCCGAAGATCGCCAGGCTGACGGCCGCCGCTCCGATCGAGGTGGCTGGCGTCCAGCCGGCCATGCCGGCCAGCCCCAGGACGCTCAGGACCAACCCGACCACTGTCACCAGCCAGAGCGACAGCCGCCGCACGATGAACCCGGACACGACTGCCCCGACCGCCATCGCCGCCGCGAGCGCGCCAAGGGCGGCCTGCTGCTCCGGCGGGCCGCCATAGAGCACCCGGTCGACGAATACGGCCGCTCCGATGATGGCGGTCGCCAGGGCGTACCCGGTCAGCAGCGAGATGAGCGCCGCCGAGGCGAACGCCCGATTGGCGAACAAGCGCAGGTCCAGGAACGGCTCGCGCCGGCGGAGTCCGTCCACGACGCTGAGCCCGAGCGCGACGATGCTCAGCCCAAACAGGCCAATGAGGAGCGCGGACGCCGGCAGGCCGAGCACGTCTCCGACACCGGAGCTGCCCAGCAGGGTCAGGCCGCTCAGCCCCGCCCCGAGCCCGACCGTGAACGTCGTCGCGCCGACGAGATCCACCCGGGCCGCCCGACGCGGGGTGTCCCAGCCGGGACTGGCGGCCCAGGCCACGGTCAGCGCGATGAGCCCGATCGGGACGTTGAGGTAGAACACCCAGCGCCAGGCCGGCGCCAGGAGGTGAAGCAGCGGGCCAGCGGTCAGGCCGGCCCCAGCGAGTGCCGTCTCGGCGTGCACCGAGCCGAGCAGCGCCGCCCCGACGAACGGCCCGGCGGCCATCCCCAGGAAGGTCAGCGCCCCGATCGCGCCGAGCGCCCGCGGCCGGTCATGGCCGTCGAACAGGTGCGCTGCCGCGGCCGTCGCCACCGGCACGAGTGCGCCGCCGCCGAGCGCCTGGACCAGTCGCGCCGCGATGAGCTGCTCCAGGCTCTGCGCCGCGCCGGCCAGCAGCGAGCCCGCGGAGAAGACGACGAGCGCGCCGAGGAACAGCCGACGGGCGCCCCACAGGTCCGTGAGGCGGCCGGCCAGCGGCATCGCCGCAACGTAGACCAGGAGGTAGCCGTTGATGATCCAGGACGCTCGCCGGAGCTGCGTCCAGTCGGCCAGGTCGACCACGATCGACGGCAGCGCGACCGCGGTGATCATCAGCTCCAGCCCGGCGAGGAACACTCCGGCCCCCAGGACGGCCAG
>JANMQO010000202.1:0-6133 GCA_031370565.1 Chloroflexota bacterium
CAAACCGGCGAGGATGAGCGGATCGCCCTGTTGCGCTGCTGCTTCCTCATCGGCGCTGCCGACGACTCGATCTCCGCCGAAGAAAGCGCCGTACTCAACGAGATCGCGTTCGAGCTGCAGCTCGATTCGACAGTCCTCAGCCGCGTCCGAAGGGAGTTCACCGACCGTTTCGCGGTCGTCCAGGCGATGCGTGCCTCGGCTGCGGCGAACCGACCGGCCAGCGTTTCGACCGGAGCCGTGGAGGATCGGCCAACCGGCTGACTGTCACCATCCCATCGCGCGCGCCCGATGCAACTGCTGTCGCCCAGCCCGAACAGTCGTCCGGCGTGGCGGGTCGGGCGGGCGGCGGGGCCGCCAGCCCGGCACAGCTCAGGTCAGGCGCAGGTCCACGGAACCCGCGCCGATCCGCCGGTTCACTTCACCGAGCAGCTCCGCGTCGTAGGCAACGCGCGTCCGCAGTTCCATGGGCAGATCGGTGGTGCCCCGGCCACCGGCCAGATGGATGACCACCCTGGTGGAGCCCGGGCGGGAACGGATGAGCGCCCGGAACTCCTCCATGGTCCGTTCGATCTCGGCACTCGCAGCGAAGCGCACGTGGAGGACATTGTCGGGTCCGGCTTCCATGGGCGCTGTCGGCGCCGCAGCGGACTGAGCCTCCGCCAGTACGGCCTCGTCGGGCAGGGATGGCTCGTCGTCGGGCTCGGTCATGCTGGTGCTCGCGGCCACGGCGGCGGGATCCACATCCCCGGTGACGCTCGCCCGATCCCCCGGCGCGGCCTGGCCGACCTCATCCCCTCGGCCGACCCGCAGTGGGCTGACCACAACGACCGGCAGCCCGGGATATCCGACGCCTCGGGGATCCCCCTGCGGCCCACCGGCGGCCGCACTCGCGGCGGCTGCCCCGTTCGGGCGATCGGCACCGTTCGAGCGAGCCACGCCGTTCGCGCCCGGGCGACCGCCTCGGCCGCGTGAGCGATCGGCGGCGGCTACCTCCCGGGCGAACGCCTCGGGGCCACGCCCAACCGTTTCGTCCCAATCGCGGGCAAGATCGGCCAGCAGCGACACTTCCTCGCCCTTGTGGTCAATCCGACCCGCCACGAGCAGGATCCGGCCCTCGGTCCAGGTTCCCCGCGTCTCCTCGTACAGGCGCGGGAAGACGACGATCTCGATCGAGCCCTGCAGATCCTCGAGCGTGACCACGGCCATGCTCGCCCTCGCCTTGGTGGTCACCATCCGGACCCCTGTCACGATCCCGCCGACGACAACCCGCTGCTGATCGAGTGACTCGTCGCGCAGGTCTCCCGAGTAGGCGCTCACGTACGGCCCGATCGCCTCGGCAATCTCGCCCAGCGGGTGATCCGAGAGGTACAGCCCGAGGAGCTCTTTCTCCCAGCGCAGCCGTTCGCGGGTAGGCGCCTCCGGGACGGCGGGCAGCGGCACGTCCAGGGCGGCCGGCTCCGCGACCAGCTCGAACAGGGACGTCTGGCCGGAGATCCGGTCACGCTGGACCGCCCCGCCGGCCGCCAGCGCATCGTCGAGGCCGAGCAGGAGCTGCGCCGGATGACCGAACGCGCTGAGCGCCCCGACCTTGACCAGCGATTCGAGCACCTTTCGGTTGGCCAGCCGCAGGTCGATCCGCGCGCAGAAGTCGGTCAGCGAGCGAAAGGGACCGCCCTCGTCGCGGGCCGCGATGATCGATTCGATGGCGCCCTGGCCGACGTTCTTGACCGCCAGCAGGCCGAACCGGATGGCCGGGCCCTGGACGGTGAACTCGACGCCCGAGCGATGGACGTCCGGTGGCGCCACCTCGATGCCCATCCGCCGGCACTCGGCGACGGCGGCCGCGATCTTCTCGGCACTGTCGCGCACGGCGGTCAGCACGCTGGCCATGTATTCGACGGTGTAGTTGGCCTTGAGGTAGGCGGTCTGATAGGCCACCAGGCCGTAGCACGTCGCGTGGGCCTTGTTGAAGCCGTAGCGCTCGAACGGCTCGAACGCCTTGAACACGGCGTCGATCGTTTCGGCGGGCACACCGCGCTCCGCGGCCTGGCGGACGAACTGCTCGCGCATCGACCGCAGCACGGTCGACTTCTTCTTGCGGATGGCGTAGCCCAGGGTATCCGCCTCGGGACCGCTGAACCCGCCCAGCGCGATCGCGGAGGCCATGATGTCTTCCTGGTAGACGAAGATCCCGTAGGTCTTGTTCAGGTACGGCTCGAGCAGCGGATGCAGGTAGGTGACCGGCTCCTGGCCGTGCTTGCGCCGGATGTAGGCCGGGATGTTGTCCATGGGGCCCGGCCGATAGAGCGCCACCATGGCGGCCAGGTCGTACACGGACGTCGGGCGCAGCTCGCGGATGTAGCGGCGCATGCCCGCCGACTCGAGCTGGAAGACGCCGGTCGTCTCACCGCTGGCCAGCAGCTCGAACGTCGTCGAATCGTCGAGCGGGATCGCGTCGAGGTCGATCGGGATCCCGCGCTCGGCCTGCACCAGCTCGACCGCCTGGCGTAGGATCGTCAGGTTGGACAGCCCCAGAAAGTCGAACTTGAGCAGGCCCAGTGCCTCCACCGCGTGCATCTCGAACTGGGTCATCAGGCCGTCCGAGTTGGTCGCTCGCTGGAGGGGCATGAGCTCGGTCAGCGGCTCGCGCGAGATGACCACGCCGGCGGCATGCGTGCTGGCGTTGCGGGTGACGCCCTCCAGCTGCCTGGCCAGTTCGACCAACCGGCCGACCTGTGGGTCTGTCTCGACCATCTCGCGCAGCGGCGGGGCAATCCTGAGCGCCTCGTCCAGCTTGATGCCGAGCTGGTTGGGGACGGCCTTGGCAATCCGGTCGACCTCGCCGTAGGTCATGCCCAGGACCCGGCCCACGTCACGCAGGGCCGCCTTGGCCAGCATCGTGCCAAAGGTGATGATCTGGGCCACGTGGTCCTGGCCGTACTTGCGCCCGACGTAGGCGATGACCTCCTCGCGCCGACCGTCCTCGAAGTCGACGTCGATATCCGGCATGGTCACCCGGTCGGGGTTGAGGAAGCGCTCAAAGGGCAGCTGGTAGAGGATCGGGTCGACCGGAGTGATGCCCAGGGTGTAGGTCACGATCGAGCCGGGTGCGCTGCCTCGACAGGTGGTCTGGATGCCCTGCTCGCGGGCGAACCGGACGAAGTCGGCCACGATGAGGAAGTAGCCGGCATAGCCCATCGACAGGATGACGCCCAGCTCATAGTCCAGGCGCGTCTGCAGCTCGGGCGTCGCGGTCCCGTAGCGCCGCTGCAGGCCGCGCTGGCATTCCGCGCGCAGCCAGCTCTCGGCGGTCTCGCCGTCCGGCACCGGGAAGTGGGGGATCCGGAGCTGGCCGAGCGGCAGCCGCAGACCACCCGCCATCTCGGCGATCTTGCGGGTATTGAGAAGCGCCTCGCGCTGGTCCGGAAACAGCGCGGCCATCTGGGCGGCACTCTTGAGGTAGAAGTCGGTCGTCTCGAACTTCATCCGCCCCGGCGTATCGAGGTTGTTGCCAGTACCCACGCACAGCAGCACGTCGTGCGCCTCGGACTGGCTCTGGTGGACGTAGTGCAGGTCGTTGGTCACGACCAGCGGCAGGCCCGCTTCGGGAGCCAGGCGGAGGAGCTGCTCGTTCAGTCGACGCTGCTCGGCCAGGCCGTGGTCCTGCAGTTCGAGGTAGAAGCCATCCTTGCCGAAGATGTCGCCGTACTCACCGGCCAGCCGACGAGCCAGGTCCCAGTCGTCGGTCTCGAGTGCGCGCGGGATCTCGCCGCCCAGGCAGGCGGACAGGCCGATCAGGCCCTCGCTGTAGCGGGCCAGGTGGTCGCGGTCGATCCGCGGCTTGTAGTAGTAGCCGTCGAGGTGGGCGTCCGTGACCAGCCGACACAGGTTGCGGTAGCCGACATCGTCCTTGGCCAGCAGGATGAGGTGGAAAGGCTGGGCATCGGCCTTGCCTTCCTTGTCGGTCATCGATCTGCGGGCGACGTAGGTCTCGACCCCGATGATCGGCTTGATCCCCTTGGCCGTGGCCGCCTGATAGAACGCGACCGCCCCATACAGCGCGCCATGGTCGGTCAGGGCGAGGCTGTCCATGCCGTGGAGCGCGGCGGCATCGACGAGTTCCGGGATCCGCCCAAGCCCGTCGAGCAGGCTGAACTCGGAGTGGACGTGGAGGTGGGTGAAGTCATTCGGGGCGAGGGTCGTCACGGGAGGTCAATGGTAGCCCGGCGACCAGTGCCCGGCTCGCAACGGCCGCGAACAGTCGCCAGCCGTCTGCACTCCGACTCGATTGCACGTCCCCCGTCCGGAGTTCCACATCCATGGCTACTGGGTTCCGTGCTCCGCTGCAGTACTACGAGGTGGCGCTTGAGCCCGCTTTGACCGGCCCGCTCCTCGGCTGGACCCTTGCGGCAATCGGGGCGGCGTCGACGTAGGTGTTCTTGGTCCACAGCAACCCGTCGCGGAACTCGATCACGTCGACCATGTCGAATTGGACGACGCCCCCTTCGGGCGCCATCGCGGGCGTCCCCGTGGCCGATAGCTCGTGGACGAGGAAGTCGTCGCCCCAGTGCAACCGCAGGGACTCGTAGGCGATGTCAGGCAGCATCGCGAGGGTCCCGGCGAACTTGGAACGGATGGCGTCGCGGCCGATGGCGGGGGCTTCGCCGGCCGTGTGGAGCCAGAAAGTGCCGTCTGGATGATGCATCGAGACGATGGCCTCCAGATCGTGACGAGCCCACGCCGCACGGTACGCGTCGAATGTGACTCGCGACCCAGTTGCGGTCATTCGGTTCTCCGCTCCTCTCGGCCAGACGGGATGAGATGGACCGGGACGGCGGAGAGTCCCAGGCCGGACGCGTCACCAGCCCAGGATCACGAACGGCCGTGACCGCAGCCCGGCCCGAGCACGGTGTTCTGTTCCCCATCCGCAGATCGTCCGGCCCGATGAGCGTGCGCCGAGACAGACTCGAAGTCAAGGAGTCGGGCCAGCGCTTCGCATTTCGACGACGACGGAAGCTGGCCATCGTTCATAGGCCATCGCCGCCATCGAGGAGCCGCCTGACGGCCGGTGCGATCCGGGCCAAGCAGGAAGGCGACCAGGGGCGCTTCGTCTCGGCTCTCGATCGCGCGCTGGAGCTGCTCGATTTGACCCTTGCGGACCCTCGCTGGAGCGGCCCTCGCCTTCGTTTTGAGATCGCGCGCACGCGCGAGGTCGTCTGCGACTTCCTCGTCGGCGACAACCTCTACCGATCCACTCCCGAGTTGCTCGACGCCTACTTTCTCGCCTTCGCCATTGCGGCTCGGCGCGACAGGTAGCCGGGTTCAGCCGTCGCGGCTGGCGCGACTACCCTGGCGGCGCCGGTGCGAGCGGCTTCCTGCTCAAGGACGCGCCGGCCGAGGACATCGTGCACGCCGTCCGCACCGTGGCGCGAGGCGACGCGACGCTGGCACCGGCAGTGACGCGGAGGCTGGTCGAGCATTACGCTGCACGGCCACGGCCGGAGGCCTCCCCCGCCCTGGCGACCCTCACCGCACGCGAGCTCGAGGTGCTGCAGTTGCTCGCGGTCGGCCGCTCGAACGCCGAGATCGGCGACGGGCTGGCGCTCGGCGAGGCGACGGTCAAGACGCACGTCGGCCGCGTCCTCGACAAGCTGGGCGTCCGCGATCGGGTGCAGGCCGTGATCTACGCCTATGAGTCGGGCCTCGTCGAGCCCGGCGACCGGCGTCACGGGTAGGCCAGGCGCGCGCTCGAACTCGGAGCCGCCGACGGATGGAGCTGGGTGAAGCCGTTTGGAGCGAGGGGCATCGCGGGCGTCAATCGCACCGGCGCTGTCGCGCCGACGATCCAGGAAGAGTGCCGGGGCGTCCAAAGCAGCTCAGCTGTCCGCCGGGCGGGCGACCGAATCCGGGTCCGAAACATCCCGACGCGTGGCGTCCGCGCTCTGCGGGGCATCGATCGGTCCGAAGCCCGCGGCGAAGCCGACGAGCAGCCGCGAGACACCACACGCCCCGACGGCCAGTGCGGCGAGACTGGACCAGGTCAGGATCGGCAGCGTGGTCGCCGTGAGCGCCTGCGAGACGCCGAGGAGATTGACGGCTGCCCGGATCCCGGACCCGAGCACGACCGCGAGCG
>JANMQO010000214.1:0-3687 GCA_031370565.1 Chloroflexota bacterium
GCCGCCGTCAACCGCGCGCCGCACTCCCCGCAGAACCCCGCACCAGGCTCGTTCGTCGCGCCGCAAGTGGAGCACGGGGCGGCGAGCGATAGCCCGCAGCGTATGCAGAACTTTCGGCCCGGCCGGTTCTCCGTGGCGCAAGTGGTGCAGGTCATATCGTGGTGCGTGTCCTCCTGTCCGTGAACGTTGACGCTGTCCGCGAACGTTAGCGCACGGCGGGCAGCGTTGCCAGTGCCGCGAGCGCGTCCCGCCATATTGGGCGGGACATCACGGCCCCCTCCGGCCCTGTCGGCCATGCCGTCTTTTCCGCCGCCGCGTGCCGGCGGTCAGTGCCTGGCCTCGAGGGCACCGTCCGTGGTCTGCGTGGTCGCCGCGCGAAGTCGCTCGGCCGCCTCTTCGGGCGTGATGTCTCGCTGCGGCTCCGCGAGCAGCTCGTAGCCGACCATGAACTTGCGCACGGTCGAGCCAAGCAGGGGCGGATAGAAGTGGGCGTGCAGCTGCCAGTGCTCGTGCGACCCGCGATCAAAGGGCGCCTGATGCCAGCCCATCGAGTACGGGAACGGTTGGCCGAAGAGACTGTCGTAGCGTCCGAGCAGGCGGATCAGGATGTCCGCGAGGGCGTCGCGCTCACCGTCGTCGAGGTCCGTCAGCCGCTGGACGGGCCGCCCGGGCATGAGCAGCGTCTCGAACGGCCACGCCGCCCAGAACGGGACGGCGATCTGCCAGGCGTCATTCCGGTCCACCTCGCGTGGGCCGCCGCGTTCCTGTGCCGCGTACTCGATGAGCAGGCTGCGACCGGTCGCTTCGCGATGGCGTCGCTGGGCTGCGTCCTCCCTGGCTGCCTCGCGCGGCAGCGCAGTGCCTGCCCAGATCTGACCGTGTGGATGGGGATTTGAGGCGCCCATCGCCTCACCCCGATTCTCGAACACCTGGACCCAGCGGTAGCGTACGCCGAGCTCGGCCGTCTGGACTGCCCAGACGTCGACGATCCGTCGCACTTCGTCGCGAGTCATGCGGGCCATCGTCAGGTCGTGACGCGGCGCGAAGCACAGCACGCGACAGGCGCCCTGCTCCCCTTCCGCGCGGAGGAGCCCGTCGTCGATCCGCGCCACGAGCGTGTCAGGGCGAAGCGCGGCGAAGTCGTTCGCGAAGACGAACGTCTCGACGTAGGGCGGGTTTGCTTCACCGTTTGCACGGGTGTTGCCGGGGCACAGATAGCAGTCGGGATCGTAGACGGGGTGGTGCTCCGGCGGCCGTGGGTCCTTTCGTCCCTGCCACGGTCGCCTCGTGCGCTCCGTCGAGACGAGGACCCACTCGTCGACGAGTGGGTTGTAGCGCCGATGCGGCTGCGACAGCAGATCGGCCATGCCGGGCGTGGTCGCGGCGGGTGGGCCGGAAGCGGTCCGCTCAGACACGGTTCAGAGATTCAATCACCGGGCGCAACGGCACCGAGATCTGCCTCGGCTCAGCGACGATCAGCTCCCGCACGTGACTGGCCAGAACGTCCCGTGCCTCGGCACTCAAGCCGGAGTCCGTGATCAGGATGTCGGCCTTGTCAAGCGGAGCGATCGTGCTGAGACTGACGACCCCCCACTTCGTGTGGTCAGCGACGACGACGAGCCGCCGTCCGGCTTCGACCAGGGCGCGGTCCGTCTCCGCTTCGTTGAGATTGGGCGACGTGAAGCCCGACTGCGGGTCCATCCCATGGACGCCCAGGAACACGAGGTCGACATGGACGCTGCGCAGGGCAGACACGGCGAAGGGCCCGACCAGTGCGTCCGACGGCGTCCGAACGCCGCCTATCAGGATGATCGTCTGGTCGGCCCGACCGGCCTCGTGCAGGATGTCCGCGATCCGGGGCGAGTTGGTCACCACGGTCAGCCTGACGACATCGATGAGGCGACGGGCGATCGCGTAGGTGGTCGTGCCGGCGGACATCGCAATCGCGGCGCCGGGCTCGACGATCGCCGCGGCAGCCTCCGCGATCGCTTCCTTCTCGCCTTCCTGAAGGGCAGACTTGGCGGCGAAGCCGGGTTCGAACAGGGCGCTCCCGGGGACCGTCGTTGCACCACCATGGACCTTCTCGATGAGGCCGCGATCATGGAGCAGCTCCAAGTCGCGTCGGATCGTCATGTCGGACACGCTGAGCTCACGCACGAGATCGGAGACGCGAACGCCGCCGTCCTCCCGAACGCGCTCCACGATGTACGACTGGCGCTGACGAGCTAGCACCCGACCGACCCTCCAGGTGTGGAGCACTGAACGACGGGCCATCCACCGATCTGTGTCATCGCTTCTCTCCGGTTGTCGTAGCCTCAGTACCGAGAGCATGCCCCACGAGACTAACAGAAGTCAACACGCATGCGGGACAAGTTGGGTGAACCAGTTTGAATCTCTTGACATCAGCGTTTTGTGGGCCGATAATCCGTGCGATTGTGGTGTTTTCCGTTTGGTCCATGATCAACGCGGCGGTCCTGGCGGTGCCAGCCGAAGGCCGGACGTCCCGGTCGCGGAAGGGTTTGTGGAGGAATTGTCTTCGATGAATGATCGGGTCCGAGGCCACCGGCCAGTCCGGCTGCTGGCCGTCCTCGCTGCCAGTGCCGTCGTGTTCGCGGCATGCTCCAGCTCTGCGTCCCCGGTGCCGTCGGGCGGTGGCGGTGGCAGTTCGGCGGCGCCTCCCGCCGCGGGCGGCAAGCCACTCATCTATGTCATCTACAAGCTGGGCACCCAGCAGTACTTCATCGATCAGGCGGCGGGCGCCTCCGAGAAGGCCAAGGAACTCGGTGCGGACATCAAGGTCGTGAACGTCGAGTCCGATGCGAACGCGGCGATCACGGCGATCAACGACGCCATCGCCGCGGGAGCGAAGGGCATCGGGATCACGGTTCCGGACCAGAAGATCGGGCCCGCCGTCGCGACCTCCGCGGCGAACGCGAAGATCCCGCTCGTCGCGACCGACGACGCGATCAAGGACGCCTCGGGCAACGACGTCCCATTCGTCGGCTTCTCCGGGACCGCGATGGGCGAGAGCGTGGGCGACGAAGCCTGCAAGCTCCTCGGCGACGCCGGCTGGCTGAAGGATGCTTCCAAGAAGGTCGGTGCGCTGATCATCGAGAAGCAGGACCTCACGGTCATCACCGACCGCACCAACGCGGAGAAGGCCAAGCTCCGCGCCTGCGGTGTCACCAACCTCATCGACGTCGCATCGGACTCGACGATCAACGGCGCCCTGAACGACACCGGCCCGGCGATCACCTCGCATCCGGACGTGACCAACTGGATCGTCGTCGGCGGCAACGATGAGAGCGTCAAGGGCGCCCTCCAGGCGCTCGCCTCGGCCGGCGCGAAGCCGGACAACATCATCGGCGTCGGCCTCGGCGCCTACGAGGCCTGCAAGGAGTGGAAGGCCGGCACCCCGTCCGGATTCAAGGCCGCGCTGTTCATCTCCGGCTACGACGTCGGCCACACCGCCGTCCAGGAGTTGTTCGACAACATCACGAAGGGGACGCCGCTGCCCGCCAAGGCGATTGCCCCCACGCACATCGTCGACCCGACCAACTGGCAGCAGTACCAAGCCAGCGCCGGACTCTGCAAGTAGCCTCCTCTCCTCAGGCGGGGTGCGGGCCGGGTCGGGCCGGCCCCCCCACACAGGCAAATTGTACAAGACGGACGCGGCGTCCCCCCGCC
>JANMQO010000253.1:0-1707 GCA_031370565.1 Chloroflexota bacterium
GTCGCCTTCACGCTCAACGCCACGGTCTGGTGGAGTGGCTACGTGATCACCGTGACCGGCGGTACCTACGATCCGATCAAGCACAAGCTGAACATCGACGCGTCGTTCCAGAACACGAGCACCTACCAGACTGAGGTGAGCCAGGTCGGCAACGGGGTCAAGATCGTCTGGAATGGCCAGTTCCTGCCCGGCTATGTCACGCCTGGCCCGGTGCCGGTGGGCGCGACCGCCAAGGCCCAGATCCAGCTCCAGCCGCCGGCGGGCTTCGCGCTGGAGGCTGCGCTGCTCACGTTCGGCGCACCGGACGAGCACCAGGCGATCGTGCCCTTGAATGGCGATCCTGCCACCTCCGACACGCCGGTCGACCTGGTGGTCAACGGCAAGGTGAAGATGGGCAAGTACGTCACGTTCACGGTGAACAGAGGGGTGCTGATCCCGGCCTCATGCAGCGGCTACCCGGACCGGATCAAGTACGGGCCGCTCAAGAAGAGCGAGGTGTCGATCGTGCTGTGGGGCATCGCCACGAACAGCGAACCCCGCAACGACGCCTTCATCGATCAGGGCTTCCTGCTGGTGCCCGACGGCACGACGGCGGCGAGCAACCCGGTGGCGTCCATCTACCTGCCCAGCAAGGGGACCATCCGCACCGCCGGCATGTGCTTCAACGTCCCGGCGCCCGGCACTGGGTCGTACAAGCTGACGATGCATGAATCGCGCTCGAAGGCCAACGGTTCGATGACCTTCGTCATCCCCTGATCTGGCGGAGCGGCGGGCTGCGGCATCGTACCGCCGCCAGCGGCACCCGCCGGGCGGTCAGCCGGGCAGGATCTGGCGCAGGGCGAACACCACATTGGCGGGGCGCTCCGCGAGCCGGCGCAGGTACCAGGCGTACCAGTGCTCGCCGTAGGCGACCAGGCAGCGGACGGTGAAGCCGCGCGCCGCCAGACGGCGCTGGTCGCTGGCCCGGATCCCGTAGAGCATCTGGATCTCGGTCCGGGCCGGCGCCAGCCCCAGGGCGGCGTGGAACCGGGCGAGCTGCTCGAGCAGCGCGACGTCGTGGGTCGCCGCGACAAACCGCACGGTCCCGTCGCGGACGGCCGGGGCAACGGTCGAGGCGATCGCCAGAAAGGCCGCATCGACCTCGCGGCGGGTGCGCAGCGCGATCGCGGCGGGTTCGTCGTAGGCACCCTTGACCAGCCGGATCGCGGGCTGCAGTGGCAGCAGCCGTTGCACGTCCGCGGGCGTCCGATGCAGATACGCCTGCAGGCACAGTCCGACGTTGGAGTGGGCGGCCCGGACCCGCTCGTAGAGCAGGATCGTGCCCTCGACGTAGGCGCTGCCTTCCATGTCGAACCACAGCCACGTCCCCGTCTCGGCGGCATGGCGAGCCAGTCCGTCGAGATGGTGGAATGTGGCCTCGACGTCCAGGTCGTAGCCGAGCTGGCTGAGCTTGACGGAGATCTCGGCGTCAAGCCGGGCGTCTGCGATGGCGTCGAGCGCGCCGTGATAGTGGTCGGCGACCTGCTGCGCCTCGTCCAGGCTGACCAGGTTCTCGCCCAGGCGAGTGAAGACGGCCGCGACGCCGATGGCCTGGTTGGCCTGGGCTGCCGCGAGCGCATCGGCCAGTTCCTCGCCGGGCATGAACCGGCGGACCGAGCGTCGCACGAAGGCGAGCCTGGGCACGCGCTCGCGGAGCCATCGGTTCCG
>JANMQO010000276.1:0-3770 GCA_031370565.1 Chloroflexota bacterium
GGCAGTTACGGCCGTGTCCAGTACGCGTTCGTGGCGATCGGCATCGGTGTCTCGCTGGCCTACGCCATCTCGGCCATCCTGGCCAAGCCGGACTGGGGTCTGGCGGTGAATTCGCTCGTGGTGCCGCACCTGTCCGCCACGCCGGCGTACTGGCTGGCTGTGGTGGGCACGGTCGGCACGACGATCACGCCGTGGGGCCAGGCATTCATCCAGGCCTATGTCGTCGACAAGCGGCTCGGCTCCGAGGACCTCGAAGGTGTCCGGGTGGATGTCGGCCTCGGCTCGCTGCTGACCAACCTGGTGGCCGGCTTCATCGTCGTCGCCTGCGCCGCCACCCTGTGGACCAGCGGCCAGACGAACATCACCGACGTTGCCCAGGCTGCCCAGGCGCTCGGGCCACTGGCCGGACCGGGCGCGACCGTGCTCTTCGCGGTCGGGCTGCTCGCGGCGTCGCTGCTCGGTCTGGGCGTGGTGCCCCTGGCCAGCGCCTATACCGCCTGCGAGGCCTTCGGCTGGGAGACGGGAGTCGATTGGCGCTGGCGGGAGGCGCCCGCTTTCTATGGCCTGCTGGCGTTCTTCATCGTGTTCTCGGCGCTGTTCATTCTCATCCCGGGCCTGTCGCTGCTGCTGGTCCTGGTCCTGTCGCAGGTGCTCAACGGGCTGCTGCTGCCGTTCATCCTCGTCTTCGTCATGCTCCTGGCCTCCGATCGCCAAGTGGTCGGGACCCTCCGGAGCGGGCGGCTCCTGCTGGGGATCGGCTGGACCATCACGGCGCTGATCGCGGTCATGTCGATCGTGCTGGCGGTCATGTCGATCATGCTGGTCTGGGCGACGGTATCCGGGGCGGCCTCCCCGTAACGCGGGTATTCCCCGATGGTGACCGGCTGACGCGCGCCGCACGATCAGCGCCGACACCCTCCCCGCAGCCAGGTGCCGTGCACATGTTCGACTCCCTTGGGTCCGCGCTGAACCGAGTCGCGACCATCAACCGCCTCACCCATGAGCTCGGCGGCCAGGCGGACCCTTCGGGCAGGGTGGACGCGCGCGTGGCTGGCTCGTCTGCCGGGCAGGTGGGTGGCTCGTGGGCCGCACGCCGAGCCGGTGGCGGCACGCCCGGTCAGCCGGCCTTCGCCGAGACGATGGGCGAGTTGCGCAGATCCAGCGAGGGCACGGCCGGGGCCGCGAACCGTCACGCAACGCACGTTCCGGCTGGCCGGCTGGCGCACATGCCGGCGCATCCACTGGCGCACGCCGCGGGGAAGGCATCGTCGACGCACGGCCGAAGCAACTACCTGCGACCGTTGGCGATCACCACGCCGTCTGCGGCAGCCGCGACATCCTCGGCAGCCACGGCCTCTGCGGCGGCCATGTCCTCCACCACCACGGCCACGTCCTCCGTGCTGACGGCGGCCCCCACGGTGGTGCCCTCGGCGGCGCCGTCGGCCATGGCAACGCTGAGCCCGGCAGCCATCGTGTCCGCGCCGGCGCCAGGCCTCGCGCTCGTGTCCGCGCCGGCGTCCGCCCCGACGACCGTGCTCGTGCCCGCGCTCGTACGGACAACCCCGACGATCGCGACCGCCCTGGCGACGCCAACGATCCCATCCGCCCCCGCCGACCCGACGACCGCCCCGACGCCCGATCCCCGCTGGACCGACATCCTGGCCCGAGCCGCGACCGCCCTGGCCGCTGGACCGCAGGGACCCGCCTCGGCCTCCAACCCGAACCCGCTCTATGCCGGAACGTACGCCGCCGACGTCGAGGCGCGCCGCCGAGCTGACGGCTCACTGAACCCGATCGACCTGCCGAGCACCGAGTACCTGTCCGCCGCCGACCTGCTCACTGCACGGCTCGCGGAGAGCGTCCCGAACGCCGTCCTGGCCACGGGCCAGAATGAAGGCGTTGCCCGACCCGGCCAGCCCCAGCAGCCCAACGACAGCTACGACCTCCTTGCCTGGGTCACACAGTTGAAGGGCATGCAGGCCGGAACCGTGCCGCCCTTCGTTCAGGACAACGGCTACACCTGGAACGCTGGCGACATCAGCCGCAACTTGGGAATGGCCGTGACGCAGGTGGTGGCGAACAAGACGATGTACAACGCCCGCTGGGAGTCGCGTTGGGCGCTGCTCCGGGCCAATGGCTACAGCGATGTCGCCGACAAAGAGCAGGCCACCGTCAAGCTCGTCGATCCGAACGGGCCGCCCGGCTCGATCTGATCCGGCGACCGCGCGAGCCCTCCGCTCCGCCGCAGTCCGCTCGGTCGCCGGCACTCCCGCTCGGTCGCCGGTACTCCCGCTACCGCTCGGGCGGCCGCGCCTGCATTCCCGCTCGGTCGGCCGCGCCTGCGTTCCCGCTCGGTCGGCCGCGCCTGTTCGGTCGCCGGTGCTCCCGCTCGGTCGCCCACGCCAGCTCCCGCTCGCCCACGCTCCCGTCCGTTCGCCCGCGGATGCCGTACCGAAGGTGCTGATGCCCGGCCGCGTGATGCTCCACGAGCAGGCCGGACCCGCGTTTCACACTCCTGCCCGGCCGACGTTCTTGCCGGAAGGACAAAACACGCCGGCCCGGCGCCCGGTCGGCGCCATTGGTTCGAAATGACCCCTCGAACAGGCTGCGACAACCTACCGCGGTCACCGCCTCCGGGTGACCAGCGTGACGTGCGTCAGCTCCGGACCCTGCGTCGGCCACAGCACGACGGTCCGGCCGTTCTCCCAAGGCCCCAACTGCCTGATAAGCCGCCGATGAGCGCCATCTGTTCTGCTGTGAAGGACGCCGGACGGCCGATGGCGGGCTGGCGATGGCCAGGCCGCCATCGGCCTCAAACCGAGGCAACCGAGGCCACCGAGGCCACCGAGGCCACCGAGCCAACCGAGGCAAGGGTTCACCATGACCGACCAGCGAACCAGCATCAGCCGCATCGCGATCCATGAAGGTGATCGGCAGCTCCGGCGGACCAGCACGAAGTTCGGCGACGAGTTCCGCGAGATCCGCCTTCGGGCGGGGGTGAGTCAGGCCGCGGTCGCTCGCGGGATCGGAGTCGTCCGCTCGGTCATCTGCCGCCTGGAGCAGGGCGATACCGACGTGGCACCACGGATCCGTGCTCGCGCTGTGGCACTGCTCGGCGCAGATTTCCGACTTGCTGTCTATCCAGGCTCGGCGCCCCTCATCCATGACGCTGCCCATGCGAGGATCGTCAAGGCGGTCCTCACCCTGCGCCATCCGCGCTGGCGGGCCACGGTCGAGGCGCCGGTCCCAGGCATCGGCCGGAGGTCGACCGACATCCGGCTCGACCACGAAGCCGACACGGTGCTCATCGAGGTCGAGACCCACGTTCGCGCATTCGAGGCGATCATCCGCGAGGGAACCGAGAAGCGGGCGGCAGTCCTGGCTGTGGAACCCGGACGCCGCGTCCATGTCGTCCTGGTGCTGCCGCCGACCCGGCACCACAGGACCCTCGCGTCAGCTCACCCGGAGATCGTTCGCGCGGCGTTCCCGGAAGCGCCAACAGAGATCGAACAGGCGCTCGCGTCCCCGACGGCCGCGTGGCCGGGCGACGGGATCCTCTGGCTTGGAGCCACGCGCGTGGGCCCGGCGGCCAGCCCGGCACGGCCCAGCGACCAGCGCCGGAGGTAGCGCGAACGGCTCGGAGCGACCCGCCCGGTAGAGCCCAGCGTCGGACGCAGAAGAGCCCGTTCGGTCGTCCCGGACGGGCTCTGTCGATGTGCGGCAGCCGATCGGTGCATGTGCGGCGGCCGATTGGCCGATATCCGCCGGAG
>JANMQO010000344.1:0-9792 GCA_031370565.1 Chloroflexota bacterium
CGTGGCGGACAGGTGCGGCACCACGAGCGAATTCACCGCCAGACCCCAGTCCGGCTTGGCCAGGATGGCCGAGATGGCGTAGGCCAGCGAGACACCGATGCCGATCGCCACGAACGCGTACTGGACACGGCCGTAACTGCCCCGCGAGATGAGCAGGATGACGACGATCGAGGCGAGTCCGGCACTGACCGGCAGGGGCACCCCGAACAGGCCCAGTGCGGCCCCAATCCCGGCGAACTCGGCGATGATCGTGCCCAGGTTGGCCACCAGCATCGTGATCACGAAGAAGGTGGCCCAGCGCACGCCGAACCGTTCGCGAGTGAGGCCGGTCAGACCCTGGCCCGTCGCCAGGCCCAGTCGGGCGCCGACCTCCTGGGTGAAGAACAGGGCGATCTGGCTGACCAGGATCACCCACAGCAGGTCGTAGCCGAACCGGATGCCGGCCACGGAATAGGTGGCGACCCCGCCGGCGTCGTTGTCGGCGAAGCCGCTGACCAGTCCCGGGCCCAGCACGCCCAGGATGGCGACCATGCGCAGGCGCCAGGCAGGCGTTCGACGGATGGTCGGCAGGACTCGTCGGCGGGCGCGGTCGACCTGCGGTCCGACGCCGCCGAAGCGCGGCCCGCTGGGCAGGATCGGGCTCAACCCGCGCCCCTGGTCGAGCGGACCGGGCTCAACCCAAGCCCCCGGCGGGGCGACTGCCGGGCCGAACCGGGCGCCGCTTGCGCGAGTCGGGCACGACCGCCTCAACCACGTCGTCGACCGTGACGATGCCCACCAGCCTGTCCTCCTCATCGACGACGGGCACGGCCAGCAGGTTGTAGCGAGCCACGATCTCGGCCACGTCGTCGCGATGGGCCAGGATGGCCACCGCGACCGGTTCGCGGATCATGACCTCGGCGATCTGCGCGCTCGGTGCGGCGACGATCAGATCGCGCAGGGAGAGCACGCCGACGAGTCGGTCGTCATCGTCGGTGACATAGACGTAGTAGATGGTCTCCGCGTCGGGCTCGAGCTCGCGCAATCGATCGATCGTCTGGGCCGCCGTCAAATGCTCGGGCACGGCCACGAACTCGGTGGTCATGATTCCCCCGGCCGAGTCCTCCGGGTACCCCAGCAGCTCCTGGACTTCGGCCTTCTCGGCCGACTCCATGTGGGCCAGGATGCGGTCCCGGGTGGCTTCGTCCAGGTCGGCCACCAGGTCGGCGGCGTCGTCCGGGCTCATCTCTTCGAGGATGTCGGCGGCGCGTTCCGGGGTGAGGTCTTCCAGCACCTCGACCTGGGAGTCGGGCTCCATCTCCTCCATGGCATCGGCGACCGCCTCGTCGTCCAGCGAGGCGAGGATGCCCGCCCGATCGCGCGGCGCCAGCTGATCCAGGATCGTGGCCAGGTCCGCGGGGTGCAACTCGGCCAGGCCTTGGTGCGGCACGCGCAGCTTGATCGAGGCGACCGAGGTCTCGACCGGGTCCACGTCCTCCCAGTCGATGTAGCGCTCCGGAACGGGCAGACGCAGGTTTCGGGCGAGAACCCGGAAGCCGCCTTCCATGCCGAGCCGGCGCAGGAGGCCGGCCGCCCCCACGTCCACTGCGACGAGGTGGAGCTGGCCCTCGATCTCGTCGAGCCGGAGGTCGTTGACCCGGACGACCTTGCGGCCGTCGATGTCGACGATCTGCTTGTCCATCAGGTCGGCTCGCAGCAGGATCTCGTCGGCGCGCTGGCGAAACTTGTCGATGTCGATGGTGCGCGTGCCCAGCTTCGCGCCGCTGGCGTCCAGGTATTCGACCGAGGTCCAGGGCAGGAAGATGCGCCGCCGGTCCGTCTCGACGACGAGCCCGGTGACGGGTGGGTATTGGTTGCCCAGGGCGACGATGAGGTCAGCCACCTTGCCGATCGGCTCATCGTTCCGATCGCGCACCGGCCGGCCGATCGCCTGGCTCAGGTAGAGCATGTGCCACCTCGCGGCGGGGTCCGTCCCGTCCGTGGTGGCGCGCGCCGGTGGGCGCGGAACCGTCAGCGGGCGAGGCGGGCCATGTTCGTTGTCCGGGTGCCCGGGGCACCACGGGGACTGGGTCCTGGCTCCACGAGTGGAGTCTTCCTCCGTTGCTGGTTGGGCGGTTCGCCCACGCGCGGACCGAGTTGTCGGCGGGTCTGGCGAGCCATGCTGAGTGTAGGCAGCACGCCGGCGGCCGGTCAACCCGGTTCTCGATGGTCAACCCGGTTCGTGTCGCAGCGGGGATACCGTACTTCGGCTGCGCTCGACCGGTACGAACGGTGAGGCGTCTGCCACGACAGGTTGGTGAGACGATGCGCCCGATGCATGCCTCGCTGAACCAGGCTGGGCGACGGACCGGCCCGCTGACCGCTCCGCAGGGACAGGCCGTGCCCGACGACGTGCCCGGCGAAGCACCCCACGACACGCCCGGCCAAGCACCCCACGACACGCCCGGCGGACCGCGCCTCGACGACCGCCTGCAGACGGCCCTGGAGATCGCCGAGCAACTGACCACGACCCTCGATCGGGCGACGATTCTGCGCACGATGGTGACCGAGATGACCCGGGTGCTGGGCGTCGACGGGACGACCATCCGGATCGTCGAGGGCGACCGTGCGCCAGTCGCTGCCTGGGCCGGGATCGACGATGCCCTAGCCGCCCGGCTGCCGGCACTGGGGATTGACGAGGACTGGCTGGGCGAGGTGTTCCGGACCGGCCGGCCGCTCGTGCGCGACGACATCACGGCCTGTTCCGACGAACTCGATCCGGGCGACCCGTATGCCGGTGTGCTGAGGTTCTGCGCCGACCTGTCGATTCCTCTCATCCGCGGAGAACGCGTGATCGGGGCGCTCTCCTCCTTCTCGGTCGCTCCGCGCCACTGGACAGCCGCAGACATCGCGTTTGCTGCGGCGATCGGCACGCATGCCTCTATCGCCATCCACAACGCCGACCTGTTCGCCCAATCCGAAGGTCGGGCGGCCCAACTCGGCGTCCTGCAGGCCGCCTCCGCCCGGATGAGCCGGCAGAACACCGTCGAGTCGGTTGGCCGGGCGATCGTCGAAGAGGTCGGCCGGATCATCGACTACCACAACTGTCGGGTGTATGAGCTGGTGGAGCCGGACCAGCTCGTCCCGATCGCCTTCGAGGGCCGGTTCGGGGCGTACGACAAGGTCGATCTCGAACTGCTCCGGACGACCGTCGGGGTGGGCTTCACCGGCTGGGTCGCGGCGAACGGGACGCCGTTGCTCATCCACAATGCGGACGCCGACCCGCGCGGCTTGACGATCCCCGGCACGGACGAGGTCGACGAGTCCATGCTGTGCGTGCCGATGCGCTATGACGAACGGGTCATCGGCGTCATCACGCTGTCAAAGCTGGGCCTGCGCCAGTTCGACGAGAGCGACCAGCGACTGCTCTCGATCCTGGCCGACCAGGCCGCCACGGCGGTCGAATCGGCCCGCCTGCTCAGCCGCAGCGAGCGATTGGCCGGTGAGCTGCGGCAGCTCCTGGACATGAGCAGCGCACTCTCCCAGAGCCTCGATCCACGCGAGGTTGCTGAGCTCATTGCCCGGCATCTCGTCGAGGCGACGGGCGTCGACGAGTGCACCATCAGCTGGTGGGATCGGCCGGGCGAGCGGCTGCTCACCCTGGGCAACTGGCCGCCGGTCCCGGCCGAGGAACTCCAGCCTGTCTTCGACCTGGCCGGGTTTCCCCAGACAACCCTGGTGCTCGCAGGGCAGCAGGCCGTGGTGATCGACGTGGACGACCCGTCCGCCGATCCGGCCGAGGCCGACTTCCTGCGCGAACAGGGCTGCGTCGTCTCAACCATGCTGCCGCTCGTCGCCAAGGGTCGCTCGATCGGGCTGATTGAGCTCATCAGCCGGTCCCACGTGCAGCTGGACGAGGCGACGCTCGCGCTCGCCCGCACGATGGCCAACGAGGCCGCCGTCGCGCTCGAGAACGCGCGCCTGTACGAAGATGCCCGCAACCTGGCAGACCGCGACCAACTCACCGGGTACTTCAACCATCGCTACCTGCACGAGCGGCTGGGCGAAGAGTTGCTCCGCGCGCAGCGCTCGGGTGCGCCGCTCGCGATCCTGATGATCGACCTCGACGACTTCAAGCTGGTCAACGACCGCTTTGGCCACCTCCTTGGCGATCGGCTGTTGACCTGGGCTGCCGAGCAGATCCGTTCGACCTTGCGGGAAAGCGACATCGCGGCGCGCTATGGCGGCGACGAGTTCGCGATCATCCTGCCCGACACGGACGCGGCCGCCGCCCATCGGGCTGCACGACGGATTGTCGGGGTCCTGCGCGAGCGCGCGTTCGACGGGGGAGCGCATGGTCCGGTCTCCGTCGCGGCCTCGATCGGGATCGCCGCCAGCCCAGCGCATGGACGATTCGCCTCGGAGCTCATCGCCGTCGCGGACGTTGAGATGTACCGCGTCAAACGGGCCGGCGGACGAGGCGTGGGCCGTCTCGACGATCCGGGTCATGGCACGCCGGATCCTTCGCAAGCGCTGGTACCGGCCTCGACGCCGACCTTGACCGTGGCGGGATCACAGGTCGGGCGCCCGGCCGTTGGAGCCGGCGGCCAGACCGAGACCGAACAGGTAGGTGCCCCGCCCCGAGTCTAGGCTCGATCCCCGCACGTTGGCCCGGGGCATGGTACGAAAGTACCAGTCCGTGTCGCCACAGGTACTGCCCCATTCGGATGGACGAACGGCTGCTCGGACGGCATGCTTGATGGAACGTGCTTTCCCCCTCGCGCCCAGCGCCCAGCGCGCCGCCCGACGATCCGTCTGAGCGACGGATGCGGCTCACCTGGCGCCTCCTCGCTGGCTCGTTCGCCTTCCTCGGGACTGCCGGCGCCGCGGCGGTCATCGCCAACGCTGGTCAGCCGCTGGACCTTCTCGTGCTCGTCCTCATCGTTGCCGCAGCAGTCGCCGCCGTCAGTCACCAGCGCTCGGTGGCCACCCTGGAAGCGGGCCGGCGGGCCGAGGCGGAGTACCTGGCCCGGATCCTGCAGGGACTCTCGCGCTCCGCCTCGCCGGACGCCGTGGTGGAGGCAATCGTCCGGGATCTGGGCGCCGGCACAGGGGCGGACCACACGGTGGTCATCCGGCTTCGCCCAGACGAGGCGGGCCTCGAGGCGACCCTGGTCGGTGCCCGACCGGGCGCACCCAGTTCGACCACCCGCCTGCCACTGTCGGACCTGGATCCGGACTGGTCTGGTGGGCGCGAGCTGGTCGGGATCCCGATCGAGGTGCTCGGAGCGAGTCGCACTGGCCGCACCGGCCGTACGGGCCGCGCCGTCTTTGAGCTGCCGCCAGACATGCCGGCCAACCCGGTGCCGCTGGGCATGGACCCCGTCACGGCCCGACTCGGGGCACGGGCGGCGTCCGTGTTCGGACTCTCGAACACGCTCGTGGCCTCGCTGCGGACAGAGGCGGGTGTGATCGGCGCGATCGTCCTGTCGCGCCGGACCCGCGATGCCTGGCCGGCCGCCGCACGCCGAATCCTGCATGGTGCCGCGGTCGAGGCTTCGGCCGCCCTGGGCCGGGTGGAGTCGCACCGCGCGGCGGAAGCGCGGGCATCGACCGACGTGCTGACCGGCTTGCCAAACCGGCGCTACTTCGAGGAATTCTGTGCCTTGCTTGCGCATCGGCGCCGGACGGACGACGCGGTCGGGGTACTCATGATCGACATCGACCACTTCAAGCTGGTCAACGATCAGCATGGCCACGAGACGGGCGATGAGGTCCTGCGGGCCGTCGCGGGTGCCATCGCGGGAGCCGTGCGCGAGGGCGACGTGCCCTCACGGTTCGGTGGCGAGGAGTTCGCGGTCCTGCTGCGAAATCCGTCCGAACGGGTCGCCTTCGAGGTGGGCGAGCGTGTCCGGGCTGCCGTGGCGGCGCTCGACCTGCGTGCCAGCGGGGTCGACTCGATCAGCGTGTCGGTGGGCGTCGCCGTGGCCGACGATCTGGAGGTGACCATGGCCGAGCTGCTGGCCGAGGCGGATCGGGCGCTCTACCGGGCCAAGCGCGCGGGCCGCGACCGAGTGGTCGCCGCCTGAGCCGAGTGCGGGCCGCCTGACCCGAGTGCGGGCCGCCTGACCCGAGTTGCCGCCCGACCTGTGTCGCCACCGCTTGGCGGGAGCGACGGGCTACCATCCGACCGTGACCGATGATGTGGGTGCCGGCGGGACCGTGGATGCCGTCGGAGCCGGCCCGAAACCCAAGCCTGCCGCCGACACCGCGGTGCCGCTGCTCTCGAACGACGAGCTGGCCCGGATCTTCCACCAGATTGGCGACCTGCTCGAGGTCAAGGGCGAGCTGGTGTTCAAGACCGTGGCCTATCACCGCGCCGCCGACGCGATTGGTCACAGCCCGATCGAGGTGGCGGCTGGATACCGTGCCGGCAGGCCGCCCCGGATCGAAGGCGTCGGCCAGGCGATTGGGGACAAGCTCACGGAGCTGGCCAGGACTGGCCGGCTGGGCTTCCACGAGCGGCTCCTGGCGGAGTTCCCGGCCAGTCTGGTCGACCTGCTGCAGGTCCCTGGTCTCGGTCCCAGGACGGTTCGGCTGCTGCACGAGACGCTCGGCGTCGAAGGTCTGGCGGATCTGCGCGGGGCGGCCGAGACGGGCCGGATCCGGACAGTCAAGGGACTCTCCGAGCGGACCGAGGCGTCCATCCTGGCGGGCATCGCCGCACTGGAGACGCGTCAGACCCGGTTGCTGCTCGGGGAGGCCGAGACGATCGTGAACGGCCTCGTGGCGCGCCTCTCGGCGGTGCCCGGGGTGAGCCGCCTGGAACCGGCCGGCTCGTTCCGTCGACGGCGCGAGACGATCGGTGACCTGGACCTGCTGGCCGAGACGACCGACCCGGCCGGCCTGGTCGCGGCATTCGTGGACTTGCCCGAGGTCGAGTCGGTCCTCCAGCGGGGAGCCCACAAGGCGGCTGTTCGCCTGATCGGCGGACCGCAGGTGGATCTCATGCTCATGCCGCCAGGCACGGCGGGCACGTACCTCATCCACTTCGCCGGTTCCAGGGAGCACAACGTCCGTCTCCGCGGGCGGGCCCGGGAACGTGGCTGGAGCCTGTCCGAGAAGGGCTTCCTGCGGTTGGAGCCGGACGCGGAGTCGCACGATGAGCCGGCGTCCGACGAGCCGCACGATGAGCCGGCGTCCGACGAGCCGCACGTTCAGCCAGCGTCCGAGGAGCCGACCGTTCGGCCAGCGCCCGGCGCCGCGACCGAGCTGCGGACCTTCCCGACCGAGGCCGAGGCCTATCGCTTCCTCGATCTCGACTGGATCGCCCCGGAGCTGCGCGAGGACCGCGGTGAGGTGGAAGCGGCGGCCACGGGCCGGCTGCCCCGACTGGTGAGCGTGGCTGACCTGCGCGGCGACCTGCATTGCCACTCGGACTGGTCGGACGGCGTGCACTCGATCGAGCAGATGGCCGAGGCTGCCCGAGCGCGCGGCCACGCCTACCAGGTACTCACCGACCATTCGCGCTCGCTGGCCATCGCCAAGGGCCTGACGCCCGAGCGGGTCCAACTGCAGCGGGCCGTCATCGCGACGCTCAATGAGCGCTTCGCGCGCGAGGAGGCGACCGGTCTCGTGCCCAGCGGGGCGTCGCCCGATGGCTTTCGGCTGCTGCATGGCTGTGAACTTGAGATCCGGGCGGACGCCGCGCTCGACTATGACGACGAGTTGCTCGCCCAGTTCGACCTGGTGGTGGCGTCGCTCCACGTCTCGCGTCACCAGCCGCGCGAGCAGTTGACCCGGCGGGTCCTGGCGGCCATCCGGAGTCCGCATGTCGACGTCATCGCGCACCCAGCTGGTCGGATGATCCAGGGCCGTGACGACCTCGATCTGGACTGGGAGGTCGTGTATGCGGAGGCGGTCCGGACGGGCACGGCCCTCGAGATGAACGGCTCCGATCGCCGGCTTGACCTGTCGGACGAGCGGGCTCGCCGGGCGGCTTCGGCGGGCTGCCTGCTGGCGCTCGACTCGGATGCCCACCGGGTCGAGGAGTTCCACCACCTCGACTGGGCGGTGGCCCAGGCTCGGCGGGCGTGGGTGGAGCCAGAGATCGTGCTCAACACGCGGTCCAGGGCGGAGTTGCTGGCCTGGGTCGGGGCGAAGGCGGACCGGCTGGGAGGCTGAATTCGTCGGGCCCGACCGCCACTGGCCGTCGGCGGCGGGGCGCGGCGGCGGGGCGGGGCCGTGGGCCGTGGGTCGTGGCCGCGGCCACGGCTGCCGGCGGGGGAGCGGCGGCTCCGGCGCGTTAGAGCTGGCGGCGCGCGGCCTCGACGGCTCGGTTGCACCACCAGCCCAGATCCTCGGCGGCGGTCGCGCCGGTCGGCAGGGTCAGGCCCGCTTCCACGTCGAGGGCCTTGCGCCAGCCCCGCAGGAGCAGTCCGACGAGGATTGCCAGGTCGATCTGGCCGGCCCAATCGCCGATGACGGCGGCGCTGCCTGAGGCGCGGGCGACGGCGACTGCGCTGGCCTGCCTCGCGTCGGCCTGCCTCGCGTCGGCGGTGGCCAGCTGCCTCACGCCGACCGCTGCCCGGTATCGCGCGAAGATGTCGTCCGGGCCGACGGGCAGCAGGGCGACGTTCGAGACGAGAAACCAGCCGAGCTCGACGGCGACCGGCGCGAAGGTCGCCAACTGCCAGTCGATGAGCGCAACCCGACCGTCGCCCGGGAGCGCCACGTTGGCCAGCTTGAGGTCGCCGTGTAGGCCGGCGGCCGGCAGCTGGCCGAGTGCCCGGAGCGCGGGCGACGGATCGTCCCAGAGCGTGCGGAGAAGGTCCCGGGCGGGCGGCGGAGCGAGTCGATCGAAGGCGTCCCAGCCGGCCAGAAACCGCTCGCCGACCGCCAGGCCTTCGGCCCGGTAGCGCTCGGCCGACGGGCGCGACAGGAGCTCGATCCGGGCACGCAGCGGGCACCACGGAAACGCCGCGCCGGGTACGCCCGAAGGTCGTTCCGGCCATGGCTGGGCGTGGAGCCCGGCCATGGCGTCGATCACCCGGTCGACGATCTCCACGTTGACGGGGGGCTCGCCATCCGGACGTTCCCAGGCGAGCAGTGCACCGGACAGGTCGGGCATGAGGATCGCTGCGGTCGGCCCATCCGACCCGTCCGCCGCCGCGCCGAGGTAGGGCGCCCACGGCAGTCCGGCCAGGGCAGGCCCGTCCGCCGCCAGGCAGGCCTCGCGGAGGTCGCGATCGAGCGTGTGCCGGGCGATCCAGTCGGTCGCCAGCGAGGTTCGCTTGAGCACGAACCGGTCCGTGCCGCGCTGCAGCAGGGTGAGCGTGGCGCCGGACCAGCCGTCGTGCGCGAGTGGCTGCTCGGGAACGCCGTCGAGGCCGTGCGCCGCGAGTAACTCGGGCAGCGTCCGGAGGGTCCAGGGCCCGGCCGTCGGCCTGTCCCGTGGCCGGCTGTCCCGTGGCCGCGCCTCGCCGCGGGGCGCGCCCGTCATCGCTCGGTGGGTGCCGCCGCGCCGTCGGGGCCGCCGTCGAGGTAGACCACGTGAGAGTCCGGACAATTGCGGGTGAGCACGACGACGAGCGGCTCGTCCGCGGCGGCGTTCTCTTCGACGTGGATCTCACCGGCGGGGATGTACAGGAAATCGCCCACGCCAGCCTCCATCGACTGCTCCAGTCCGGTCGGGCCCCAGGTGTACCGGGCGCGGCCCTCGAGGATGTAGATCGACGTCTCGCACGGTCCGTGGTGATGGATCCGGGTCTTCGCCCCGGGCGCCGTGGTGACCACCGAGGAGTACAGGTTGAC
>JANMQO010000029.1:0-3360 GCA_031370565.1 Chloroflexota bacterium
CGGAGCAGTTCGCGACCGGTTCGCTCGGACGCCTTCGTCTTCTTCGGCGCCACGGGCGACCTCGCCTTCAAGCAGATCTTCCCCGCGCTGGCTGGCCTCGTGCGCGACAGCGACTGGACGATGCCGATCATCGGGGTCGCCCGCCACGGTGACCTGGCCGCTTTGCGCGATCGTGCCCGCCAGAGTCTGGCCGAGCACGGCATCACGGATCGGGCCGTCCTCGGGCGACTCCAGAATCAGCTCCGATTCATCGACGGCTCCGACGACGACCCGGACACATTCCGGCGGCTGCGGATGGAGCTCGGCGCGGCCCAGCACCCGCTCCACTACCTGGCCATCCCCCCGGCGCTCTTCGGCCAGGTGGTCAAGCTGCTCGGTGAATCGCACTGCGCCGAGGGGGCCCGGGTCATCGTCGAGAAGCCCTTCGGACGGGACCTGGCCAGCGCGCGCAGGCTGAACGCGACCCTCCACACGGTCTTCAGCGAGGATCAGATCTTCCGGATCGACCACTACCTGGGCAAGGAGCCCGTCCAGAACCTGCTCTACTTCCGCTTCGCCAACCGCTTCCTCGAGCCGATCTGGAACGCGAACCACGTGGCCTCGGTGCAGATCACGATGGCCGAGGCATTCGACGTGGCTGATCGGGGCGCCTTCTACGACAGCGCCGGGGCGATCCGCGACGTGGTCCAGAACCACCTCCTCCAGACGGTCAGCATCCTGGCTATGGAGCCGCCCTCGGGGCACACGGCAGAGGCGCTCCGCAACGAGCAGTTCAAGGTCCTCGACTCGATCCAGCCGCTTCGGCCGGAGGACGTCGTGCGCGGCCAGTACGAGGGCTACCGGAAGGTCGCCGGGGTCGCCACCGACTCCAACGTGGAGACGTTTGCGGCGCTCCGACTGCGTGTCGACACCTGGCGCTGGGGCGGCGTGCCCTTCGTCATCCGCACCGGGAAGTGCCTGCCCGTGACGGCCACGGAAGTACTCGTCGAGCTGAAGCCGCCGCCGTTCGACGTCTTTGCCGAACGGGAGCCCGGCGACGCCAACTACCTCCGCTTTCGGCTGACCCCGGACATGACGATCTCGCTGGGCGCGCGGGCCAAGAAGCCGGGCGAACGGATGGTCGGCGAGGAGGTCGAGCTGGTCGCCAGCCATCAGAGCGGCACCGAGTTGCCACCCTACCAGCGACTCATCGGCGACGCGGCCCAGGGCGACCCGATGCTCTTCGCCCGAGAGGACACGGTGGAGGCGGCCTGGCGCATCGTGGACCCCGCGCTGGATCTCACGAACCCGCCGCTTTCGTACCGGCGAGGGACATGGGGGCCGAAGGCGGCCGAAGCGCTCATCCCGCCCGCCGAGCGCTGGCACGCGCCGGTGGCCGCCCCGGCCGGCGCGCCGTCGCCGACATGAGGCTTCTCCGCCGATGACGACCGACCCATCCGCCGACGACCTATCCTCCGGCGGTTCCCGCTTGGCCGACGTCGCCTCCGGCGTCAGTCCCGCGCCCGATTCCGGACCCGCCCCCGATTCCGGACCCGCCCCGGGCGCGCCCGGTATCGCGCCTACCTGGTCGAGCAGCGCGAAGGATGCCGTGGGCACTTCGCACTACGCCAGCCGGATCTGGTTCACCGTCGGCCACGGCATCCTCAACGAGGTGTACTGGCCGCGGGTGGATCGTCCCCAGATCCGTGATCTCGGCTTCATCGTGGCCGACGACGTGGGGTTCTGGAGCGAGGTCAAGCGCGACGCGGACTCCGAGGCTCGGTTCGTGGCGCCGGGCATCCCAGCGGTCGTGGCCGTGCACCGTCATCCGCGTTACGAACTGACCCTCCGGATCTGCGTGGACGACCATGCCGATGTCGTGCGCATCGAGGCGCGTCTGGAGGATCGCCGCGCCGTCGATGACCCCGAACGCACGCTCCACCCGCTGCGCCTCTACCCACTGCTGGCGCCCCACCTGGGCTTCTCGGGGACCAGCAACCGCGCCTGGGCCGGGTCGTACAAGGGGCATCCGCTGCTCTTCGCCGCGGCCCAGCGCTACTCCCTGGCGCTCGCCTCCGACCCGCCACCCGTGCGTCGGAGCGTGGGCTACGTGGGCGCGTCGGACGGCTGGCAGGACTTCGCCCGGAACGGGCGGATGACCTGGACCTTCGGCTCGACCGACGAAGGCAACGTCGCGGGCATGACCGAGATCCCGCTGCGCGACGGCACGGCCGAGCTCGCGCTCGGCTTCGGGTCGCGGCCGGAGGAGGCTGCCCTGCAGGCTACCTTCGCGCTCGTCGGGCACTTCGAGACGGCGTGGGACGAGTACATCGGGAACTGGCGTGCATTCCTGCGGACGTGCGCGGCGCCACCCCAGCAGCTGGGCGACGATCTGGACCGCCTCTACCTGGATTCGGCCGCCGTGCTGCGAACCCACCAGGACCGCACGACGCCAGGCGCCACGGTGGCCAGCCTGTCCATCCCATGGGGAAATACCCGGAACGACCTGGGCGGCTACCACCTGGTCTGGTCGCGTGACTTGGTCGAATGTGCCGGCGCGCTTGTCGCGCTGGGGGCCCGGGCGTCGGCTAGCCGGATGCTCGGCTACCTCGTCGCGACGCAGGAGGTCGACGGCCACTGGCCGCAGAACCAGTGGGTCGACGGCGTTGCCTACTGGCAGGGGGTCCAGCTCGATGAGGCGGCATACCCGATCCTGCTCGTCGGCGCATTGCGCCACACCGGGGGCACCCACATGCACGGGCAGGTCGGCGACGAGGCCACTGCGTTCGCGCGCCTGGTCACGGGCCCCGCCGTAGACCGGATGATCGCCGCGGCCGCCTCGTTCATCGCACGGACCGGACCGGCCACGGAGCAGGATCGCTGGGAGGAAAACCCCGGCCTGACCCCGTCCACGCTTGCGCCCGTCGTGGCGGCGCTGGTCGTCGCAGCCGAACACCTGCCGGAAGCAGCGGCGACCTACTGTCTCGAGCTGGCGGACGATTGGAACGCCTCGATCGAGGACTGGACCTATGCGCACGGCGGGCCGCTGGCAGCGGCGCACGGCGTGGACGGGTACTACGTCCGGATCGCGTCGCCCGAGGTCCTGGCCGGCGCGCCGCTCTCGACCGCCGTGCCGGTCCGCAACCGGCCGCCCGACCAGTCGATGGTCCCGGCCGACGAAATGGTCGGGACCGACTTCCTCGCGCTCGTCCGGTTCGGGTTGCGCCGTCCCGACGACCCACACATTCTCGCCACGCTGCAGGTAGCCGATGCGTTGCTGCGCACGGAGACGCCGAGCGGACCCGTCTGGCACCGCTACAACGGTGACGGCTACGGTGAGCACGCCGATGGCGGCCCGTTCGACGGGACCGGCATCGGACG
>JANMQO010000039.1:0-8327 GCA_031370565.1 Chloroflexota bacterium
TGCGGGCGAACAGCCGCGGATCCGGCCCGTGGCGCTGCTGCCTTCGACACAGCGCGTGTTCAGAGAGTGGACTTCCGACATAGACCCTCGAATCGCCTTGCTAGTGCCAAGCGGACAACGTCCGTCGAAGGCGCCTTACCCGCCGTCCCCTGACTGCCCGAGCGCAGGCGTCGGGACCGGAGCCCACCGAATCCGAGGCCGGCGACATTCCAGGGGTGCAGCCGGCTGGCCGCCGGCGCCCTGCGCGGTTCAGAGGCCGCGGGGGCCAGTGAAGTTTGCGCGACCCGAGCCGTCCGCGTTCATGACGTAGACGTAGGCGATACTGGCCGTGGAGGCGATCGCTGAGAAGAGAATGCGCCCGGTCGGCGCCGCCCGAGGCGATGTGGTAGTCGCACGGTGCGTCTCCGCACCAGATTGTGTGGAAACTCGGTATCCGTGCCGATCCGGCGCGCGCAAACTTCCGCGATCAGTCAGGGAGGCACGGAGTCGGGGGTCCACCAGCGCGGCGTCCCCACTCGGTCGCCTGCCGACGCGCTGGGCCAACGGCGAGACCGACCCGGTCTGTCGCTGGGCACGCGCGGTGTCCAAGGAGGTTCGTCAACGTGCAACGACTTACGGCGATCCGTAGTCCACTTCTGGCAATCGTCCTGGTTGCCCTCTTCGCGGGCACCGTCCTCGCCACAGGCCCGTCCAATTTCGTTGGGACGCTCCTGTCTCGCGGAACCCTCAGCGAGTCCGTGCACTTCAACACGGGCGCCGTGAAGTTCCAGACGAAGGGATCGACCGATGTCGCCACAGCGACGGTCAACGTCGCCCCGGGCGGCAGCTCCGGCTGGCACGAGCATCCAGGCATCGTCCTCGTCAGCGTGAAGTCGGGCACCCTGACGTTCTATGACAAGACCTGTACAGGTACGGCCCATCCTGCCGGGACAACCTTCGTCGAAGCCAATGGCGACGGACCGGGCATCGGTCGCAACGAAAGCACGACCGTCCCTGTCCAGCTGGTCGTCACGTACGTGGTTCCGACCGGCGCCGCCCTGCGGATCGATACGCCCGTCGCCCCTTGCAACCTGCCCTAGGACATTGCCTCGACAAACGGGTGCGCTCTTCAAAGGGACCCACCCGCGCCGCTAACGACCAAGCCGCATCGGCGACGACGGAGACCTCGGCTGTCAAGCCGGGGTCTCCCGCTGTACAGAGCAGACGGCCCTACTGAAACGGGGCTCTTCGGGGAGGGAACTTGCCCGTGACGACGCCTCTACGAGGATGTGGCCGACCTCGCCGTCCTGATCGAACATCTAGGCCTGGCGCCCGCCTACGTCGCGGGCAATTCGTTCGGGGCATCGATCGCCTGCCGTCTGGCCGCCGAGCCCCCGCGCTGCTGGCTGGCCTCATCGCTCATGAGCCGCCCCTCCTTGGGCCTGCTCGGCGATGACCCGAGGTTGGCACCGCTGCTCAGCGCCAGCGCTCCTCCAAGGGACAACCCGACGACGCCAGGTCGCCGCAGTCCGAGCGCCTTGATGACGGCGGCGAGGCAGTCCGCGTAGTCAGCCAGGCGGAATGATTCGGGCGGATCGCATGAATGACCCGAGCCCGGGGCGTCCCAAGCCACCACGTGGAACGCGTCCGACAGGTCGTCAATGACCGGGCGCCACTCTTGGCTGTCGCCGACGAAGCCGTGCAGGAGGACGACGGGCGGTCCCGTCCCCGCCCCGCCGGTACGCAATCCGGAGGCCGGCGACCTCGATCCAGGCCGTGCGCCCGTATCGCGCACAGAATGCCCGAAGGTCCTGCCCGGCTACCCGAAGAACGCGGTGATCGCCGCGGTATCGTCGGAGAAGGCCCAGCGCTCGATGATCTTGCCGTCCCGGACGTGATAGATCTCGGCGGTCCGATAGGAGAGGGTCTTGCCGTCCCGGGTGGCCGTTGCATCAACGAGGGCGATCGTGTGGTCGTCGTTGGCCAGGACGTCGTGCAGGGTGCCGGTGATGTGGTAATCGGCGGCGCCGCCGTCGGGTCCCGCTGCCCGGAGCGCGGCCTTGCCGCGGCGTGGTTCTGCTCGGCCGATCTCGTGCCAGACCACGTCATCGGCCAGGAACCCATCGAGCGCCTGCATGTCACCGCGGCTCAGGGCGTCGGTCATCTGACGGGCCATCACCGCGTTCGGATGCTCATCCATGGTTCGGTCTCCTCTTGCGCCAGACGGGGCTGTTGGCAGCCGTCAGAGGCGGCGCTCCAAGCCCTCCTCCCGTACGGTACTCCTGCCTCGGGACCATGCAATCGCGGGCCACGGAATAGCGGAGATCATGGAACAACCCCGGACTCGGGCTTCGGCCGACTGAGCTCAGGCGGCACAATGCTCTTCTGCGCGTCGGGCCACGGCCGGGACCCCTCGCCAGCCATTGGCCGGGATCGAGCCGGTCGAGCACCGCCGCGGGGGTCGTGGATCAGGGTGCTGCCGGTGAGCGGCCCGGAGCGTCGGGCCTGGGCGTGCCGGCGCGCAAGGCGGTGGGGGCGCCGGACGCGGCCGGGGAGTTCGCGGCGCGGGCCGTTGATGTCAGGGCGGTGTGCGACCGTCATCGACCGATCCCTCCGCGCTCGGCTCAGCTTCGGAGCCGGGTTCACGACGTTAATCGATAGGCACCCCGAATGCCACTTATCGCCTGTAGACGCATCGTCATCGACGGGCCGAGCATCGGGCGATGCTCGATCGTGCCCGTTGGGACGTCGTCAGCGCCTTCGGTGCGACCGGCGGCGAGGGCTGGCGATCCCGGCCGCTCGCAGGATCCGCCGGACGCTGACCCGGCTCAGGCTGACCCCTTCCCGTTCGCCGAGGAGCTCGACGAGATGGCTGTCGTTGGCCCCGTCGTATCGACCGCGGGCGAGGGCCCGGACCTGATCCCGAGTGGACTCCTCGATCCTCCGCGGCGAAGATCGACCGCGGTTGCCGTGGACCAAGCCCGCCGGACCCTCTTCGGCGAACCGTCGCGTGAGCCGCCAGACCGATCGAACCGATAGGCCGAGCAGCTCGGCCGCCTCGGCGACCTCGATCTCGCCGGCCATCACCTTCGTCAACACCCACGCTCGCCGCTGCGCGACCGTCGTCATCGTGATCGTCTCCCTCATGCCGGGGAGACTGACAAATTCACGGATCAGTTGGCACTGACAGATTAACGGACCAAGGACAGACTCCCAGCTCCCCCCTTGACGACGAAGCCAGAATCGTCGCGATCCTCGAGGTTGCGCGGCGGTCCGATAGCACCTGTCGGTAGGTGAACCGCTACCGACCTATCTGGTCGCCGGCATCACCCACCGCCCGTTCCGGCTCGGGACGCCCGAGCGTCGCGGCCCGTTAATTGCGGCTCCCCGCTCTGCGCCGGCCATGTTTGACGTTGCGGCGGCGGCCGACGTCGAGGTCAGGAACGACGGCGGAACCCGGACGTGGGTCGCCTGCTCGAACGCGTAGGCCAGCCCGATCAGCTCAGGCTCGGACCAGCGACCGCCGACGAACGACACGCCGACGGGAAGATGCCCCACAAAACCGGCCGGCAGGGTGACGCTGGCGTAGCCTGCGATCGCGGCCGGGCTCGACGACCCAACGAACGTCGAGAAGTCGCCACCGAGGTCCCCGTTGACCGGGTCGGTCACCCATGCGGGACCGTTCGTGGGAGCAATGATCGCGTCGAGGTGGTCGGCGGCCATCAGGTCGTCGATGGCCGCCTGCGCGACTGGCGTCGCTGCCGCACGCTGCGTGGCGCAGTCGGGATCGGATCTTCCTCCGGTCGCCGCGGCGGCGTCGAAGACGGCGTTGTTCCACGGGCCCTCCAGGGCGGGATGGGCGTTGTTGAAGTCGATCAGGTCCTGGAGCGTTTTTGGATAACCCGCGGTCGTGTTCGCCGTGAGGTATGAGGCGATGTCCGTCTTGAACTCGCACAGGAGCGCAGCGAACTCCGGCCCGTAGGCGGGCTCGATCGGGATCCGCACCGGATCGACGATTGTCGCCCCCGCAGCCTCGAGCTTCGCGACGGTCGCGTTCATGATCGCGTCGACTTCGGGGCTGACCGTCGGGTCATACGTCCCCTCGCGCCAGACGCCGAACCGGGCGCCCCGGAGCGCGCTTTTGTCGAGAAATTGCGTGTAGTCAGTGAAGGCGTGACCGGCCTGGGCCGCGGTCGCGCTGTCGGAGGCGTCGATGCCGGTCATCGCGCCGAGCAGGACGGCCGCATCGGTCATGTTCCGGGCGATCGGCCCGGCGGTGTCCTGCTCGGCCGAGATCGGCACGATCCCTGACCGGCTCAGGAGCCCGAGCGTCGGCTTGATGCCCGCGTCGCCGTTGGCGCCGGACGGACACACGATCGAGCCGTCCGTCTCGGTGCCGACGGCCACGGTCGCGAGGTCGGCCGACGCTGCGACGCCGGAGCCCGAGCTCGAGCCGCATGGGTTTCGATCGAGGACGTAGGCCATGTTCGTCTGGCCGCCGATCCCGCTCCAGCCGCTCGATGACGGCCCGGAGCGGAAGTTCGCCCACTCCGATAGGTTCGCCTTCGCGATGATGATCGCGCCGGCCGCCTTCATCCGCTGAACGATGAATGCGTCCGGCGGTGTCGAGCCCGCGAGGGCCCATGAGCCGGCCGTGGTCGGCATGCCGGTCGTATCGATGTTGTCCTTGACGATCACCGGGATCCCGAGAAGCGGGCGACGGTCGCCGCGACGCCTCGCCGCGTCGGCCCGCCGCGCGTCCGCGAGGGCGGTCTGGCTGACCGTGATCACCGCGTGCAGCCTCGGATTGAGCTCCGCGATCCGGTGAACGTAGAACTGGACGAGCTGGACCGACGTCAGTCGATGTCGGTTCATCAGCACCTCGAGCTGGGGAATCGTCGACGCGTCGACGTTGATGCCGGCGACCCGCGTGTTGGTCGGCCGATGCCCGGCGAACGCCGCAGGCGCTGCAGCGGAGCCAACGACGCCAAGCAAAAGTGCGCCGAGCGTGGCGAGGACGAAAGAACGCCGCACGAGGATGTGCATCGCGGGGCCTCCACGGGATCGGGTGGACGGGGCGCGGGACAACGACGCTGGGGGTTGCAATCTATGGAACCCCATCTGTCAATACCTCTAACAGTGCTCCCGGAAATGGCCGCCGACCGGGCCGATGGAGTACGCGCGGGAAAGTGCGCCAGCCGTCACGCTTGCGGATGGCCGCGTGCTCGAAACGCATCGCGGTCGCCGGCTCGTGGACCGGCCGTCCACGAGGACCGCCACCATGTCGACCCCAGCATGGGCGCGGTGTCCAAGTCCCGCTGGAAAGTCACCGGCTCGCGACGTCGCCGCGCGCGTGAGGCAATGGTCCAGCGACCGAGGTTGGTGGGGCGCTTTTCAGCGACGCGCCCCACCAACGTCCGGCTACCGGCAGGTGGCGTCGATGACATCGAACCAGACGGTCACGATGCCGACGGCGTTGACCGCCACATGAGCTGCCCACTGACGTAGTTCGCGTCGTCACGCACAGGAATGTGATCACGGCGGCATGCTCCTCCGGCGTCCCCACTCGGCGCAGCGGGATCTGAGCCTCGTTCCGCGCCTTGAACGCCTCGTAATCCTCGCCCAGCCAGGCCGCGTGCTGCTCTGGCATCCAAGTCTCGACGAACCCGGGCGCGACGGCGTTGACGTTGATGTTCGATGGCCCGAGCTCCGCCGCCAAGACGCGGGTCATCGACTCGATGCCGGCCTTGGCGGCGGAGTGGTGAATCCGCGCCTTCCAACCGCGGGCCGCTCCCGACGACAGGAACACGAGCTTGCCGTACCCGCGCGGGACCATGATCTTCGCGGCGGCCTGCGCACACAGGAACATGCCCTTGAAGTGGGTGTCGATCACGGCGTCCCACTCCTCGTCGGTGACATCCTGGACGAGGTTGAAGCGGAGAATGCCCGCGCACAATACGGCGAAATCAACCTGCCCGAAGTGCTCGACGGCCGCTCCGAACAGGGCCTCGACCGAGCTCCGCTGGCTCACGTCGCAGCCGACTGCCAGCGCCCGACCTCCGCCCTTCTCGACTTCCGCGGCCAACTCGCGGGCGGGTTCCTCGTCAATGATTCGATGCGGGAATCAGCTCCGCAGCCAGAGCGAGACAGCGGCGGGCTGGACCGTGTGGTTGACGGCAGCGATGATCTCATTCCTGAGCTGGGCCAGGTCGACCTCGTCACGAAGCCGGCTGGCGAACGCGCCCACGGTTCGCTCGGCATCGTATCGAGCCCGATTGAAACGTCGGTCGACTCGGGTCTGCACCCGCCGCCGGATTGGCTGGAAGAGGGCCGCCACGACCAGCGTGGAGGCGGCGACTGCAAACGTGTTCGACGTGGTGACCGACGCCAGGGCGGCCTGCATCGCGAGGATGACCGCGCCAAACACGGCCGCGAGGACGGCGCTGACCACCGCCCAGCCGATCGTCCGGCTGATGATTCGGTCGATCTCATAGAGCCGGTAGCGGAGGACGGCGATCCCCACCGCCAGCGGCGGCAGCCCAAGGGCGAGCAGGGCGGGGACCCACGCCACCTGGGCGGCGGCCCCTCCGGTGACCAATTGAAGGCTCTCGCCTACCAGGAATGCCAGAGGCACGAGGGCAAGGGCCGCCATCATCCAACGAAGCTGCTGACGCTCGAGGCCCCAGGCCCGTCGGAACCGGACGACCATCGAGGTCGCCCCGAGGGCCATCATTGCGAGGAGCGGCAGGACGAGATCGACCTTCGAGGTCAGAGCCCAGAAGGCCGCCGCGGGTAGGAGCGCTATGGGGTTCGGGACCGAGATGCTCGCATCGGTTGCGGTCGGCGTGACAGCGATGGTCGGCGCGACTGCAGTCAGCACAACGAGAGCGCCCGACGCGGCCAAGGCAGATCGCGCCACCCGGCCCCAGCCGCGGGCCGGGATGCGGCCGCTCGGGAAGACAACGGTCAGGAGGAAGAAGAGCGAGAAGATGGCGCTGCCACTCCAGCCGGACAACCATGCCTTCCCTTCCTCCCACGGCCCTGCCGTTCGGGCTAGAAGATCGGGCACCGTCGCATTCACGGGCGCGTTAACGAGAACAAACGACCATGCGAGAGCCAGGAGGATCCAGCCGATGGCGTTGCCCGGCCGACGCACCGCTAGGACGGCGCCCACACCGGCGTACCAGATGAAGAAGGCCAGCCAGATGGGGTTGCCCGCCGCGAACCACGCACCTGTGATGACAAGGACGCCGATCAGCAGCCCACGAATCGGGCCGATCGGCTTGCTGCCGGCGTCCCGCTGGGTCTCGCCTGGCTCATGGCGGTCCCTCAGGGCGCTATCCATCGCATCGCTCACCGGACGGATTGTACGGGTGCCTGAAGACGTCGACAACGGATCACGCCGCTCAGCTTAGTACGCCGAATCCCAAATCTCGCAACGTAATGACCTCAGGCCGCCTGGGCCAGCGGGGTCAGGGGACCCAGGACCTGGTGGAGATCGCGCCGGGTGAACCGCCACTCGAATGGCTTGGCGATCGCGCTGTAGCGATCGTCGAAGGCGTGGAGCCAGGCCTCGAGCTCGGCCAGGGAAGCGATGTCGTTCGGGTCGAGGACCTTGCGCTGGATGACGCTGAAGTAGAGCTCGACCTGGTTGAGCCAGGAGGCGTGGATCGGGGTGTGGACGACCCGGATCGACGGCCAGCGCTCACGCAGCCGCGCCTCGGTCCGCGGCCCGCGATGGGAGCTGCCGTTGTCGACGACCCAGAACACTCGCCGAGCCGAGGCGTACGGCTCCTCGCCCATGACCTGCTCGACGAGCCGCCCGAACGGCGCGATCCCGGTGGTCGGCTCGCAGCGCCCGAAGACCTGTGTCCGGTGGACGTCCCAGGCCGCGAGATAGGCGAGGGCCCCCTTGCGCTTGTACTCGTGCTCGTTTTGGTCGATGGCACAGCTCGTCGACCCAGAGTGCCTCGCCCGAGTCGACTCAGAGTTGACCGGCAGCCTGCCGGATGAGCGCGACATGGACGCGCGGGTCGGGGTAATCCTCACACCAGTTGTAGCGATGAGCACCGCGAATCGAGCCATCCGGTGCGATCACGAACTCTCCGGGTAGCTGCCACGGATCGTCGACGAGCGCCCGATCGGTGCCGGACCGCCCGGCCGCCAACGCCAGGCCTGCGTCCGGCTCACAGCGCAGCAGGGGGTCCGGCGCATCGAACAGGATCTGGGCCGGCGTCCCCTGTAGCAGGCCGTACGCCCGGTAGACCGATCGGTCGAGATCGCACAGGATCGGAACGTCGAGCTGCTGACGGTCCCGATAACGCGCCGCCCGCTCCGGTTCTCCCTGG
>JANMQO010000042.1:0-3207 GCA_031370565.1 Chloroflexota bacterium
GCTGAGGACTGTCGAATCGAGCTGCAGCTCGAACGCGATCTCGTTGAGTACGGCGCTTTCTTCGGCGGAGATCGAGTCGTCGGCAGCGCCGATGAGGAAGCAGCAGCGCAACAGGGCGATCCGCTCATCCTCGCCGGTTTGTCCGACCCACTCTCGAGTCACCAGGTAGTCCTCGGTGCCGCCGAATAGTCGCTCCTGTTGCTTGGCGATCTCGACGACGAGGACGGCCTGTGCCTCAGGCAGCCCGCCGTGCTCCGCGACGATCTGCTCCATGAGGCGAGTCTCCGCGTCGGTCGTGACCATGTCCGCGTTGGCCGCCCGGCTCAGGATGTAGGCGAAGCCCGCCAGGTGGCGTGCCCGATCGGGCGGCAGCGCTTCGAGTTGGCCGATGATCCGGCGCACCGATGCCGTATCTCCGGCCGCCCCAGCGCCGGTCGCGGCCGGCTGCTCAACCGCCTGCTCGGTCGTCTCGGTCGGTGGCGGGACCGAACCCGTCAAGAAGCGCCGAAGGACCATTGAGTGTGCCTCCTACCAGGAGCCGTGCGCCGGGTGACCCGGCTTGACGGCGATGAATGTCGTCGTGGCGCTGGCGGACATCAGGCCATCCGTCGACAACGTTGCCTCGACGATGGCGCGCCGGGCGGTTGCCTCGGTCACCCGGGCCCGCAGCTCGACCGGTCGCTCGCTCGGCGTCGGTCGTTCGAAGCGAACGTGGAGGTCCGCCGTCACGACGACCGGCGGATGGTCCAGACCGGCCGTGGCCATGAGATGGTGGGCCGCCGTCCAAGCCGAGTGGCAATCGAGCAGCGCCGCCACGATCCCGCCGTTGAGGATCCCCGGGAATGCCTCCATGTCGGGGCCGGCGGTCCACACCGCCACCACCTCGTCGCCAACGACCCGGCTCTTGACGCGCAGGCCATGTGGGTTGGCCGGCCCGCACCCGAAGCAGCGATAGTCCGGGGCGTAGCGGTCCTGGAGGGCGAGCTCATCCATCGGGTACTCCTGCGTCGATCGTGTCGATCGGCCGCGGCGAGTGTAGCGGCCCCCGCCGTGAGACGATGTCCGGCATGTGGCAACTAGCCGTTCCGCCGCTCGAGCTGGTGGCCCGGGCGGCGATCGTGTACGTCGCGTTCCTCGCCGCGCTGCGCGTCTTCGGCAAACGGGAGGTCGGCCAGTTCACGCTGTTCGACCTGGCCCTCGTGCTGCTCGCTGCCAACGCCCTGCAGCCGGCCATGACCGGACCGGACGCATCGATTCCAGGCGCGCTCATCATCATCGCCACGATCTTCAGCCTGAATCGGATCGTGGCCGAGCTTCGTCGTCGCGTGCCCGCGATCCGCTGGCTGTTCGAGGGATCGGCCACCATCATCGGCCGGGACGGACACTGGCTGCCGGCTGTGCTGGGCAGCCAGGGCCTGGATGACGAGGATCTCGAGGCGGCGCTCCGGGAGCATGGTCTCGATACCGTCGCCGACATGAAGCTCGCCGCACTCGAGCAGGACGGTTCGATCAGCATCGTGCCGGTGGACGGCTCGCCCGGTCGGATCCAGGCCCGCCGCCGCCGGTATCGGCGCCACAGCCAGGGCTGACTGGCACCTGAGCATGGTGGCGGCACCGGCATCAAGGCTGACGGGTATGCCAATCGTGCGCTATCGGCGGTGGGCCGGGACGCCTCGGGAACGGTGCGGCGGGTTCGAGACCGCCTGACCTCAGCCTGGGTGGTTGACGACCGCCGCATCGATCGCGCGCTGCCATGTCGCGCGGTCCATGCCTCGCCCGTGAGTGAGCGTGACCGAGCGCCCGGACCGCTCGCTGACGAATTCGCTCGCCGCCCGTCTGGCACGCCGATCGAAGTGCACCGAGAGAACCGCGACCCAGGACACGCATCCCGCAAACCAGATCACCGCGAAAACCGAGCCGATCCCGCCCCAAACGGCAGCGAGGAGCGCAACGCTCGGGAATGCCATCACGAGGGTCAGAAGCGCCGTGAGTCGGAAGGTCCGCCCCGACTGCGCATAGCGTGCCGCTTGGTCGCCGATCAGCGAGGCGAGCGGGGGATCGGCGGGCGCTCCAAAGGACGAGACGCGTTCGTCTTCATGGGGCACGTTCCACCTCACGACCTGGAGATCTTCCGGCCGGCACACCACCGGGTCCGTCTTGGGATCGAGTTGCCAATATATCTCGAACCCGGCGCCGTCGACCGTCGTATAGCCCGCCCCGCGCTCGCGCCTGCTCGCCAGGTAGGCTGCAGACGGGCGACATTCGCGATGGCGAACACGGACAGCACAGGCAACCCGCCGATGCTGACGAGGACGCCCTGCGTGTTCCCGTCCCGTACGAGCGAGAAGCCGAGCATCGGCGGCACGAGAACCACCGACGCGACGTACCCCCTCGGGCTGAGGATGTTTCATTGCCGGGACGACCAACCGGACAGGAGCGGAGCGGGTTCGAATCCGGTCTGGAACCCCGGGACATCTCTATGACCTCCGGGAGAGGGGGCAGTTGATCCAACCCAGAGCCGAGGCCGGCTTGCTCGTCGGCGGGTGGTGAAGGGTTCGTGTGGAGCGCCGCGATCCCCACAACGAGGGCGCGAGGATCGATTGTGCGCCACCAGAGGCGTGTCGGCGCGACAGCGACGAACCGGACGGGTGGCGCGTCACGGTGTCGAATGACGAGCGCGTCCGTCGCCGCGAGGCCCGCCGGTGGCATCCTGGCCTCGAGGGCGTCGATCTCGACCCACGGCAGCGTTCTGTGCCTGGAAGCGGTCAAGCGTCGCCCGATACGTCGCCGAGATGAACCACGTGGTGACAGCGGCCAATCCGATCTCAACCGACACAGGGAGGAGCACAACGGCGATCCGATCTGTGGTCATGACAGGTCGGTGCCGAGGGCAGTGACGAAACCCGTCGCTTGGACCGGCAGGCCTGGCCAGCTGCGCCGTATGCCCGGATCGTAGCCGATGCGAATTGGGGCAGTGCCCGACCGCCAGCGCGACCGATCAAGCGGAGCGGGGCATCGAGTCCGCCCGGTCACTCCTGGCCCCCGAACCACGGCGTGTTGGTGCCGAAGCCGGGACTTGAACCCGGACGACCTTGCGGCCAAGGGTGTTTGAGACCCTCGCGTCTGCCAGTTCCGCCACTTCGGCACGTGGCGGGTGCATCGTAGCGGCTCGGCGGAACCTCGGTCGGCGAGCGAGCGAGCGAGCGA
>JANMQO010000069.1:0-6385 GCA_031370565.1 Chloroflexota bacterium
CGTGGATCCGCTGCCGATCGGTGCGGTGGCGCAACCTGCCAGCGCCAGGGCGAGCAGCCCGGCAGCGAACGCGTGCCGGGTCGACGAGCGCATCCTGGCGGGGGAACCGCAAGGCGCATGCAGGGAACGGCGTGGGCCCGCCCTGACGGCACGCAGCCCGGCCAGGGAACGACGCGCGATCAGGAAGGCAGTGAGCAATGGACGCGTGACGACGACCCCGGGCTACTTGACGGTGAGGGTCCCGATCATGTTGGGGTGGACTGAACAGACGAAGGCATACGTCCCGGCGTTCAGCGCGGGCACCTGGTAGACCTTCGTGGCGACGCCATTGAAGATCTGGCCCTTGAACACCTCGGCTCCAGTCGGGCTGTCCCGGTGAATGGCGACGTTGTGCGGGACGCCGGCATCCTCATTGGTGAACGCGAGGCTGAAGGCCTTCCCGGCGGGCGCACTGGCCGTGGTCGTCGTGTACTGGATCTGCTTGGCCGCGATCGTCACGTCCGCGGCCGGCGCGCTGGCGGCCGGAGCACCGCTTGCTCCCGCGGCACTGGCGGCAGCCGACGAACCCGCTCCGGCTGCGCTGGCCGACTTCGGCGGGATGAGTCCGCTGTTGAGCACCAGCCCCAGCATGAACAGGGCACCGAACAGGGCGAACGTGGCGGTCGGCATGCGTGGAGCGGGTGGGTTCTCAAGATGGCCGGTGGCGTCCGCCCGCACGACGTAGCCATACTCCACGCGAGCGTCGCGCAGCCAGCCGACCAGGCTCACCACGAGCATGAGCAGGCCGATCGCCAGGAGCCAGCCCCGGAAGACGAGCCCGTAGAGCAGCACGGCCATCGCGATCGAGGCGAGAATCGGCCGGAAGGATGGGCCCGGCATGTGCACGCCGGCTGGCGGTCCGGGATGGATGACCGCCGGCAGCATCGATGTCGCGTGCGTCGCACGGTCGTAGTCGAGCATCGCCTCGCGGCCCCAGTAGAGCAGGGTCAGGACCAGCGCGACGAGCCCCAGGATGATCATCGGGCCCTTGGCCACCAGGCCGAACAGCAGCAGAGCGGAGCCCGCGGCGGCGAAGATGGGCGCAAACGACCCGCCGGGCATATGCACACCCTCGGGCGGGCGCGGCGTGATCCGACCCTTGCCGCGCTGGGTGGGCCCCAGTCCGGACAGTTGCCGGACGAGCCAGCCCAGGTAGAGCAGGACGAACGCGATCAGGCCGAACGGGAGCAGCCCGATGAGCGCCCCCCAGTCGGGCGTGACGAACTGCGCGAGCAGTTGCAGGAAGGAACTCCAGAGCTGGTCCATCGGGTCGGTCAGGCTCAGGCGGTCGGCTGCACTGCTGGGCTCAACCGCGCGGCGAGCCGGCGGCCAGGACGTAGGCCACCAGCGACATCGCGATGCCCAGGGCGCCCAGCATTGTCGTGCCACCGGCGTCGTGACTGAGCACCAGGTAGACCAGCGCGATCAGGCCGAACACGACGCCGATGATGACGGCACTGCGCGGCTGGGCGAGTGGGTGGTCCATGGGGTCCCTCGTCAGGCCGGGTTCGGGATGAGGTAGAGCGTGGAGAACAGGACGATCCAGACCACGTCGACGAAGTGCCAGTAGATGGAGACCGCCTCGACCATGTCGTGGTGCTCCTTCGAGAATTGGCCGGCCATGGAGCGGTAGAGCACGACCGACAGCATGAGCACCCCGGCCAGGACGTGCGCGCCGTGGAAGCCGGTCAGCGTGTAGTAGGTGGTCCCGAATGTGCCCGCGTCGAGGCGCACCCCATCGCCGTACAGGGCCAGGTAGTCCGTCGCCTGCATGACCAGGAAGATCGCGCCCAGGACGACGGTGATGCCGATACTCCGGACGAGCGCGGTGTGGTCGCCCCGACGGATGCCCCAGACACCCATCTGGCAGGTGACCGAGCTGATGATGAGCAGGGTCGTGGCGACGCCGACCAGCGGGAAGACGTGCAACTTGCCCACGAACTCGGCCGGCGGCCAGCCGCCCGGCGCGGTCGCCCGGACGTTGAAGTAGGCCGCGAACAGCCCGGCGAAGAACATCACCTCCGACGTGATGAACAGGATCATCCCCAGGATGACATTGCTGATGCCACCCTCGCGGGCGTGTCCGGTCGTTCCAGTGTGGCTCGCGACGGCAGTCGTCGACTGGAGGGCCATCAGTGCGTCCTGCCCTTGCCCAGGCCATGACGCACATCGAACACTGGTCGCTCCGAGCGGATCTCCGGCAGGTGATCGAAGTTGTACGGCGGCGGCGGCGACGAGGTCGCCCATTCCAGCGTGTTGCCCTCCCACGGATCGTCACCGGCCAGCGGACCGCTGCGCAGGCTGACCAGCACATTCCACAGGAACGGCAACATGCTCAGCGCAATCGTGAAGCCGCCGATGGTGGCCAGCAGGTTGAGCGCCGTCCAGTCGGCCTGGCCCGGAGCGTAGTTGGCGATCCGGCGGGGCATCCCCTCGAGGCCCAGGATGTGCATCGGGAAGAAGGTCAGGTTGAAGCCCACGAACATGAGCACGAAGTGGATCTTGCCGAGCGTCTCGTTGAGCATCCTCCCGAACATCTTTGGGAACCAGTAGTACAGCCCGGCGAAGACCCCGAAGACCGAGCCGCCGAACAGGACGTAGTGCAGGTGGGCCACCACCCAGTACGTGTCATGCAGGGCGAAGTCGACCGGGACGGCCGCGCTGAATGCGCCGTTGATCCCGCCGATCAGGAACATCGTCAGGAAGCCCAGCGCGAACAGCAACGGCGTCGAAAAGGTCAGCTGGCCGCGGAACATGGTCGCAATCCAGTTGAACATCTTGACCCCGGTCGGGATCGCGATGAGGAAGGTCATGAAGCTGAAGAAGGGCAGGTAGACCGCCCCGGTCGTGAACATGTGATGGGCCCACACGGAGAAGCCCAGGGCCCCGATCCCCGCCGTGGCGAAGACGAACGCCTTGTAGCCGAACAGCGGCTTGCGGCTGAAGACCGGCAGGACTTCACTGATGATGCCCATGGCCGGCAGGATCATGATGTACACGGCTGGATGCGAGTAGAACCAGAACACGTTCTGCCACAGGATCGCGTTGCCGCCGGTGGCCGGGTCGAAGAAGTGGCCACCGTAGTTGCGGTCGATGAACAGCATGATCAGGGCGCTGGCCAGGACGGGCGTGGCGAGCAGGACGAGCAGGCTCGTCACGAGCATCGTCCAGACCATGATCGGCAGGCGGAACATGGTCATCCCCGGTGCGCGCATCTTGAAGATCGTGACGAGGAAGTTCACGGCTCCCAGGATCGAGCTTGTGCCGATGAGCAGCACCGCCACGATCCACAGGTCCGTGCCCACGCCCGAGTACTTGGCCTGGGCGAGCGGGCTGTAGCTGGTCCAGCCGGCCGCCGCCGCGCCGCCATCGGTGAGGAAGCCGCTGAGCATGAGCAGGGCCGCCAGGGGCAGCATCCAGAACGACAAGGCGTTGATTCGCGGGAAGGCCATGTCCGGTGCGCCGATCATGAGCGGCACGATGTAGTTCCCGAAGCCGGCCAGGATGGGGATGATGAACAGGAAGATCATGAGTGAGGCGTGGATCGTGAAGGCCTGGTTGTAGGCGGCCTCCTTGAGGAACTGGAGTCCGGGCTGGGCCAGTTCCAGGCGCACGACGAGCGCGAACATCCCGCCCACGAAGAACAGGACGAAGGAGTTGAGCAGGTACAGGATCCCGATCTTCTTGTGGTCTGTCGTGGTCAGCCAGTCGTACAGGCCGGCTCGCCGTCCGGCATAGGCGGGCGTCAGGGCGGTGGTCGCCATACGAGCTCCTTACTTGACCGTCAGCGTGCCGGTCATGTTGGAATGGACCGTGCAGGAGAAGCTGTAGGTGCCAGCCGCCAGGGCCGGGATGGGGTAGGTTCGGGCATCGATGCCCGGGAAGATCTCGCCGCGGAAGATCTCCTGCCCGCCGGCGTCCCTGATCGCGACGTTGTGAGACACAGCGGGATCGTCATTCTGGAACTTGATCGAGAAGGGCTGACCGGCCGGCGCCTCGAGCGACGTCTTGTCATAGGCGATGTTTTTGGCCGTCAGGTCGATCTGGGTCTGCCCGGGCGCGGCGCTGGCCGCCGGTGGCGGAGTGGCTCTGGCCGCCGCGATCTGCTCCTGGAGCCAGGCGTCGTAGGCCTCCGGACTCAGGGCGTGGACCTTGAACAGCATCGTGTCGTGGTACACGCCGCACAGCTCGGCGCACTGCCCGCTGAACGTCTGACCAGCGTCCGCGGCGTCCACATTGAACTCGAACACGTTCTCGCGACCCGGCACGACATCCCGCTTGAACAGGAACTGGGGCACGTAGAAGGCGTGGATGACGTCCTTGGAGCGCAGGCTCAGGTGGACGGTTCGTGAGACCGGTACGGCCATCTCCGGGGCAAGCTGCTCGAAGAGCACGGTCTGGCCGTCTGGCGCGAGGTACTGGAAGGTCCACTGGAACTGGGCGGCGACGGCACGAATGCGAACGTCCGTGGTGTTCGCGACCGCGTCCACCTTGTTGAGCGACTCGAACGACAAGAGGAACATCACCGCGACGAGCAGGGTGGGGATGACCGTCCAGACCACTTCGAGCACGTTGTTGCCGTGGATCTGCGGTGGCAGGCTACTGTCCGACGGTTTGCGGCGGTAGCGGACCACCGCGAACACGATGAGGCCCTCGACGAGGACGAACACGACCGCGGCGATGGCAAGGACGATGTCGTAGAGCCTGCTGATCTCGTGGCCCTGGGCGGTCACCGCGGCCGGCGGGCGGAGCAGGTCGACCGCGTTGCAGCCCGCGACCAGGACCGACGCCGCCACGAGAGCGGCGATCGTGGCAAGGCGCGACCGCCTGGGCCTGGAGATCGACATCGGAAGGTGTCCTCGCGTCACGACAACGGGTGGTGGCGGTGGTGCACGGAGCGCACGACCAGCGGGCTCGGGAGAGGCCGAACCCGGGCGACCATGAGCACGGCCAAGCCCGCAGGCGGACCCGTGACGGGGCGAAGCCGCCGCCATGATACCCGGCGACGTCAGGCCGTGCGCATCGGGGGCAGAATGGGGCCGTGATCGCGCGTCGTCTGCCTGCCGCCACCGCAGCCAGGCTGGCCGTCAGGAGTGCTGCTTTGGCGGGGCTCGCCCTTGGTTGGCTGGCGCTGCCCGGGGCGGTCGCCGCCCATGGGGACGCCATGCCGGCGCCGGTCCTGCCGGGCGTCCTGCTCGCCTGGTCGTTCGACCCGACGATCGTGCTGCCGCTCGCACTGGCCGCCCTCGGCTTCGGATGGGCTGTCGCCCGGGTAGATCGCGCTCATCCGGCCAATCGGGTCCCGCGGATCCGGAGTGTGTGCTGGTACGCCGGCCTCGCTGCGATCTGGATCGCGTTGCAATCGCCGATCGAGGCCTATGACACGACCCTGTTCAGCGTCCACATGGTCCAGCACATCCTGCTCACCCTGATTGCGGCGCCCCTGCTGGCACTGGGTGCGCCGATCACCCTGCTCCTGCGGGTCGTTCGGCCGGAGACTCGCCGCCGGATCATCCTGCCGGTGCTCCACTCGTGGCCGGTTCGGGCGATCACGTTCCCGCCGGTCACCTGGATCCTGTTCGCGTTCGTCATGTGGGGCAGCCACTTCTCGCCGCTGTTCAATGACGCCCTGACGCACTCGACGTTGCACCAACTGGAGCACCTGATGTATCTCGTGGCGGCCAGCCTCTTCTGGTGGCCGGCGATCGGGTTGGACCCCAGCCCGTGGCGGATGAACGAGCCGGTCAGGATCCTGTACACGTTCCTGCAGATGCCCCAGAACTCGTTTCTTGGGCTGGCGATCATGAGCGCGACGGCTCCGCTGTACAGCCACTACGCGAGCATCGAGCGCAGCTGGGGACCCAGCGTGCTGGAGGATCAACAGATGGCCGGGGCGGTCATGTGGATCGGCGGCGACCTGGTCTTCCTGACGGTGCTGTTGGGCCTGTTCGTCGTGTGGATGCGTCACGAGCAGCGTCAGACGTCGGCGACAGATGCCCGCGAGGATGCGCAACGAGCAGCGATCGAGGTCCGGGCGGCTGGACTGGCTGAGCGCCTTGGCAAGGATCCCGGCGGCCGCTGACCGCGGCTGGGGCGCGGCCGGGTGCAGTTGCCCACTGGGTCAAGTCGGCCGCTGATGCTAGCCGGATCGTGGGCCGGCGAGCAGTTCGCGATAGCGCTCCGGGTCCACGTTGCCGCCACTGATGATCGCCACGACCGGTCCGCCCGGGTCAGCCAGCCCGGCCTCGTCCGCCCCGAACCACAGCGCCGCGATGCTCAGCGCACCGGAAGGCTCGACCACCAGGCGGGCTTCTTCCGCGGCGATCCGGACGCCGGCCGCGATGTG
>JANMQO010000168.1:0-15850 GCA_031370565.1 Chloroflexota bacterium
GCCCGAGCGCTTCGACCAGGTGCGTGCCTCGGCAGCGGACGTGGCCCGCACGGTGACCGAGACGACGGTCGAGATCCTCAAGGCCCGCGGTGAGCCGGCACGCTATGAGCGACTGCTCGGCGAGATCCTGGTGGGCCTGGACCGGGCCGGCCAGCTCCGCCACCTGGCGGCCGCCGCCGATCCGCCGGACGAGGAACTGCCAGTCACGGGAGTGGCCAGCCCGGATCTGACGAGCAGGGCACCGGGCGACGCGCCGCCGGCAGGCACGGGACCAGCCACGGGCCGCCAGCAATCGGCTCTCAACGATTCGGACCAGACGGCTCGCCCAGACGATGGACGCGCGCCGGCGCAGCGGGCAACCCAGTTCGACACCGCCGCACGCCCCGAGCGCGAGCGCGCCAGTCGCCGAGTGCGCGAACCGGCAGTGCTGCAGGCTGCCGACCGCGTGGAGCGATTGCTGAGCACGATCCGCGACGAGCTCGCGCGACCCGGGCACCGCCGCCTGCACGAGATCGAGCCGGGACGCTGGTGGCTGGCGGACCCCGCCGATCAGGCCGCCGCGGCGCTGCCGCTGGCCGACCGGGTGGAGTGGTCCGTGTTCAGCCTCCTGTCGACCGCCGGGGAGCTGTCCGAGGCCGCGTTCAACCAGCGGATCGCGTCCTTGTTCGTGGGTCATGACCTGCCCGACGAGGCGCTCGTGACCGCCTGCCTCGAAAGCTATCGAAGTTTGGCCAGCACCACGGATCGACTGGTCACCTCGGACGATCTCCTGCGCCGCTCGCGCGAACACAGCGAAGTCATCGTCGACCTGATCGAGCTTGGTCACCGCCTGGGTATGCGGGTCTGGATCGCCTCACGCGAGCAGGTTCGCAAGGCGCAGGGCCGTCCGCTGGGTACCTGGCTCGATGCGCGCGAACTGCGCCTCGGCCCGCCGCGCGTGGGTCGCGCCCGCCCCGACGACGTCGATGACATCGATGTCGTCTGGCAGGTTCCAGGTCGGGCCAGCTACCTGTTCGAGGTCGAGTGGACCGCGATGCTCGGTGAGCCGCTGCTGCGCCGCGGGCCGCTCATCCCCCCGGTCGACGACCTCGTCCGGTTCCTGGTCGTCGTCCCCGAGCGGACGGAGCTCATCCGCTACAAGCTTGAGCGCTCGCCACTGCTCCGGGGCGCGCTCGACAGCGGCAACTGGCACGTCCTCAAGGTCAACCACCTGCGTGCCTTTGCAGCCCTCGAGCGTGGCTCGCTGGCGGGCCTCGAGCCATACGTCGGGATCGATCCGCTGGTGGAGCGCGCCAGCAGCGAGCAGATGGCCCTGTTCGGCGACTGACACTGCGACGACTGAGTGACACCGGCCGTGTACCCTGAGCGGTCACAGCCGCTGGCGCGGCGGGCACGCATCCGCCCCGTTTTGACAGGAGACCTTCGGTGACCCAGCTCAATCCCACCTCGCCCGTCAACGTCCTGGCCGACCGGTTCTGGGAGTTGATCCTGGCCGAGGATCCGACCACGGCCACGCTGTACGGCGATGAGCGCTACGACGATCGGCTCGACGACCTCAGTGCCGAAGGTCGCGCCCGGCGCCGCACGATCTACGAGACCACCCTCGCGACGACACGGACGATCGATCCGGCCGAGCAGTCGCTCGAGGACCGGATCACCCTGGACATGATCCGGGTGGTGTGCGAGCTCGGTATCGTCCAGCAGGATCAGCGCACGGACCTGCTCCGGGTTGTCGATCAGATGGCCGGTCCCCAGACCGTGCTGCCTCAGGTGGCCCTCTTCCAGGCGGCCGACACCCCGGAGCGGTTCGAGCGCTTTGAGGCCCGGATTCGGGCGTACGGTCCGTACATGGCTACCAACCAGGAGCTCCTGCGCGAAGGCCTGGTGCGCGGCCTGACGGCGCCCCGGATCCTGGTCGAGCGGACGATCGCCCAGCTCGAGCGTCTGCTCCAGGTCGACGCCGCTGAATCGGTCATCACGACCGGCGCCCGGGTGGCCGGCCCAGTGCAGCGCGCCCGGGTGGAGGCGCTCGTTCGCGACGTCGTGCAGCCGGCCGACCGGGCTTTTCTCGAGGACCTGCGCGGCGCGTATCTGGCCGCCAGCCGGGAGGATCCGGGGCTCTGGTCCGCGCCCGATGGGGAGGCCCTGTACCGGACCCAGATCCTGGCCTGGACCACGCTCCAGATCGATCCCGAGGAGGTCCATCGGATCGGGCTCGAGGAGCTCGAGACGATCGAAGCGGAACGCCGGGCGATCTCGCGTGCCGAGGGCTTCGGCGACGATACGGCCGCCTACCGGGCCGCACTCATCGCCGACCCGCGCAACGTGCCCGCCAGCGCGGACGAGCTGGTCGCTCGCGCTCGGGAGGACATCGAGCGGGCGATGGCCGTCGCTCCGCGCTACTTCGGTCGATTGCCGCGGGCTGGCTGCGACGTGCGCGCCGTCGAAGCGTTCAAGGAGAAGGACAGCCCGTTCGCCTACTACTACCCACCGACGACCGACGGCACACGCCCCGGGATCTACTACGCCAACACCTATGACCTGCCGTCCCGCCTCTACTCCAAGCTGGGTACGACGACGTACCATGAGGCGGTCCCGGGTCACCACTTCCAGATCGCCGTGGAGATGGAGAATGACGCCCTGAACGTGTTCCGACGGCTCGGTTCGCGCCTGGTCGGAGGTGCCTACGTCGAGGGCTGGGGCCTCTACTCGGAGCGACTGGCCGACGAGATGGGCCTGTTCCGAAATGAGGCCGAGCGCTTCGGAATGCTCGACGCGCAGGCCTGGCGGGCCGCCCGACTGGTCGTCGACAGCGGGCTCCACGCCCTCCGCTGGCCGCGCCAGCGCTCGATCGACACGCTCCTGGCCGCCGGCCTGTCCGAGACGGACGCGGTCATCGAGACGGACCGCTACATCTGCTGGCCAGGCCAGGCCTTGACCTACAAGCTCGGCCAGCGCCAGATCGAGCAGCTCCGGAACGAGATCGCCGCCCGTGACGGCGCGGACTTCGACCTGCGGGCCTTCCACGATGCGGTGCTGGGCCACGGCTCATTGCCACTGGCCACGCTCGCTCGGGAGCTGCCGAACTGGGTGGCGACTCCGGCCTGAAGCTGACACCCCGGGGCGCGCGGGACCGCGTCACGCCCGCTCAGCTGTCGAAGCCAATCCCGAGCGCATCGAGGGTCCGCAGGACGATCCCGCGCCGACCCTCGTTGCGGTCGGCCCGGGCGAGTTCGCGCCGAACCACGTTGACGGCGATCGAGCGGATCGGCTCGGGCGGGAACGGAAACGGCGCGCGGCGCACGAACTCGAGGCGCAGGAGATCCGAGTTGGGGCGGAGGATGTGGTCGCGCACGACGCCGGCCGCCCAGCGCGAGGCGCCGACCCCGAGCCCCGTGTAGCCCAGCGCGTAGGTCACCCGACCACCCATCGTCTGCCCAACGGTCACCGTGAACCGCGCCGTCGTGTCGATCGCGCCGCCCCAGCGATACGGAAAGGCCAGGCTCGACAGCTGCGGGAACGCCGCGCGGAACTGACGCTCCAGCCGACCGAAGCTGGCCGGACGTTGGTCGAGAGCAGGCCCGACGCCGTTGCCGGTGTGGTAGATCGCGTCGTAGCCACCCCACAGGATGCGATCGTCGGCGGTCAACCGGAAGTAGTGGAACTGGTTGGCGGCACCGGCCATGCCCTGGCGGTTGCGCCAGCCGACCGACAGTCGTTGTTCCGGCGTCAGGGGCTCGGACACCAGCACGTAGTCGTAGACAGGCACAAACAGTGGGTTGAGCCGCGGGTACCAGCCGGAGTAGGCCGAGGTGGCAATGACCACGTGGTCGGCCAGAATCAAGCCATCGGCTGGGTTGCCGTCGGCGGCTCGGTCACCGTCGTCGGCTGGGTCACCGTCGGCGGCTGCGCTGCCGGTTGAGCCGTCGGTCGCGTCCGTCGCCGACCCGCTCCCTCGGGCGCTCGCCTGTCCGCCCACTACCCCGGCCAGCCCGAACGGCAGGCCCATCCGACGGGCCAGGTCGAACGGCTCGTCGCGCACGGCCGACCAGGCGGTCGTCCGGACCCGGATCGCGCCCGGCGCTCGCTCCAGCCCGGTCACCCGGGTCGACTCATGGATCTGGATGCCGCGCGCACGGGCCACCCGGGCAAGGCCCAGGCACAGTTGCGCCGGATCGAGCAGGACGGTCTGCTCTGGCCCGACCATGACCCCCGCCTGCCACCGTGGTGAGTGCACCTCGGCCTGGACCGCGGCCCGGCCGAGGAAGATGAGGCCCTCCCGTGACGCAGGCGTCCTGGCTTCGTCCTCGTCCACCCAGGCCCGCAGCTCCTGCACCTGGTACGCCTGGTCGGCCACCGTCAACATGCCCGTCTCTTCGAGGTCGCAGTCAATCCCGTGGGTCCGTGTGAAGGCGATCAGCTCCTGGAGGTTCTGCCGGCCGAGCCGCTCGAGTAGTTCGACCTCGTCCGGATGGTGCCGCTCGCCGTTGGCCCGCCCATGGGTCAGGCTCGCCTCACAGAAGCCGCCGTTGCGGCCGCTCGCACCAAACCCGACATGGGCCTGCTCGAGCACGAGTACCCGCAGCGCGGGATCCGTGTCGGTCAGACGCAGGGCGGTCCACAGGCCGGTGAAACCGGCGCCCACCACAACGACGTCCGCCTGGGCCGTGCCCCGGAACGGTGGGCCGGGGGCGAAGGCAGCGGCGGGGCCGTGGGTCGTCCCGCCCAGCCAATAGCTGGTTGCCCGAGCGGGTGGTGGGGAGGCGTGGGCGGACATGACCGAGATCGTGCCACAGCGTCGCTCGGGACATCCGTCTGTGGCCCACGCCGTGCAACGGTTCTGGCTCCAGGACGCTGCATCTTGCGCGTAATTCGTATCGTCTTTGGAGCATCGCAACGGATATCGAATTGACGGAGCACGGGACGGCATGGCAAGATGCGGTCCTCGGACGTTCCGTATCGCGCAACCGCGCCGCTGAGCGTCTCACAAACCGGATCAACTGGGCGGTACCATCCTCGCGGCTGGCCCAGCCGCTGAGCCGAGCAAGCGGAGACATCATGGCCACGACACCCGCCGCCAAACCGACGCCAAGGCTCAGTCGCGAGCGCCAGACCGCGATGTACCGACGCGCGCTTGAGACCCTGCCTGGCGGCACGAACTCGAACTTTCGGGCGTGGGGCGAGGACACGATCTACGTTGACCGCGGCGCCGGCGGCCGGGTGTGGGACCTGGACGGCAACGAGTTCGTCGACCTGCGGATGGGCTACGGCCCGGTCATCCTGGGCCACGGCGACGCTCGAGTCGACGACCACGTCAACGAGCGCATGCGCCGGGGCGTCAGCTTCAGCCTGACCAGCGAGGACGAGGTACGAGTCGGCGAGCTGATCAAGGAGCTGACCGGCTGGGTGGAAAAGGTCCGCATGACGGTCTCGGGCACGGAGGCCACGATGCACGCGATGCGCGTCGCCCGGGGCTACACGGGTCGGTCCAAGATCGTCAAGTTTGAAGGCCAGTACCACGGCGTCCACGACTACGCCCTGATCAGCGTCTCTCCCAACGACATGAGCGAGCTGGGCGACCGGGACAACCCGGTCCGTCTGGCCTGGGGTCGAGGCATCCCCAAGGAAATCACCCAGACGGTGATCCCCGTCCCGTTCAACGATCTCGAGACGCTCCGGCGCGTGTTCGAGCGCGAGGGCGATGACATCGCCGGGGTCATCATCGAGCCGATCCTGGGCAACGCCCAGGCGATCCTGCCGCGCGCGGGCTTCCACGAGGGCGTCCGCGCGATGACCAAAGAGTTCGGCGCGCTGCTCATCTTCGACGAGGTCAAGACCGGCTTCCGGCTCGCCCGCGGCGGCGCCGCCGAGTTCTTCGGGATCACCCCGGACCTGGCCACCTACGCCAAGGCGATGGGCAACGGCTACCCCGCGGCAGCCTTCGGCGGATCTGCCGAGGTCATGAGCGTCCTGCCGGACAAGGTCAGCCACGGCGGCACCTATGCCGGCAACCGGGTAGCGGCAGCGGCGGCCGTGGCCACGCTCGAAGTGCTCCGCGACGGAACCGTCCTCGAGGCGATCCGCCAACGTGGTCTGTCCATCCAGCGCGGCCTGGCTCAGATCCTCGCCGGGCGCGGGATCCCCTATTCCTTCACCGGCGTGCCGGCCATGTTCGGGGTCATGTTCACGGACACGGAGGTCCACGAGTACCGCGACTGGGTCCATACGGATCACGATCTGTACGATCTCATCGCGGTCGGCATGCAGGCCCGCGGGGCCATGCCGGAACCGGACTCCCGTGAGCCGTGGTTCCTGTGTGCCGCTCACGACGACGCCGACGAGGCACGCGTACTCGACGCGTTCTCCGACTCGCTGGCGGCGGCGCTCGACGCGAGGGCTCGCGGCGAACGCGCGGTCCTCCACGAGTAGGCCACGGAGAGGAGCGTCGGTTCGATGACTGTCGACGGCAACGCGGTCCGGTCCGTCGATCGGGCCGCCTCGCTCCTCATCGAGCTGGGTGAGTGCCAGGGAGAGGCGGGTGTCACGGAACTCGCGCGCCGGCTCGGTCTGCACAAGTCGACGGCTTCGCGCCTGCTGGCGACACTCCAGTTGCGCGGCCTGGTCGAGCAGGACGAGGAATCCGGCAAATACCGGCTGGGCCTGGTTGTCATTCGACTGGCGGAACGGGCAGAGCGGACGCTCGACCTGCGGCGAATCGCCATGCCGGAACTGGAGCGGCTGGCCAAGCTGACCCGCGAGACGACCGGACTCGGGATCATGGATGGGTCGCAGGTGCTCACCGTCGCCCAGGCGGATGGGCCCAACCTCATCGCGGTTGGCGACTGGACCGGCCGTCCCGCGCCGATGCATGCGGTGGCTGCCGGGAAGGTGCTGCTCGCCTCGCTGGCCGAGCGCGAGGTACTCCGAATCGTGCGGCGTGGCCTGGTTGCCAATACGGATCGAACGATCACTGAACTCGAGCCGCTGCTCGAGGAACTGGCCAGGATCCGTCGACGAGGCTACGCCACGGCGATCGGTGAATACGAACTGGGGCTCAACGCAGTTGCTGCGCCCGTCCACGACGCGCGCGCCTCGGTAGTCGCCTCTGTCGACGTATGGGGGCCGGCATTCCGTCTCACCCCACGTCGGATCCCCGAGCTGGCCGCGCAGGTCCGCGAGGCCGCGGGCGCGATCTCTGTCCGGCTCGGGGGCGCCGCCGCGTAGTCGCCGCACGAGGAGCACGCGGGGGCAGGGGCAGGCTGGGCCGCAGTGGCGAGGCTTGGCGCGCCCGTTGTGCACGCCCGGCGCACATCCGGCCGAGCCTGGCGGAGGCCAGAGCGACGCTCCAGCCAACGCCGTGTACCATGGCAACAAACCGACCGGTCGGTCGGTTTGGCGAGACGGCATGGCGGGGTGGCCCATGGCGGCCCACGGCGACATGACGGCACGGCGACTCGGCGGCCAGACGAGCACATGAGCAGACGGACAGATGACCGGAACCGGACGCGGCGGCAGCGCGAACGATGAGCGGAGTCGGAAGCGACGCGAAAGCATTCTCGACGCCGCGTTCCACGTGTTCTCGCGGTCCGGCTACCGAGACGCGGCGGTCGACGAGATCGCCGACAAGGCGGCCACCTCCAAGGGCGGTGTCTACTTCCACTTCCCGACCAAGGAGTCGATCTTCGTCGAGCTGATGCGGACGACCGCGGACAAGCTTGTCGAGCGAGTGGAGCGCACTGTCGCCCTCGAGACCGATCCGATCCTGCAGGCCGACGCAGCGCTCAAGGCCGTCATCACAATCTTCGCCGGTCACCGAACGATGGCCAAACTCCTGCTCGTCGACGCGCTCGGTGCCGGCCCGGCCTTCCGCCAGGAGATCGAGGGTCTCCACGTCCGGTTCGCCCGGCTCATCCAGGACCATCTCGATCAAGCTGTCGCGGTCCAGATCATTCCCCCGATCGATACGACCCTGGCCAGCCAGGCCTGGTTCGGCGCGCTCAACGAAATCGTCGTGCGCTGGCTGACGGCCGAGCATCCGGCGCGGCTCGAGGATCACTATCCAGCGCTCCGCCGGCTCCTGCTCCGGAGCGTTGGCGTGGCGGACCTGCGCATCGACGAGATTGCGGCCCGATGAGCGCAGCCGCCCGATGACCGTCACTGCGGCCACCACCGGCGCCGAACCCACTGCCCGGGAACTGACCGGAGCGGCGTTGCGCGCCGTGCTCGTACCGCTCGTCGAACGAGCAGTGGGGCGGGGTCGGCGGACGCTCGTGGCGGTGACGGTCCCGACGGTCTGGCGCGACCCGATCGAGCTGTACGCAGCAGCGCAAGCCCAGGGCGAGGCGCCGACGCTCTGGCTGCAACCGGCGGAGGGCTTCGGGCTCGTTGCGATCGGCGCTGCCTGGACGACCAGAGGAAGCGGACGAGGCCGATTCGAGTCCGCTGCCCACGCCTGGACCGAGCTCTTGGACGGGGCGTTCCTGCGCGACGAAGACGACCACGGGCGAGGCACCGGCCCGCTCCTCGTCGGCGGCTTTCCGTTCGCGCCGACGGACGAACGGCACGATCCTGTCTGGCTCGGCTTCGAGCGGTCGGCCCTGGTCCTGCCGCGGCTGCTGCTGACCCTCCGGCCTGATGGGGCGTGGTTGACCGCGGCCGTCGTCGCCGGTACCGACACCGATTCGGACGATCTGGCCGAGCTTGCCACCGAGCGGACGGCCGAGCTGGCTCGGCTGTGGGATGGGTTGCGCGCCAGCGCGCCAGCCGTGCCGCTCACACCAGCCGACGCGCCGCTGTGCACCGTCGCCCAACCAGCCGAAGCCGCCGTAGCCGCCTGGAGCGCCACCGTCATCCGGCTGGCCGGTGCCGTGGGCCGAGGTCGACTCGACAAGGTCGTGCTCGCCCGTCGGGTCGACCTGGCCGCCGACCAGCCGCTCGACGTGTCGGCCGCCCTCCGCCGGCTCGAGGCGACCGCAGCCGAGTCGACCATCTTCGCGCTGACCCGGCGAGACCGGACCTTCCTGGGCGCCACACCGGAGCGCCTGATTCGGACTGATGGACGCGAGTTTCGGACGGTGGCCATGGCCGGCTCGACCGGCCGCGGTGCCGATGACGCCGGGGACGAACGGCTCGCTGCGGCTCTTCTCACCAGCGACAAGGATCGCGAGGAGCACCGCGTCGTCGTGGACATGCTGTGCGACGCGCTCGGGCCGGTGGCCGACCGCCTGGAGGTGGATCGCAGTCCGTCGGTGCTCCGGCTGCGCCACGTGCAACACCTGGTGACGGAGCTGCGCGGCCGCCTCGGTCAACGAGCGGGGATCCTTGTGCTCGTCGACCGATTGCACCCTACGCCGGCCGTCGGCGGCCAGCCGCGGGCGATCGCGCAGCAGCTGCTCGACGAGCTGGAGCACCTCGATCGCGGCTGGTATGCCGGCCCGTTCGGTTGGCTGGATCGCGGCGGCGACGGCGAGTTCGTGGTGGCCATCCGTTCGGCGATCGTGCACGGCTCGACGGCCAGCCTGTTCGCCGGTTGCGGGATCATGGCCGACTCCGATCCCGCCCGAGAGTGGGAGGAGTCGGCCATGAAGTTGCGCGCCGTCGCGACCGCGCTGGGACGGGTCGTCTCGTGACCCCTCCGCGAGGCGGCGTCCCGTGACTGGTCGCCGAGGCCCAGTCACGTGACCGATCCGCGAGGCGCCGCCCCGAGCCCAACGCCGGCCGCTCCGCTCCGGGCGATGGTCGAGGAGCTTGTGTTGGCTGGCGTGCGTGATGTCGTGGTCTGCCCAGGCTCCCGGTCCACGCCGCTTGCGCTTGCCCTGGCGGTGGATCCCGCGGTGCGGATCTGGCTCCACCTCGATGAGCGCGCCGGCGGGTTCTTCGCGCTCGGCCTGGCTGCCGCGAGTCGTCGCGCCGTGGGCATCCTGGTGACGTCCGGCACCGCCCTTGCCAACCTGCACCCGGCGGTCGTGGAGGCGTCCCAGGGCAGGCTGCCGCTGGTCGTCCTGAGCGCCGATCGGCCGCCCGAACTGCGTGACCGCGGCGCCCCGCAGTCCATCGACCAGGACCGGATCTTCGGGCGGCACGCCAAGTGGTACGCCGAGTTGCCGGTGCCCGGGGACGATCCGGTCGCACTGGCGCATCTGCGCAGCGTGGTGAGTCGCGCGGTGGCAGTCGCCGGAGAGGTGCCGGCCGGACCGGTGCAGGTCAACCTGCCATTTCGGGAACCGCTCATCCCGGACGGGGACCTGCGACCCGGTGCGCTCCGCGATGACTCTCTCCGCCACGACTCCCTCCGCCCACCCGCCGTCCGCCTGATCGCGGCGGGGCGGTTGCCCGCCGAGGCCGACCTGGCCGGCCTGGCGGATCGCCTGCGGGCGGCCCAGCGACCCCTCATCGTGTGCGGTCCGCTTGATCGTCCCGGGTTCGCCGAGGCCGTGGCGCAGCTGGCCGGCTGCATCGGCGCACCGATCCTGGCCGACGGACTGGCCAACCTCCGGATGGGTTCGCACGACCGGTCCAAGATCGTCGCCCGAGGCGACACCGTGCTCCGCTCCGAGCGCTTCCGGTCCAGCCACCGGCCGGATCTCGTGCTCCGCTTTGGAGGCACGCCCACGTCGAAGACCGTGCTGACCTGGCTGGCCTCGCTCGAGGTCGACCAGATCGTGGTCGATGACGGCGGCTGGATTGAGCCGACCATCCGACCTGTCACGATGGTCCACGCCGATCCGGTGCGCGTCGCGGCGCGGCTGGCCGATCGCCTCGCCGAACCTGCCGCCGACGGGCCCACCGAGGCCACAGCCAAGGAAGCCGCCGCCGATGCGCCTGCCGAACCGGGCGCCGATCGCCCGACTGAACTCGCTGCTGGCGTACCCGCCAAGGCCACGGCCAGTGATCCGGCCGTCTGGCTCGCCGCGTGGCAGATTGCGGATCACGCGGCGGACCATGCGCTGAGGGCCTGGCTCGGCGCACTCCGGGAGCCATTCGAGGGTGCCGTCATCGTCGCCACGGCCGCCGCGCTCCCTGACGGCGCCCTGCTCTACGTCGGGAACAGCATGCCGGTACGTGACTTGGACGGCTACCTGCCTGCCGGCCCGCGGACCATCCGCTGCCTGGGAAACCGCGGCGCCAACGGGATCGACGGGGTGGTCTCGTCGGCCCTCGGCGCAGCCGCGGCCGACGTCGGGCCGGTCGTCCTCATCGTGGGCGACGTGTCGTTCCTGCACGACCTCAACGCGCTCCTGGCGGCACGACTTCAGCGCCTGTCGGCGACAATTGTGCTGGTCAACAACGATGGCGGCGGGATCTTCTCCTTCCTGCCCCAGGCCACTGAGGCCCGGGCGGAGGTCGGCCTGCCCGAGCAATTCGAGGCGCTATTCGGGACGCCCCACGGGGTCGAGCCCGGTCCGATCGTGGCGGCCCTGGGCGGGGAGCATCGGCTGGTTTCGATGGAGGAGCTGACCGCGGCTGTCGCCGCGTCGGTCGGCCAACCGGGCGTCCGCGTCCTGGAGATCCGGACCGAGCGGCGGCGCAACGTGGAATTGCACCGCGACGCGCTTGCGGCGGCGGTCGCCGCGGTCGAGGCGGAGGTGCCCGGGTGACCCGACGTGTCGTCCGCGATAGCCACCTCGAGGTGCGCTCGTCGGGCATCGGCTCGCCCGTTCTGTTGCTGCACGGCTTCACCGGTCGCGCCGCCGATTGGACCGACCTTGCCGTGGCGCTTCGGCGGGCGGGCCATCGGACCGTGGTGGTGGACCTGCTCGGGCACGGCCGGTCCGACACACCGGCGGATCCCGGCCAGTACGCCGTCGACCGCCAGGCCACCGACCTCGCCACCCTGCTCCGGGACGTCGTCGGTCCGAGCCCTGCGGACGTCGTGGGCTATTCGATGGGCGCCCGGATCGCGTTGTGCCTCGCCCTGGATCATCCGGGCGCGGTCCGTCGGCTCGTGCTCGAGAGCCCATCGGCCGGGATCGCCGACCCCACCGGGCGGGCTGCCCGTCAAGCGGCCGACGGGCGGCTGGCCGACCTGCTCGAGCGAGACGGCATCGAGCCATTCGTGCGGGTCTGGGAGGCGCAGCCCATCTTTGCCAGTCAGGCTGCCCTGCCTCCGACCGTCCGGGCGCGGCTGCGGGTCAGCCGACTGGCCAACCAGCCCGAGGCCCTCGCCGCGAGCCTGCGCGGTGCCGGCCAGGGCGTTGCGCCGTCGACCCACGCCCGCCTGGCTACCCTGCAGATGCCGACCCTCCTCGTCGCCGGCGCCCTGGACTCGATCGGCCGACAGCGGGCCGAAGCCATGGCGGCCGGCATCGCCGGGGCTCGCCTCGAGATGGTGGGCGGCGCCGGCCATGCCCCCCACCTGGAGCGGCCGGCCGCCTTCCGCCGCCTGGTCACGAGCTTCCTCGCCTTGCCCTCGCCGGCCACCTGAAAGGAGCCATCATGTCGTTCGCCTGGACGTCGGTCCTCGACTACACGGATATCCGCTACGAGCAGTCGGGCAGCGGGATTGCCAGGATCACGATCAACCGGCCCGAGGTCCTCAACGCGTTCCGGCCGGAAACGGTGACGGAGCTCATCGACGCCTTCCGGCGCGTGCGCGACGACGCCTCGATCGGGGTCGTCCTGTTCACCGGTGCGGGCGACCGAGCGTTCTGCTCCGGCGGCGACCAGCGCTACAAGGGTCAGGGCGGCTACGTCGGGGCAGACGGCGTGGCCCGCCTCAACGTGCTCGACCTGCAGCGCCAGATCCGCTCGCTGCCCATCCCGGTCATCGCCCTGGTCAACGGCTACGCCATCGGCGGCGGGAACGTGCTCCAGGTCGTGTGTGACCTGACCATCGCCGCCGAGCATGCCCTGTTCGGCCAGACCGGCCCCCGGGTCGGCAGCTTCGACGCGGGGTTCGGCGTCTCGCTCCTGGCCCGCAGCGTCGGGCAGAAACGGGCCCGCGAGATCTGGTACCTGTGTCGCCAGTACAGCGCCGCGCAGGCGTATGACATGGGCCTGGTCAATGCGGTCGTCCCGCTGGCCGATCTGGAGGCCGAGGGGATCCGCTGGGCGGACGAGATCCTGGCCAAGAGCCCCACGGCAATCCGTTTTCTGAAGCGGGCCTTCAACGCCGATGGCGACGGCCTGGCCGGGCTCCAGGAGCTGGCCGGCGACGCGACCATGCTGTACTACTCGACCGAGGAAGCGCATGAAGGCAGCCGGGCTTTCCTGGAGAAGCGCGCGCCCGACTACCGTCGCTTCCCGCGCCGGCCATGAGCCACAGCGACCGAGGTCACCGACGTTGCGGCTGCCTCCGCCGCTGCCGCGTCCTCGCCGGCGTCCGTGACCGCCCCGGCCGCACCCGCCGCACCCAGCGCACCGTCACTGCCCGGACGAGCTGATGCCGAACGGAGCACCGCGTCGATCGGCCCTGGCGGCATGGCGGATGGCGGCTCGGCCCGCCACTCTTCCCGCGGCGCTGGCGCCCGTCCTGGTGGGGCTCGGCGTGGCGGCTCGCGAGGGCGTCTTCCGGCCGCTTCCGGCGATCGGCTGCGTGGTTGTGGCGCTGCTCCTGCAGGTGGCCGCCAACCTCGCCAACGACCTGTTCGATTTCCGCGCCGGCGCCGACACAGCGGACCGGCTGGGGCCACCCAGGGCGGCGGCAATGGGCCTGCTGCGCGAGCGTGACCTGGCCGTCGGGATCGGCCTCGTCCTCGGCGCGGCCGGCATGGTTGGCCTGGGCCTGGTCGCGATCGGCGGCCCCATCCTGCTCCTGTTGGGCGCCCTGGCCGTGGTCAGTGCGGTCGCCTACACGGGTGGTCCGTGGCCGTATGGCTATCACGGTCTGGGCGAAGTTTTCGTGTTCGCCTTCTTCGGCTTCGTCGGCGTGACCGGCACGACGTACCTGCAGACGGGCGCCTGGGAACCGCTGGCGTTTGCCGCGGCGGTTCCGGTCGGGGCGATCGTCAGCGGGATCCTGGTCCTGAACAACCTGCGCGACATCGCCACGGACCTGGCAGCCGGCAAGCGGACCCTGGCAACCCGGATCGGGGCGCGAGGGTCAACGGTCGAGTACCTCGGGTTGGTCGCACTGGCGTATGCGACGCCGATCGCGCTCCTGGCGGCCGGGGCAAGCGGCCGGCCGATCCTCTTGCCGCTGGCCACCCTGCCGCTCCTCACGCCGCTCCTTCGCACGGTGCTGGTCGGCGTGGACCCACGTCGGCTCAACCCGGCGCTACGTGGCACAGCCCGGCTGTCGCTGGTGTTCGCGATCCTGTTCGCGGCCGGACTGGCACTGGGTGGACGGCCCGGATGAGCCGGATCGTGACGGCGCGGCTGGTCCGGCTCGTCGTCCCGTTTCGGGCCCCGCTACGGACGGCCGAGCGGCACTGGACCGAGCGCCGGCTGGGGCTCGTCGTGCTGGTCGATGCGGACGGACGGCAAGGTCTGGGCGAGTTGGCCGCTGACGACGCCTGGGACCAACCGATCTGGGCAGCGGCCGAGCTCGAGGTTGGGGCACTGGTCGGTCGCGAGGTTGCGGAGGCGGTGGAGGCGGCGGAGGCCGAAGGACTGGTCGATGCGATCTCCGTGAGGCAGGCCGGGACGCGAGCCGGGACGCGAGCCGGGACGCGCGCCGGGACACGAGTCTTGGCCGCCGCGATCTCGACTGCCGGGCTCGACCTCCGGGCCCGCACGGCCGGCCGAACGCTTGCGGCGGAGCTCGAGGCCTGGCTCGATCGACAACCGGGCGAAGGATCGCCTGGCGCTCGACAGAGCCAGGGCGCGTCGGGCACCTCAGGGCCGTCAGTCGCCGGTGCGTTGGGCGTGCCGGGCGTGCCGGGTGCGTTCCACCTGCCCGTCGCCGGTTGGTCTTCGTCGATCCTGCCGTCGGTCCGGGTCAATGCACTGGTCGGGGGCGACAGCACGGACGAGCGGGTCCGAGCGGCGCTCGTGGCCGTTGGTCGGGGTTCGACCTGCCTCAAGTTGAAAGTGATCCCGGGCGTATCGGCCGACGCGCTCGTCGTATCGATGCGCGCAGTCCGCGACGCGGTCGGGCCGTCGGTGCAGCTCCGGCTTGATGCCAACGGCGCCTGGACCGAGGAACAGGCAGTCGACTATGTGGGCGCTCTCGCCGACCAGCGGCTCGACCTCGAATACGTGGAGCAACCGGTCTCGCCCGAGCTCGGTTTGGCGGCGCTCGGTCGCGTCCACCGAGCCGCCCGGGTCCCAATCGCGGCCGACGAGTCCGTGCTGGACCTGGCTGCTGCCGAGCGACTCCTCGCCGCCCGCGCCGCGGACGTCCTGGTTGTCAAGCCGGCCCGGGTGGGTGGACCGATCGAGTCCGTGCGGATCGCCCGGCTGGCCCAGGCGCATGGCGTGCCGACGGTCCTCTCGACCATGTTCGAGACGGGCGTCGGCCTGGCCGCAGCGCTGCACGTGGCGGCACTGCTGCCGGGCGGCGGGCCGGCTCACGGGCTGGACACGGTCGCGCTCCTGGCGGACGACCTGGTGCTCGGCGATCTTCGTCCGGTCGAGGGTCGCCTGACGCTGGCATCAGGTCCGGGGCTGGGCGTGGCGATCGACGAGGCCGCCGTGGAGCGGTATCGGGTTGGCTGAGCGCAGGGCCGGCAAGGCTGCCCCGATGCCCCTGATCGATCCGCTCGTCGCCGCCGCCCGAACCTGGCCCGACCGACCGGCCGTCAGCGACGATGCGGTTTACTGGACCTATCGACAGCTCGATCGCGTCGCAGTCCGGGGCGCCCATCGGTTGGCGGCCCTGGGCATCCGTCGGGGCGATCGGGTGGCACTGTTGGCGGGCGAGTCTGCGCCGACGGTGGCCGCCATCCATGCGGTCCGGCGAGCTGGCGCT